>JAIKWA010000028.1 GCA_024685135.1 Saccharofermentans sp.
TCAGTTCTGTGTTTCTTGGTATCTACGCTCTTATACAGGAGCATGTTATCTACTGTTCCGTTGAAATCGCCCTTATAGGACTTGTATTTGGCTCTGGGCGTAATTCCATATAGATTTAGTTTGGACATAAGCCTTTTTACAGCTTTGTGATTTACCGTCCAACCTTCGTTCCTAAGCTGTAGCGTGATCCTTCGATAGCCATAACGCTTATGGTTGTCAGTGTAGATGGTGGCTATGGCATCCATAAGATCCGTATTCTTAGCATCCGGATCGATGCGGTTCTTCCAATAGTAGTAATCAGATCTCGGAAGACTCGGCAGTGAATCGTTTGAGTTAATGGTTTCAAGAATAAAATCCAACGAACACTTTAATTCTTGCCTTAACTCAGTCACTGCCTCGGTCAGTTGTTCTTTTCCTTCTTTTCTTCCTCGTGAGTTAAGGCATACAATTTTTTTAAGTATTCGGCTTCTATGGTCTTCTTCAACAGTTGTTTGCGAAGGAGTTCGTTCTCCTTCTCCAGTTCTTCGACTGTCTTCTTTTTCTTTGTCACGGGTTGAAGGCCTGCCTTTCTTCTTAGTAACAACATTATACCCGTTCTCGATGTAGGATTTAATCCATCGACTCAATACACTATCTGTTGTTAATCCAAGATCAAGGGCAACGGCATTAACAGGCTCACCATTTACTAATACGCGATTAATTGCAGCTAATTTGTACTTTGGGGAATAATTTGTGTGTTTATGTCTGATAGCATCTATACCATGTTTATCAATTAAGCTACACATATATCGAATAGAGGACGAGTTTAAACCATATTTTTTAGATAGAGTGTCGCTTCCATAACCCTCACAATGCTTCTCGTAGATTTCTTTCTTTAATTCAAAACTGTATTTCATATATAAACCCCCGAAGTGTTCAACTTCAGGGGTTCACTTCAATGACCGGTGGCTTTGGATCTCTTAATCTTGTTCAGATCAGCAATTGATCTCCATGATCCAGCCCTCAGGTGCTTCAACAGTACCCATCTGGATGCCTGTGAGAGTCTCTCTGAGCTTAGTCATGACAGGACCCATATCAGTCATGCCGGAAGCGAATGTGAATTCCTTGCCGTGATCGTTGATCGCACCGAGAGGTGAGATAACTGCAGCTGTACCGCAGAGACCGCCCTCTGTGAATGCACCACCCATAACTTCCTCGAGTGTAACCTCACGCTCCTCGATCTTCATGCCGCAATAATGCTCTGCAACATAAACGAGTGACCTTCTTGTGATGGAAGGCAGGATAGAGTCTGACTTAGGTACAACGAGTGTGCCGTTGCCGTCTGTGAAGATGAGGTTAGCGCCGCCTGTCTCCTCGATCTTTGTTCTTGTAGCAGGATCAAGATAGATGTTCTCAGCGAAACCTTCGTTATGTGCCGTAACGATAGCGTGCAGTGACATAGCATAGTTAAGACCTGCCTTGATGTTACCTGTTCCTCTCGGAGCAGCACGGTCAAAATCAGATACCTTAACTCTGATCGGCTTAGCACCACCCTTGAAGTAAGGGCCTACAGGTGTAGCGAAGATCCTGTACTGATAGTCGTCAGCAGGCTTAACGCCGATAACGGGGTTGATACCGAAGATATAAGGTCTTAAGTATAAGGAAGCGCCTGTTCCGAACGGAGGAACCCATGCAGCGTTACCTGCAACAGTCTCCTGAACTGATCTGATGAACATCTCCTTGGTAATCGGGGGGATCTCAAGGCGGACTGCAGAATCGTGAAGTCTGTCGGCGTTGAGGTCAGGACGGAATGTAACGATCTTGCCGTCAACAGTCTCATAAGCCTTAAGGCCTTCAAATACTGTCTGTGAATACTGAAGAACGCCTGCGTCTTCACTCATAACGATCATGTCGTCATCGATTAGAGCGCCTTCGTCCCAAGCACCATTTGTGTAATTAGCGACAAAACGCTTGTCAGTTTTCTGATAAGAGAATGTCAGGTTTTCCCAATCAATGTTTTTCTTTTCCATAGGATGTTCCTTCTTTCCTTAAATTTACTTCACAGCATTATAGCACAATCAGACGAATCTATAACCACATGCGTGGAAAACTGTCTCACCGGCTTTGATAACGGGAGAATCGAACTCGGGGATGTTTATCGCATTGGGGAACATCTGAGCTTCGAGACATACCGCACCATACTTTGTATAAGGCACATCGCCCTTCTGGTCAGTGCCGCCTAAGTGATTGCCTCCGTAGATCTGGATACCGGGCATATCGGTGAATACCTCCATTACCCTTCCGCTCTTGGGATCTTCTATGGCACCGGCAAAGGAGAATGTGCCGGGAACGGTCTTAAGGCACCAGTTCTGATCGATACCCATTGACATCGTGATCTGGGGATCTTCGCTCTCGTTGAGCTCAGATACGAACCTGGCTTCCCTGCAATCGAAAACAGTTCCTTCTACATCCATTATCCTGCCGTCCGGGCAGTTAAACTCGTCTTTGAGAGTTACGCTGTCTGCGTTGATGGTAAGGAGCTGCTCACCTGTTGAGCCTGCATTATGACCTGCGAGATTGAAATATGCGTGGTTTGTGGGAGCAAAGACCGTATCCTTATCAGACTTTCCGATGTAGAGGATAAGGAGAGTCTTGTCTTCGAGCCAGCAATACATAACCTTTGTATCGAGATTGCCAGGGAAACCGCAAGCGCCGTCAGGTGAAACATATGACAGGAGCAAAGCCTCTCCGTCGCATTCTGCGATGCCTGCTATACCTGATTCGTGTATGTAAAGGTTTGCCTTAGCCTCCGATATTACCCGGCCTTCCCAGAATACGTTCTGGTATGCGGGATTGCCGGAGTGGAGATTGTTGGGGCCGTCGTTTGCGGGAAGCTCGTATGTAGTGCCGTTTAAGTTAAACTTAGCACCTGAGATCCTGTTGGCACTTCTGCCTACGATCGAGCCGTGGTTGGAGCCGCTTGCCATATACTCGTCAAGACCCTTAAGGCCGAGCATTATGTCTGCTGCATTGCCGTCTTTATCCGGCACCATAAGATTGGTGATAAGCGCTCCGTAATTGATGATGGAAGCTTCGTATCCGCCGGGCACCGTAAGTGTATACTGCCTGGAGATCCCTTGGTACTTATCAGGGTTTGAAGCGGAAAGATAATCTTGAATAGTTATGCTCATTGGTAATCTCACTCCACATTTTAGTCAATGAATTATAGCATATTATAGACCTTTAAGTATTTTCAAATATTACATTCGCATATAATTATTTTTGCCTTAAATACAAACAGGCCGCTGCCGAGAGCGACCTGTCTGCTTTATCAAGCATTTGCCAAAGATTACATAAGCTTTCTGAACATCATCTCGAAGTCTTCAAGTGTTGCGTGCTTGGGGTTACCCGGAGCGCATGCATCAGCTGCGGCAGACTCGCAGAGGAAAGGAAGATCCTCTTCCTTTAAGCTCTCGAGCTTTGTTGGGATACCAACATCTACCGAGAGCTTCCTTACTTCGTCTATCGCTGCCTTCCTGTATTCTTCAGGTGACATACCTGTTGTATCCACGCCGAATGCCTCTGCGATATCCTTGAACTTCTCCCCTGTCGTCTCCTGGTTGAATTCCATAACGATCGGGAGCATCATTGCGCAGGCAACGCCGTGAGGTGTGTCATAGACTGCACCCAGGGTGTGAGCCATAGAGTGAGCGATACCGAGACCTACATTGGAGTAAGCCATAGCGGTTACATACTGTGCAAGAGCCATTCCCTCTCTGCCTTCGGGATCGTTTGCAACAGCCTTGCGCAGGCTCTTTGCGATAAGCTTAATAGCCTCTAAGTCAAGACAGTCAGACAGCTCCCATGCTGCAGCCGTGGTATAGCCTTCTATCGCATGTGTAAGAGCGTCCATACCTGTTGAAGCCGTAAGGCCCTTGGGCATCGTAGACATCATGTCGGGATCTACTACTGCGATATCGGGGATATCGTTAGGGTCTACGCATACGAACTTACGCTTCTTCTCCACATCGGTGATCACGTAGTTGATCGTAGATTCTGCGCCCGTACCGCCTGTTGTGGGGACGGCGATCGTAAATACCGTGCGGTTCTTTGTGGGAGCAACGCCCTCAAGGGATCTTACGTCGTAATACTCGGGGTTGTTGACGATGATGCCGATACCCTTACCTGTATCCATTGAAGAACCGCCGCCTATGGTGATCATGAAGTCAGCGCCTGAAGCCTTGAAGCAATCAACACCGTGCTGAACGTTCTCGATCGTGGGATTGGGCTTGATGTCGGAATATATCTCATAAGGTATTCCTTCTGCATCGAGCAGATCGGTTACCTTGCTTGTTACGCCGAACTTGAGAAGATCGGGGTCAGAAGCGACAAAAGCCTTCTTTAACCCTCTTGCCTTGATGATGCCCGGGATCTCTGATATGGCGCCCTTGCCATGGTAAGAGATACCGTTAAGTACAAAACGATTTACTGCCATTGGAATACCTCCTGTCTTGAACGGAAAATTGGTTTACCCTTCCATTGTAACAGGCAAAAGGTGCCGAGAATGTTATATTTTCGCAAACAATCAGCTCTTGACGCGCCAGGTCTTAGGCGAATACTTAAAGACCTGTTTGCGCATAAAGAATACCAAAGAGGCAAAAACAATGCCGAGCAGCAAGCATATCACGGCTGCATTTGCAGGGATAACGCTTATGCCCAAGAGCAAGATGACCACTCCCCAGAAGGTGATGTTATATGCACCTCCCTTTACCTCGGCAGCAGATGTAAAAGGCTGGAAAAGATAGTAGAAAGCAAGATATAAGACAGAATATATGGCGCTCATCAGCACGGGGACAAGAATCGTAAAGATATACTGCAACGGATACTCCTGCCCTCCCGTATAGAACAGATACATGTTCATGAAGAGTCCTATTGCAACGGCGGGGATCAGATTGATCTTTATCATCTGCTTCAGCCTTATATCGAAGAGCTTTAAGATGAGCTCAGGCTTTTTGAAGAAGTTGTATGTCATAAGCCCCATATCGCAATTGATATACATCGCCTGCGTGATCTTCCTGGTCCTGTCGATGATGAGCATGGGGATCAGAAGAAGAAGCAGATGCGAACTTGCAAGCCATCTCATAAAAAATGCGAATACCTGCTCGTGAGGTTCGACACTCGGATCTTCAAAGCCCTTGAAGAGCAAGAGGTTTACGATATTCTTCCGCACCATCGATCCGGCCTGTTCCTTGCCAAAGTCAGTGATGTATCCGTGGACATAGACAAATACCGTAAGCGCAATGATGAATACGATCACGCAGGTAAGCAATATGCCGGGCGCTATGAGCATAGACTTATGCCTTTGGATAAATGCCTGATTCAGGAATTCAAAGCCCTTCCTGTCACCTTTTACCTTTGCTTTGTGATCGATCTTCTTATACTGCCTGGACTTATCGGGATGCTTATACTTATTCTCGTATAAGATCCTTCCGTTCTTCTCCTCTGCGAGTGCCTTGCGGTGAAGTGTGCCGTCAAATCTCCTTAAGCAAGCAAAGCCTATGATGCCCAAAGCGATAATAAGGAGCATAGTAAGGATAATTGCAGGAAGCGGAAGGAAAAATCCGTTCATCATGATGATGATCGAACCTAAGAAGACGCCCGCAAAAACAAATATGCGCACTACGAGCCCTGCCGTGGTGACACGCATCGGCTTATTCTTCTTAAACCTCCCTGCATAGATCGCAGCATGGATACCCGTCGTTGCAACAACTGTTGCTACCGCCAAAAACGGTATGACAAGATAGCACCAGGGCTTGCCGCCCAAAGGTATCGCAACTATCATGGCGAGCATGGAGCCAATAAAGAGTCTTGCCAGATTGTAGATGAACAAAGTGATGTTGAGCTTATCGGCCTTCATCCTGAGCATGAATACCATATACTCTTTCTCGGTCGTACACTTAAACATATCGAGACCAAAGAACATCTCGCCTGTAAAATAGACAAGGAACAGATGGTAAGCTACCATGCTGTAATCTTTCTCGTAGACCCCATTGAGTATGAGCGCCATAAGATAGACGATTGAAAACAAGACAAAATGGCCGATAAAAAGAGCCATTAATTCCCTGATGAATAAGACCACCCGGAACAGAGCCTTGAGCGCATAACTCTTATAGAGGCTGTCAGGGATGATGCTTCCTATTACAGGAGTGTTCCTGAGCTTGAATACCAGTCCGTTATAGCGGATCGCAGCTCTTAGGCGCAGGACCTCGCCTAAAGTCTTCTTTATATCACTCATCGTCATCTCTTAAAGCCATTATTATCTTGTTCTTGAAGTCTGAATCACCGAGATCGCTCTTATCGATAGGTTCTATCTTGCCGTGACTCAGAAGTACGATCTCGTCGCAAAGATCCAGTGCGATATCGAGAAGATGCGTTGAGAATATGGTTATACGCCCTTCCTTCTGGCTTCTTATGACATTCTTCATCTCTTCTGCGACGATGACATCAAGGGATGTAAGCGGCTCGTCGAGGAGCATGAGCTTAGGCGCTGCGATGATGTTTAGGAGCATCTGCATCTTGTTCTTGGTGCCATGAGAATAATCCTTGAGAAGACGGTCCCTGTCATCAGCGGGGATCGCCATATATTCCATATATTCGTCTATCGTCTTATCGGGCTTTATCTCCTCATGCACCTCGAGGAAGAACTTGAGAAACTCCCTGCCCGTAAGGAAATCCGGCACCGTAGGCGTAGATACGACATAGCCGATATCCTCAGGCAAGAGCTTGATCTTATCGGCAGAAGATGAGTCCTGTCTTAAGTAGAACTCGCCTCCGCTAATGCTCGTATCAGAGTTTACGCAATTGAAGAAGGTTGTCTTGCCGGCACCGTTCCTGCCGAGAAGACCATAGATCTTCCCTTCTTCGAAAACAAAATCCACATCATTAAGAACCGGCTTAGAGCCGTAGCTCTTAGCCAGATGGCTGATTACAAATTCCATACTATTCCCCCATGCCTTCTATATCCGAAGGACTAAAACTGACTAATTATATCATGTCAATCAGGCTTTTCAGCAGGTGTAAATTCAAGATTGTTCTTGAATTCGTTTCTGCCTGCAACAGCTTCGTCTGCGAGCTCTAAGAGTCTCTGCTGGGAATCGAGCTTATTCTTGCCTCTGAGATCGAGCTTGTGGTAAGTACCGTCAGGACTAAGGAAGCTTGCCCTTACAGTATCTGCAAGCTCGACATCCAATACTTCCTTGACTCTTGCTCTGCAATCCGGATCTTCTATCGGGAATAAGAGCTCGACTCTTCTGTTGAGGTTTCTCGGCATCCAGTCAGCCGATGCCATATAAAGGTCGTCGTGGCCTTCGTTCAGGAAATAGAATATTCTCGAATGCTCGAGGAATCTGCCCGTGATGGACCTTACGGTGATGTTCTCGCTGAGGCCCGGAATTCCTGCTCTTAAGCAGCATATACCTCTTACGATGAGGTCGATCTTAACCCCTGCCTTGGAAGCTTTATAAAGCTCGTTGATGATGACGCCGTCAACAAGGGAATTGATCTTTGCGATGATCCTTGCTTCCTTGCCTTCCTTGGCATTCTCGGCTTCTCTTCTTATCTTGGATACGAAGTAGTCCTTCATCCACAAAGGTGCAGGGATAAGTCTTCTCCACGTCTGCGGGATAGAGAAGCCCGAGAGCATGTTGAAGAACTCGGATGCATCTTCGCCGTAGGATTCTGCTGCTGTAAACAGACCGATATCCGTATAGATCTTTGCGGTTACATCGTTATAGTTACCGGTTGCAAGATGCAGATATCTTCTGATGCCGTCTTCCTCCTTACGCACAACCAGAGTGATCTTGGAATGCGTCTTAAGACCTACAAGGCCGTAGATTACATGGCATCCGGCATTCTCTAATTTCTTTGCCCAGTTGATGTTGTTCTCTTCGTCGAATCTCGCCTTGAGCTCTACCAATACCATTACCTGCTTACCGTTCTGAGCCGCTTCAAGAAGAGCCGCTATAATGGGCGAACGTGAGGATACACGGTATAAGGTCTGCTTGATCGCAAGGACATTGGGATCTCTTGCAGCCTGCTTAACGAATTCAAGTACGGGCTCAAAGGTCTCGTAAGGATGGTGAACGATCCTGTCCTTCTCCCTTATCTGCTGGAAGATATCGAGCTGTGATACGGGGCCGTCGAAGGAAGCTGCCTGTGCAGGCTCGTGCTCTGCATAGCAAAGCTCGGGATGCTTAGGCTTGCATGCCGACTCGAGCTTGGAGAGGAATGTAAGATCGATAGGTCCGTTAACGCTGAAGATATCGTTCTTGTCGATCTGAAGTTCCTCGATGATGAACTCAAGAAGCTCGGGATCCATATCGTCCTGGACCTCGAGTCTGATGATCTCACCGAAACGGCGCTTCCTCACCTGCTCTTCGATCTCCTTGAGGAGGTCTTCTGCCTCGTCTTCGTCGATATCGAGGTCCGCATTACGCATTACTCTGTAAAAGCCCGATGCAACGACCTTCTGACCGTTGAAGAGCTCTGATATGTTCGCTCTTATGATCTGCTCGATGGGGACAAAGATATCCCCTTCTTCAGTCGTTATCTGGTAAAGACGCTTAACTACCGTAGGGATCTGGATCGTAGCATAGCAGTAAGGCTCGCTGTCCTCGTTCTCGCCTGCGTTCTTGATGCCATCAGTTGCCTTATCCTGGAGCTTCACCACTGAAGGATCGTTCTCGATCATGACCATCATGTTGAGCATGCGGTTATAGATCAGAGGGAACGGTCTTGATGCGTCGATCGCAAGAGGAGTTACGATAGGATACAGAACTGCCTTGAAGTATTCGTTTGCGATATTCTTCTGCTTGGCGCTCAATTCCTCGTAGTTCTTGAAGTAGATATGCTCCTGTGCAAGAGCGGGCACGAGAGACCTTCCGAAGGTGGAATACATAAGTGCCATCGTGCGCCTTGTCTTGGCATCGATGCTCTCTAACTGCTCACTCGTCGTAAAGCCTGCTATATCCTTGTCCTCGAGACCGATACTCTTCATGTCGCGCAGGGACGCGACTCTTACGATGTAGAACTCGTCTAAGTTCGAAGCCGTGATCGACAGGAAGTTAAGCCTCTCGAGGAGAGGATTCTTTGTATCTCTTGCCTCGTGCAGGATACGGTCGTCGAATTCGAGCCATGACAGCTCTCTGTTATAAAACTTCGAGTTCTTACTCAAAGGTGATGCATACTTATCTGTCTTATTCTCTTTGCTCTTGCTCTGAGAGCTTTTCTTGGACTGAGCCATTAGATTTCCCTCCTGCTCTTAAGAACGGGTCTTATACCCATAACATCTTCAAACAATCCGCATCTGTGTTCAAATGCCCACGATTCGAATGTCATATCCTGAGAAGACTCACAATTGATGACGAACTTATCATCCTTGAGCGCGTAGCTGATCTTCTTAGCCTTCTCCTTGTGTGATGCATCCAGGGCATCTGCGATCCTTAGGATCGAACAGAGCTTGGATACTATGACCTTCTGGTCTGAAGGAAGTATGGAATAGTAGTACGAATCGTACGGATCATTTCTCGGATAGAGTCTTACGACCATCGCGCACATATGAAGCTCGTCACTGTTAAGACCCATGAGGTTTGTATAGGAGATAACGGAATAAGCCGCATCGCTGTGACCTCTGGCGTGGACGAACTTACCAACCTCGTGAAGGATGACAGAAACCTGCAAAAGGAGCCTGTCTCGGTCGCCGAGACCGCTCGCCTTCTTGGTAGCATCGAATATGTTAAGTGCGATCTTCTCGACGAACTCGATATGCTTCTTATCGCATCTGTATCGCTTGGCAAGATGCCTTGCAGCTGAGAGGATATAGCCGTCGGGATCTATCGCGGTCTTAAGCCCTAAATGCTTTGTGCAATAGTAGTAGATGATGCCGTCAGACAAAGATGCATGCGGCATATAGATGCTGTCTACATTTGTATACTCCATCATGTTCTTGATTATGAGAGCCGTAGGCAGTAGCAATGGTGATATCGTTGAAGGTATATTATCGTGCAAGGTAAGATCCGTAGGTCTTGTCTTGAGCAGATAATCGTAAGTCTTCATGAATTCATCCTTGGTAAGGATGCACGATGACATCGCATCGTATCCTGCAAGGCGCTTGATAAAGCCCATCTCACCGGAGAATGCGATCAGGTTCTTATATGTGATGCCCTTGGGCTCAACTGCGTGATAGTCGTCTAAGTCCTGAGCGATGAATTCCTCTAAGACATCGTCGTAATGCGTTGTCCTGTTCTCGAGATCTGCGAGCATTCCCGAGATACGGAGGGAGCCGAGCACGAGATTCTGTGAGAATACGAATTCGGACTTATCGTAAACAGATGCCTGAACAGACCCCGAACCGATGTCGAGCATCATGGTGCCGCTCTCTATCATCTTATTGAATTCCGGATAGATGGCCTGGACTGCAACGCTCTGATAATATCTCTCCATCGAGTTATCGAGGACCCTTATCTTGAAGCCTGTCCTGGTCCTTACCTTCTCTATGACTACTTCGGCATTGGATGCATCTCTGAAGGCAGATGTTGCAACGCAGAATACTTTGGATACACCGTACTCCCTGCACTTCATGTCAAACATCTTAAGACACTTGCACAGTTCGTCTACCTGTTCCGGCATAATGACGCCTGACTTATAACTTCTGAGGCCAAGCCCCGTAAACTTCCTTACTGCCTCGATCTCCTTGGGTTTGCCCTTGGCATTTATCTCGAAGATCTTGATCCTTGCCGTTATCGCACCGATATCGATGACGGCTGCTAATCTCTTAGTCATATATAAACCTTCTTAATATTTTTTGATACTGATAGTTTACTTCAATTTTGCGATTACGGCATCAGTCATTTGTTCGGTATTGCAAATCTTAACCGAATCTTTACCGATCATGATATCGGTAGTGCGGTATCCGTCAGCTATCGTATCACTTACAGCCTTCTTTATCGCAAGCGCCGCTCTGCTCTCTCCCAAAGACAGCTCGAGCATCATCGCAGCAGAAAGGATCGTTGCAAGCGGGTTGGCTTTGCCTGTGCCTGCTATATCAGGTGCGCTTCCGTGAACGGGCTCATACATGCCGGGAGTACCGGGCTTGCCTAAAGAAGCTGAAGGAAGCATACCGATGCTTCCTGTGATCTGTCCTGCTTCATCAGAGAGGATGTCGCCGAACATATTGCTGGTTACTATCGTATCGAAGGTATGAGGTCTTGCTATGAGCTGCATGGTCGCATTGTCGATATAAAGGAAGTCGAGAGTGACGTCGCGATATACTTCGTTGACCTCACCGGCTATCCTCCTCCACTCCCTGCTCGTTGCAAGGACATTTGCCTTATCTACAAGTGTAAGGTGCTTATTCCTGGATCTCGCGATCTCGAAGGCCTGCTTTACGATCCTTGCTATCTCACCTACGCCGTAGCTTTCCGTATCGTATGTAACGGTTCCCATGGGCGTACCGTCAGCCATGACTTCATCGGTCTCATATGTGCCTCTCTTGCCGAAGTAGATACCTCCGGTAAGCTCTCTTACTATCATGATATCGATAGGCTTGGTACTCTTAAGAGGAGACGCACCGCTGAGTTCGGGATACATGATAGCAGGTCTTAAGTTGGAATAAAGACCAAGTCCTGCGCGAAGCTCGAGAAGAGCTCTCTCAGGTCTTAACTCAGGTTTGACATTGTCCCACTTGGG
The DNA here is from genome assembly GCA_024685135.1 of Saccharofermentans sp. Lineage (GTDB taxonomy): Bacteria > Bacillota > Clostridia > Saccharofermentanales > Saccharofermentanaceae > Saccharofermentans. Next base: position 11,725 of record JAIKWA010000028.1, read on the forward strand.
GCCGCCTACCGCGCCGAGCAATACCGCATCAGAAGCCCTGGCACCTTCTAAAGTCTCCTCGGGAAGAGGAAGTCCGTATCTGTCAATCGCGCATCCGCCTGCAAGATACTTATTTATCTTGAGGGAGAAATTGTATTTCCTTGCCGCTACATTTAAGACTTTGAGTGCACACTCCGTTATTTCAGGTCCGATACCGTCGCCGGGTATAACTGCTATATTGTATATTCTTGACATAAGATGCTCCGATCAATCCTTGAGTTCGTTCTTGGTATATTCAACAAGTCCGCCGCTGGTGATTATGTTCTTTATAAAATCCGGGAAAGGCGTTGCCGTGTAGGATCTGCCGGTTGTCTTGTTTAGGATAACGCCGGTATCAAAATCCGCTTCGACTACATCTCCGTCCTTGATATCACGGCTTGCCTCGGGGCACTCTAATATCGCAAGACCTACATTGATCGCATTGCGGTAGAAGATCCTTGCAAAGTCAGATGCTATTACAAGAGATATGCCGCTCGCCTTTATCGCTACCGGCGCATGCTCTCTTGAAGATCCGCAACCGAAGTTCTTGCCTGCGACCATTATGTCGCCTTCACTAACTTTGGATACGAATTCCTTGTCGATATCTTCCATGCAATGCATCTTCAGATGCTCGGGGTCAGCCGAGGTAAGATGCCTTGCGGGGATGATGACATCAGTATCTACATTGTCGCCGTATTTAAAGACTTTACCTTCTACCTTCATAAAGAACCTCCTTCAAGATCAAAAGGAGTTGCAACTCTGCCCATAACGGCAGATGCACATGCAACGGGAACACCGCTCAAGATGACCTCCGATTCCGTGTCACCCATCCTGCCTACGAAATTTCTGTTGGTGGTGGCAACACATCTCTCGCCCTTTGCAAGCACGCCCATATGACCGCCTAAGCAAGGTCCGCATGTAGGAGTCGATATAACGCATCCCGCGTCATCGAAGGCTGCGAGATATCCTTTGTCCAAAGCCTCCCTGTAGACCTTCTGCGAGCCCGGGATGATTATGCATCTGACATCAGGATGGATCTTCCTTCCCTTAAGGATCTCATATGCCATCTTGATATCTGAAGATCTTCCATTAGTGCAAGAGCCTATAACGACCTGATCTATCTTGAGGTCTTTTGCATCAGCTGCATTCTTCGTGTTTGAAGGAAGATGAGGAAGCGCTACTGTAAGAGGAACCTTGGCAAGATCTATTGTAAGCGTCATGCAATACTCGGCATCTTCGTCAGCTTCGTATACCTTGTACCTGCCCTCGTTAAACCTTGCGGGATTGGTCTTGGATATGTAATCCAAAGTTATATCATCAACCGGGAACATACCGTTCTTTGCACCGCACTCGATAGCCATATTGCAGATGGTAAGACGAGAGTCCATGGAAAGAGACTTTACTCCCTCGCCCGTAAATTCGAGCGATCTGTAGAGCGCGCCGTCAACACCTATCAGTCCTATTATGTGAAGGATTATATCCTTGCCTGTTACATATGTTGAAGGCTCGTTAATAAGCTCTACCCTTATGGCCTCGGGCACCTTGAACCAGGTCTTGCCCCTTGCCATCGCACATGCAAGATCAGTTGAGCCCACGCCCGTCGAGAAGGCTCCTAACGCACCATATGTACATGTATGTGAATCCGCACCGATTATAAGATCTCCCGGGAAGGCAATACCGTTATCGGGGATGATGACATGCTCTATGCCCATCTCCTTACGGCCGAGCTCGTAGTAGTGGCTGATCTTATTCTCTCTTGCAAAGCACCTCATGGTCTTGTTGAGCTCTGCAGACTTGATATCCTTATTCGGGGTGAAGTGGTCTTGTATCATCAAGACCTTATCCTTATCAAATACCTCGGATACACCTAACTTCTTGAATACCGAGATAGCCGGCGGGGTCGTTACATCATTGCCCAGGCAATAATCAAGATTTGCTTCGATCAGATCTCCTGCATGTGCCTTACTGAGTCCCGCGTGGTCAGCGAGAAGTTTCTGCGACATTGTCATTCCCATAGACTTCAGGCTCCTTCGATTTTCCATTGATTGTACAACAAATCTTTAGTGTAGAAAAGAAGGAACGCGCACGCGTTAATACTTAATTTAATTCTTCTGATAAAGAGATATATTCCTCATAGAGCAAGTCGAGTTTATCCGAGATATCAGCATATCTCTGATAGTCTTTACCTGTCGCGGTATCGCCGAAGGTCTTCTCTATCTCTTTTTGTTCATTCTCGAGAGACTTGATCTCCTTCTCGACCTCGCGCATCTTGTTCCTGATCCTGCCGGTTATCTTACCGTCTTTTACCTTGGGCTTTTCCGCTTCCTTCTTAACAGGCTTGGCGCTCTCTTCGCTCTTTGTTTCCTGCGCCTGCTTATAAGCATTCCTGTAGAATCTGTACTGATCGTATTCGAGTACTTTTTTATCTATAAATCCCAGGATCTTATCAGCACATTTTTCTATATAGAATCTGTCGTGCGATACGCATATGACTGCACCGTCGTATGCCTTGATCGCATCCTCTAAGATCTCTCTTGAATTGATATCCAAATGGTTGGTAGGCTCGTCCAGGAACAGGATGTCCGGACTCTCTTTGAGAAGACAGCAAAGATAGAGCCTCGATCTCTCACCGCCTGATAAGACCTTGATCTGCTTGAAGGCATCGTCGCCTCTGAAGCCGAATCTCGCAAGCAGCGATCTTGCCTCAGTGACTGTCATGTCATCTCTTGAGATGAGCTCTTCGTAGCAGGACAATTCCTCATCGTCGAAGGGAACGAACTGACCCATATATCCGCAGGTTGCCTGAGATGAGATCAGCACCGTTCCGTCGAAGCCGCCCGCTCTTCCTATGAGCATGTTGAGAAGTGTCGTCTTACCGCATCCGTTAGGTCCGCAAAGGAAGATCTTATCGCTCGCTTTGAGTTCGAAGCTCACATCCGTAAACAGGAACTTATCGTCGAAACATTTGGATATGTTTTGGACCGTCATGAGTATCTTATCGGACCTTCCCTCTCTTGTCTGAGGGATCGCGTTGAAACTCATCTTCGCATATTCTTGTGGCATCTTGCTCTTCTGCTCTTCAAGAACTTCCGCAAGTTTATTTACCACCTTCTCTCTTTGATGGTAACCGCTTATATTTCTGTGTGAGAGCATCGTCTGCTTTACGCCCAATTGTCTCTCGTATTCTTCTGACAGATTCTCGATAAGAGCTCTTTGCGTCTTGATGAATTCTTCCTTCTGCTCTTTGTAATCAGTATAGCCGCCCTTATATTCGGTAATGTGGCCGCCGTCCAATTCTATTACCCTGTTTGCGATACTGTCTATAAAGTATCTGTCGTGCGTGATAATGAACACCGCACCTTTATAAGACTTAAGGAAATCCTCCAGCCATTCAACCGCTTCTATATCCAAATGGTTTGTAGGCTCGTCAAGAAGAAGCACATCGGGCCTTTCAACGATGAGCCTTGCAAGGCACACTCTCATCTTCTCACCGCCTGACAGGCCTGAGTAGTCGTCTCTTCCCGCGAGATCTTTAAGACCTAATCCTGCGAGAGCTTCGTTCATGCGGTACTCGTAATCCGCTCCGCCCATCGCTTCGTATTCCGAAGAAAGATCCGAATAAGTCTTCATGAGATCATCTATCTCACCTGCATCAGTAGCAGCTGATAACAACGCTTCCGTCTCGCGCAATCCCGATTCAACTTCAACGAGTCTTTTAGGTTTAAGAGCAGTATCTGATAAGTCCTGCTCTTCCATATTCTGAGATAAGAATCCTACTATCGTATTACCGTGAACTATTACTTCACCGGCTTCAGGTTCATACACTCCTTTGATTATCTTGAACAGTGTGGACTTACCTGCGCCGTTGTCTCCGACGAATGCGATCTTGTCACCTTTGTTTACGCGAAAATCAACGCCGTCTAAAACACGGCGCTCACCAAAACTCATACTGATGTTATTGACTGTCAATAAAGGCATGCGTAAATCATATCATAAAAAAACTCCTGCTATATAGCAGGAGTTTAATCTGTTAAACCGTTAAGTTAATCAGAGAATGCTAACGCCCTTACCGGACTCATCGTATGCCATCTTCTCAGCAACGTTAACATAGATCTTGCCGCCGTTAGGGAACTTCTTAGCGATCTTCTCAGCTGTGATATCCTGACCATCAAACTGGAAAATAACTGTAGCGGGCTTCTTAGCAGCCTTCTTTGCAGCAGGCTTCTTAGCAGCGGGCTTCTTAGCAGCAGTCTTCTTTGCAGCAGGCTTCTTAGCAGCGGGTGCCTTCTTAGCAGCGGGTGCCTTCTTAGCAGCAGGTGCCTTCTTAGCAGCAGGTGCCTTCTTAGCAGCGGGTGCCTTCTTAGCAACGGGTGCAGCCTTAGCTTCTACCTTCTTAACTTCCTTCTTTTCTGTATCCATACTTAGAACCTCCGTAAAATTCACTGTTTGTTGGATACAACTAATATAAATTTTTTGTTAGATAGTGTCAACAAACTTTTAAGAAAATTTTTAAAGAATTTATAGGCATTACTTGCTTTGTTTTGTTCATTTACACCAATAAAAGAATTTTCATTTGCATTACTGTATAATACTTGCATGCGATATGTGATCACTGTTTTTAAGTGGGAGATAAACAAGATCATCTCCAATTGGCATAAGACCGTTACACTGTTTTTACTACCGGCAGTGCTTCTCATGATTGCTTTGAATATCTTCCCGATGCTGATCAATTACATGTCCACAGGATCGTTTATGCATAAGTCTGTTATCGTTGTTAACTGCCCTGATTCATTTACTGAATTTCTTGCAAATGATGTTGATTCAAATGTCTTCGATTATGACTATATGACGAGTGAAGAATTCCTTGATCTCGTAGATAATGAAGAAGAATATTTCAAGGGATTAAAGCGCGGCAAGATCTATCTCGTTTTTGACGGAGGAAGTTTTGATGATTTTGATACTGCAGTTGAGACGTATTATCTGAACATCGTAAACGGTAATACATCTTACGAGAGTAAAGCAAGGATCGGTGTCGTTTACGGTGAAGGAAGACTTGCCGCTGCAATGCAGACTGAGCAACTCGAAGAAGGTGTATTAACAGATTATCAGGATAGTCTCGTAAGCACGTTAGGCGGAGATTATGCAATTGTAGGTTCAGACTTTTTCTCGGTAGATCCCTTCAATCCCGTAACCAAGTTTACGGACTACAGGACAACTGCAAACGGGGCTGCGTCAAGAGTGGTTCCCGGCGTGCTTCTTATAATGATGTATTACTGTGTTTATTCACTTGCAACCGATATGTTCGCATCTGAGAAGGACAGAGGTTTTCTCAACAAGCTGATAATGACACCTGTCGCACCGAAGTACATCTTCAACGGCAAGATACTTGCGATAGAACTTATAACCGTTGTTGCAACTTTTGCTACGATGGTATTATTGTTCTTCTCTTCGTGGCTTAACAGGAGTAACGATGCATTCTCTCTTCTCCCCTTCGGTATGTTCCTTACGCCCACGGAACTCCTGATATTTATAATTACTATTCCGATAGCCATATTTACCATGATCGCAGTATGCATCAATCTCATATTCTCCATAGACAGATTTCAGGACATCATAACGAATCTTCAGTTGCCACTGGTCTTATCCCTCTTCGATTTCTTCGGTCAGATGCTTAGAGGCACAAGACCCGTAACACTCGAATACTTCCTGCCCATGCACAATGCAATGGCATTGATGGCTGAATCTTTCAATTCCCAGGAGAAGCTTTGGCATGTGATCATAGTCAATCTTATAAACCTTGCCGCGGCTTTTATACTCTTGCGTCTGACCTACAAAAAGGAGGGCTTCAATGATACAGGTAAACGACATACATAAGAGCTATACCAAAGATCATGAGACGGTCAAAGGTGTAAGCTTCGAAGTCGGAGAAGGAACGATATTCGGTCTTTTAGGTCCTAACGGTGCCGGCAAGACTACACTCATGCAGATAATCGCAACACTTCTTAAGCCCACTTCAGGAAGCATCACTATAGATGGTCTTTCTGCAGATAAAGATGTTCTCGAGATCCACAGGAAGATAGGATTTCTTACAACAGAGATAAAGCTCGATCCTTTATCAACGCCGAATAAGCTCTTCGACTTCTTTGCGGAGTTATATGACATCCCCAAAGATCAGATACAAGGCAAGAAGAAGGAGAGTTTTACAAGACTCGGGATAATGCCTTTTGCAGACAAGAAGATACATGAACTCTCTACCGGCATGAAGCAGAAGGCATCGATCGCAATAAGCCTTATACATGACCCCAAGGTCATCATTTTCGACGAGCCTACGAACGGCCTTGATATCCTGACATCCAAGCAGGTAACAGACTACCTCAAGGAGTTAAAGAGCGAAGGCAGATGCATCATCCTCTCAACGCACATCTTCTCAGTTGCAGAAGATCTTTGCGATGAGATAGCGATACTTATAGACGGCAAGATCCGGGCACAGGGCTCTGTTGACGATCTTAAGAAACTGACGGGCAAAGATACGTTCGAGCAGGCATTCTTCAAGCTTTACGTAGATAACCACAAAGAGGACGCATAAAGTGAGACGCGGAACCAGGGCGATAGTTAAGAGCTTCTTTAACTTCAAGGGCAAAGCAGGCACCGAAGCATCAGACACGACTTTCCTCGTCTCGGTCATGTTTGTCATTGGCTATATGTGCGTGCTCTTCTCATGGGTTACCATGTGGTTCCCCTACTCTATATTCAGCGATGAAGTCTATAACATCGTCGTCGTTAACGCACCGGAATCCTTTGTGGAATATAACGACATCACGCAAGCTGACAGAGACGCTAAGGCAGAAGCCTTCGGCTCACTTACTGACTATTTTGCAAACTGGAGACATATCACTTTCTTCAGATACAACTACGACGGCTACGGACACGCAAAGTTTATCTACAAAGACAATCCCGCACTCTATGACTTCGTCTCCTTCAGCGATTATATGCGTGATAACGATGCTTATCTTACAGTTGTATTCCCCGAAGATTTCGACGAGAAGATAAATGCGAGATACGGCGAGCTTGAAGTCAATGCCGCAAGTCCTATTGTACTTACTTATTACAGATTAAATTCCGTAGAGTATACGGACATGAAGGAAGAATTCGTAGACACTTATCTCGGCGGATACCAGGATTATCTCAGGAGCTCGTTTGATATCCGCGTGGCAACGACCGACGATTCTACTATAGAAGATATTCCCGTTGCGACGGAGGAGAGAGAATACGGCGCAATAGCCGTAATGAAGACCCTTGCAAGATCCTTTGTTCCCCTTCTTATGTTTATCCTTATACTCTATGCGGGAATGAGCTCCGGAACAAATGTTATCGCAGGCCAGAAAGAGCGCGGAACATTTGCGGGTATCCTCATGTCCCCGATGCCGAGATCCTCTATCATCCTGGGCAATACTATAGGTGTATCGCTCAAGGCTGCGATACCGGGTCTTGTGGTTATGGTACTCACATTATTGATTCCGGTATTCTTCTCTGTTGAAGGCGCGATCGCTGCGCTTATAATGGTATTTACCCTCGCGTTCTTCGTGGCATCCATAACACTTCTCATATCCGTTATAAGCGATACCATCGTATCTGCGCAAACGGCATTCCTGCCTATCTTCCTGATACTCGTTGCAGCTTGCGTAACCTGCATCCAGAACTACGATGAAGCTTCGGAGATATACTTCTTCATGCCTGTATACGGACAGTTCTACGGTTTGGGTTATGCCTTCACGGGAGCCACTTACTGGCCTGGCGTGATCGTATCCTGCATAGTAACCATCCTTCTTGCGATACTCATAATGTTTATATCGAGCAAGCTCCTTACCAAGGACAGATTTGCGGTATCAGTTGACACCGTTACGGCCAAGGAGATAAAGCTCGCTTCCCAGTCCAGGCACAGCTTCATGGAGAAGGCAGATATCGTAACGAACAAGATCGCATTTGCCATAGGTCTTGTTATCTATCCCCTCGCAGTCTTATCCGTATATCAGCTTCTCGCGATGATACCCGTCGCGATCCGCTATATGAGGGATGCCGCTTATTCTGATTACATCTTAAACCTTCAGAACGTATCAACGATAACGGACATCGCAAAGAGCACGATGGACATCATAGGAATATTCCTAAATAATCCGATGTTCCTCGCATGCATGACGGTAGGATATGTGCTCATAATCCTCACCTATATAGCAAGAGTCAGAGTAAGAAAGACTAAGAGCATAAAGCAGGCCTTCGAATATATAGGACTTCCTGCCAAGGGCTTTGGCAGCAGATACATAAGGGGTATCCTTTTAGGCTTCCTCATGATGGGCTCGGTATTTTGCATATTGCTTATAACAGGTCAGATAAGGATAACGGGCTTCGGCGTTGCAAAGGCGATACTCGGCACCTTCTTTATCAACCTTCTGATGTGGCTTCCTCAGGGAGCATCAGAGGAGGTCATGTTCAGAGGCTTTATGATCAAGGAGACAAAGCCTGTGTTCGGAACAGCTGCAGGCGTCATAATATCTTCCGTACTCTTTGCTGCTTTCCATTCGCTCAATGTGGGCTTTACTCCCCTTGCCGCGATAAACCTCTTCCTCATAGCATTCCTTTTCGCTGAGATATATCTTCTTACGGGAGACATCATCATCACCTGCGGAATACATACGATGTGGAATCTGTGCCAGGGTAATGTCTTCGGACTTCAGGTATCAGGTACTGAGCAAGGAGCCTCGCTTATCCACGTAACATATCTTGATAAGGCAAGAGACATAATAACAGGTGGAGCCTTCGGACCTGAGGGCGGTCTTGCTGTAACTGCCGTAACTGTTGTTGCTCTTGTGATAGTAACCGTGCTTCTTATCCGCAAAAAGAAAGAGGCGTAAGTTACGCCTCTGCTATCTTCCTTGCAACATAAACGCCGGATGCCGATGCATGCGACAGTGAATGCGTGACTCCGCTGCCGTCGCCAATGATATAAAGACCGGGATGCTTCGTCTCGAGGTTATCGTCGATCTCGACTTCCATGTTATAGAACTTTACTTCCACACCGTAAAGCAGAGTATCGTCGTTTGCTGTACCCGGAGCGATCTTATCCAATGCGAATATCATCTCGATGATCCCGTCTAAGATCCTCTTGGGGAGTACGAGCGAGAGGTCTCCCGGTGTAGCCTTAAGAGTTGGTCTTACCGAGGATTCGTCTATCCTCGCCTGATTGGATCTTCTGCCTCGCATCAGATCACCGAAGCGCTGCACGATAACTCCGCCGCCTAACATGTTAGACAGCCTTGCTATGGATTCACCATATCCGTTTGAATCCTTAAAGGGCTCAGAGAAATGCTTTGCAACGAGAAGCGCAAAGTTTGTATTCTCGGACTGCAGTTCAGGTGCATCGAAGCTGTGTCCGTTAACGGTAACGATACCATTTGTATTCTCGGATACGACATAGCCGTAAGGGTTCATGCAGAATGTCCTTACGCGGTCTTCGAACTTCTCCGTGCGGTATACGATCTTGCTCTCGTAGAGCTCGGATGTAAGATCCGAGAATACCACTGCGGGAAGCTCTACCCTTACACCGATATCCACTCTGTTGGAGAAGGTCTCGATACCGAGCTTATTGCAGATATTCTCGATCCACTTACTGCCGGACCTTCCTACTGATACGATACACTTATCGCCCGTATAAGACTTGTCGCCTGCTGTTGCAGTATATGTTCCGTCAGGGTTTACCGTAAGATCGTCTACGGGGCTGTTAAAGATGAAATCCACCTTATCCTTGAGCTCATCGAAGATGTTACCCAATACCTCGTAGTTCTTATCTGTTCCAAGATGTCTTACTGATGCATCGAGGAGATGGAGCTTGTTCTCAAGGCAGATTTTCTTAAACTTTGTGCCAGCTGTTGAATAGAGCTTTGTGCCCTCTCCCCCGTTTGCGAGATTGATCTCATCAACATAGCGCATGAGCTCTAATGCTTTCTCTTTGCCGATATGCTCGTACAAGGTACCGCCGAAATCGTTGGTGATATTGTACTTGCCGTCAGAGAACGCACCTGCTCCGCCAAAGCCACGCATTATCGCGCAGGACTTGCAGTTGATGCAGGACTTGATATTCTTGCCGTCTATGGGGCATTTACGCTCTTCAAGAGGCCTTCCTGCTTCAAGCACTGCAACCTTAAGTCCGGGAGCGGTCTTTGCGAGCTCGTAAGCTGAGTAGATCCCTCCTGGGCCTGCGCCAATGATGATGACATCGTATTTATCCATTATTCTTCTCCGACAACTGTCATTAGTGAATTCTCAAATTCGGATCTTGAATCGTCGAAAACAAGATTGTATTGGATGTATCTGTAAAGGGTTAACATGTTCCGGTCTTCGTCCGTTGTGATATCTGCAAGATAAGCAAACTGTGATCTTGCATTTGAGTAGTATCCGACGGAGTTGATGGAAGGCACTTCGTCTCTTATCATGCTGAGCACCTGGTAGTATGCGGGAAGCTCAACGCCTGCTGCCTTGAGCACGTCAAGGGAGAGGTAGTTGATGCTGGAGATACCTACGGGATCTTCTGCATACTGCTGCTCGAGCTCATCGTTAAGATCGTAGTTAGTCCAGATGATATAAGGAACGATCCAGCTTGAGTTCTTGCCGGGTGCGAAGTTGTTCGTGAATGCGTTGAGCTGAGGCTGGTGATCGCCGAAGATCAGGAGAGTATACTTCTCGTCCTCCTGCTCGAGAGCCGTAATGAGCTCCTGCAGAGCGACATCGGATTCAGCGAGTGCAGTAAGGTATGTGTTTACCTTGAAGTCCTCACCTGTGAATGTACCTGATACATACTCATGTACGGGGAAGTTATCGAAGGCCTCCGAATAACCGCCGTGATTTTGCATAGTGATGAGGAACGTGAATGTCTTCTGTCCTTCAGGTGCCTGATGGATCTGCTCGATGAGGTTCCTGTATGCAGCAGAGTCTGTCATGTAGTCTTCTCTTTGCAGATCGGAATCTGTGTAATTAAAGTCATCGATGAACATGATCTTATCGAAGCCGAGTCTCGGATATACATTAGGTCTGTTCCAGCCTGATGCAAGATAAGGATGCATTACCGTCGTATAGTAACCGAGATCCTTAAGAGCCCATGTAAGTGAATACATATCCTGATTTACATACTGAGTATAAGGAACGGCGCCTATAGGCATATAGCCGAGCGTAATACCCGTGAGGAACTCAAACTCCGAGTTAGGTGTATTACCGCCGTAAACGGAAGACTGAGCATATCCGTGAACAGTATTCTCGCTCAAAGAGTTGAAGTAAGGTGTGGGGTCTTCGTAGCAGCCCATCATGTAGAGATAATCTCTTGCCTGCATATAAGACTCGTTCATGATGACGATGATGTTAGATGCCTCTGAAGCATCACCCGTGTCAGTCATATCGATTCCCGTATTTGCGATGAGATTATCCAATGCCTCAGTAGAATATCCTTCGGGCGCTTCTGCGTACATGGTTGCTATGGACAGTGAGAAGTTAAGCAAGAGTCCGTTATAACGTGAGCCCTTATCCTCCCAGTCCTGAGGCTGATTTGTCTTGCTCCATGTCTTGACCATGGAGACATAGCCGAAGATAAAGCCGAATGCGAGTACTGCAAAAACGATCACTCTTATCCACACCTTGGATACCGGCTTGTCGTCCTTGAGTCTTAAGCATGCGATGATATAGAGTGCATAAGGCAGGATTACGAATACGATCGGGAATGTAAGATCATATGTGTATGCCGCCATTACGTTCATGGCTGTCCTTGCAGAGAGGATATCCGAGAATAAGATCTCATGTCCTCTCGAAGCGAATACATAGAAGTCAGCTACGCCTAAGATAAAGAAAGGAACAGGCGTGAAGATCGCCGCAAATCTTCTCGGCATCATGCAGAGCCTGAAGAAGAAATATACGCCGATGATGATTATCGACTCGTTGAGCCACCTGGTCTTCTCGGTGTAGTACATGACTTTGTAGAGCATGTTAAAGTCCTTCATTACCTCGTGATCGACAAGGTTTACGAGCTGCATGAAGAACACTGTAAAGAAAGATGCGAGTACGGGATATATTACGTCGAATATGATCCTTGAATACTTGGCAAAACCCTTTGCCTCTTCCTTTACCGTGATGGTAAGGAAAGACAGGAGGAATAATCCGACATACCAGAATATCGCATCCTTAAATCTTGTTACTGAGAAAGCAACGCCGATAGCGCAGCATATAAAGGCACCGATAAGTCTCGGCAGATCCTTCTTGGTTATCTTTATCGAAACTCCCATATTTATCTCCTATTGTTTAGTCGCTTTTATAATACTAATAAAAAAGAAAAAAGCAACAAATGAGAATCAGAGAAGTTGCCAAAGATCAGAAGGTTTGGTGCATATCTTTTTGGCGCCGGACTTCATAAGGAAATCTCTGGTCTTAAATCCCCATTCGCAGGAGATGGAATCTATCCCGGCATTTACTGCCGTATTGATATCGACATCGGAATCGCCTATATATACGCATTCGTTCCTGCTTACTCCGAGTTTATCCATGCAGGTAAGGATCGCAGCAGGATCCGGCTTACGGGGTACCCCCGGCATGCTGCCTGCTACATAGTCAAACATATCGCCGAAGAAATGGGATATAAGCTCACACGAAGGCTCGTTGTCCTTATTGGATATGCAGGCTATCTTAACCCCTGCTTCCTTTAAGCGGACAATAAGCTCGCTTATACCGTCGTAAGGTCTGGTAACTCCTATGCAATGGCTGTTGTAGTAAGATTCGTTATCTTCTAACATTCGCGTAAGAAGACGATCGTCATATTCGCCCGGATCGTTTGCAAGGGATCTTTGTATCATCTTGACCCTGCCATTACCTACAAAGCTCTTGACGAGCTCTGTATCCTGCTCTTTAAGACCATTCATCTTCCTTGCGGCATTTATTGCCTTTGCAAGGTCATCAATGGTGTTAAGGAGCGTTCCGTCCAGATCGAATAATACAGCTTTATATCGCATAGCTAACCTCCGCCATGCATTATACACAACACCAACTTCATGTGATAGGATAAGTTCAAAAAGATGAAGAGGTATTACAGATGTATAACATGAAGATCAGCGAAACAGAAGTCGATAATTCCTATTGGCTCACCTTGCTGCTCACAGTGATCGAGCAGCGCAAGACGAAGAAGGGCGACCCTTATGTAAGGCTCACCTTATCTGACGGCAAGACAGAAGCGGTTGCAAATCTGTTTAACAACACGACCAGAGAAGACCTTGAAGAGCGCGGCATCAAGGAGGATTCCCCCGTAGATATCAAGCTCAGGGTATCTTTGTATAACGACCAGAAGAATTACACGGTAGATGCAATAAGTCCTGCGACTCTCACATCAGAAGAGCTCGCCCTTCTTATAAAGATGCCTCCAAAGAAACCCGAAGAGCTCTTTATAAATATCTGCCGCAAGGTAAAGTCTTCAAGCTCAAGGCAGTACGACATGACCAATATGAGAGTCCCTGATGACGATTACTCGCTTACTGCTCTTACCATGCGTCTTTTGCTCGAGAATTCCAAGGCTATCATCATGTCTTCAGCAGCAAAAGCAATGCACCACAATATCTACGGAGGTCTCGTATACCACACCTCACGTATGGTCGATATGGCTGAGGCAAGCTCTAATGTCTACCCCGGTCTCAATAAGGAGCTTCTTATCTGCGGCACTGCCCTCCACGATATCGGTAAGATCAAGGAGCTTACGACAGGCATAAGCGGAAGTGCTTCCTACACGGTTGACGGAAGATTATTCGGCCACAGCCTGATAGGCATCGAGATGATAGACAGAGAGGTCATGAGAGCTGATGCAATGGCAGGCAGGGAGACTTATGACCGTGAGGAAGTAAAGCTCCTTAAGCACCTTATCGCATCACACCACGGCATCCTCGAATGGGGCGCTATCGCAGTTCCTGCCATACCCGAAGCCATGGTCTTACATAACATAGACATGATCGATTCAAGGATGTATATGTACGAGGAGAATCTCAGTAATATTGAGCCCGGAAAACTCAGCGACCCCGTTTTCGGGATCGCCGGTGAAGGTAAAGCTACTGTCTATAAGCCGAATTAACCCTTGCTCTCAAGCTTGAAGCAGAAGGTCTCACGGTAATGAACGCCCTTCTTGATAGGCTGCGATGAGATATTGTCTCTCGTACGCTCTATCTCCTTTGAAGCGAAGTCTAAGAAGAACTCACAGAAATCGTTGTTCATGAGCTGCTCTTCGTGCAGATATTCGTTCATCTGCTCAGGAGTATAAGGGAGCACAGTGAAGTCGAACTTCGGTGTATTGGTAACGCGCTTTATAGAGATCTTATCTCCCTTGGCATTGCTGATCCTTACGATCTGCGTATCTGCGTGAGAACTGTTCTCGGCAGGTCTTGCATAGGGGTGATAGATCTTATCCGCGCCTGCGGCAAACATGCCGAGCCTTGCAGCATTCTTACGGTCAACATAGGATTCGCCCGGACCTCTTCCGTACCAGGAACAGAGGATATCGTCCTTTACTATCGGGAATCTTATACCGTATCTGACCATATCGTATTTAGGCGTGAAGTCCAAAGTGATATTGAGCGTATCTGCAGAAGGCACCTCATAGTAGAGGATGACATCGCCGCTCATGGCAAAAGACTTGTAGCGCGAGATCAGCGAGAATACTCCATCCTTGACGCCGTAGTTACAGCCAATATATTTGAGGCTCTCCTGGATATGTTCGTAGTCGGATTCCTTGGAGAATATCGTCTTTGCGAGGATAAAGCTCTTATCCGTTCTGTCGATATTGGACGGACATCTGTAGAAGCTGGGCTTAACTGTTCCCATGAGGAAATTGAAGCCTGCGATATCAAGTCTTGTAAGGCTTCCGTCCTTCCTCGAGAAACCGATCCTCATCTCCTGATTACCTATGCTGAGTCCGTCAGAATCAGCCATTATATCAGTCTCGTTAATGACATCTGCTATCGATTCCTCATCGGGAAGAGTGTCGTCTTCGATCTTGGATACGGGGGCGCCGAGGATATCACCTTCGGGAAGATCTTCTAATACCTCAGGCATCAATTCGTCGCTTCCTGCGTCCTTCAATGCGGGAAGCTCTTCGTCTTCTGTCTTGCTTGTTGCGATGCCCAATACTTCTTCCTTTTTACCTGCACCGATACCTATAGTTTCTGCCTCTGCAAGTGAAGGCGAAGCCGCTTCATCGGTCAATACATCCTGATAGAAGGCGATCTCATAACCTGCCTTGGCATAGTATGTATCCTTGTGGAGCTTTAAGGTAATGTCGAAGACCAGCTCGTGAGAGATAGCCGTTGCATACATCTCAACGAATTCGGCCTTGCCCTGAGCCCATCCCGGATTCTTGAACATATCGACTTCGAACGGGAACTTGAGTGTCCTTGAACCGAACGGCTCGATCTCGCCTATGGCTCCCCTGCCCGATACGACAGTCTGGCCGCCAAGCAGGATCTTCCACTCGAGGTCTAATTCCGGTGTATATGCAAAAGGATTCGTGTTGCGCATCGTAAGATTAGCCGGATCCATTGCAGTAGAGAAGATATTTACCGTCTGGCACTGCTTCTTGATATCGAGATAAGAAGGATGCGGGTTACGCTCACTGTCTACGATACCCTGTCCGATACAGGATTCCTCCTTACGCTTACCGCCTACGAGATCTGCATGGTGGATCCACTTATAGAGTGTCTCGTCGTCGCTGAATCTCGTTCTGCCCGCAATAGTCTCAAACAGGTTTCTGCCTGTCTTGTTCTTACCGAAAACATAAGCTCTGTCGAGGCACAGATCCACCCAGGGACCGTATACGGCACCGGCTTCGCTCGGAAGTGTCCTCATATCGGATACCGCTTCTATAGTCTTAGACTGGCGCGACCTGGTTACTCTGTGACCTTCGCCCGAGCAATACCAGGGTCTTGTATCGTCGATGATGAGGCACTGATGCTTGATGCTCAGAGCCTTGTCGTGATCGTATCCTGATTCCTGAACGCCCCACATTACGATCGAGGGATGGTTCATCGCAGATTCGATATAGTCCTTCATCATCGAAGTGTGAGATGTTGCGACAACATACATACCGTACTGATCTGCGAGGTTAAGAAAATCGTCAGACAGAGGGAAGCCGTCTGCGATAACGCCGTTGATGCCGATCCTCTTCATCATTATGATGTCCTGACGCATACGCGACTGAGGGACGCAGATACCGCCCTGAGGATCGAACTCATAGTAATGAGTGAGGTTCAAGGTGACTCTTCTGTCATTTACATTGAGCTTATCGTGAACGACCTCGGTTGTCCTGAAGCCGAATCTCTTCTTCTTTGCGCAGAGCACATTGCCGTCCGAGTTTAACACCTCGAATACGATATCGTACTGGACCGGAGTGCAGTCAGACCACTCGGCAACATTAAGTGCTACGAAGTCTGTCTGTGCCCTTGCCTCCTTACCGCTGTCGATAACGCCTACAATGGGCTTGCTCTGATTCTTGATATCTACGAACGGAAGCTTATACGGATCGTATTCCGCGCAAGCCTCGAGCAGGGATATCCTTACCGAGTAAGGGATCATGTAATTGGTGTGGTTCTTGATCTTGAGATCGACCTTTATCATGAAGTCGCCGTGAGGGACTCTTGCGACCTTACCTGCCTCGGCAAGTCCGTCGAGCTTTGCAACCTCGGTTACATAAGCTGCAGGGACATATTCGACCTTGAGATGGAGATTGGATATCTCGAGCAGGGAATCGAGAACGAGCATTATCGGTCTGAATATACCTGCAAAGCCGTAATTCATGGCATCAAGTATTACGTGACCATTGTCGTCTCTGTCGTATCTGTTTACGACGATAGCGATATGGTTGATACCGGTCCTTACAAAATCTGACAGGAGCAGTCTCTTGCGCGTAAATACGGCATGTGACTTGCATACGAGGTTATCGTTGACATAGATCTCAAAGCTGCCGCAGATACCCGAAGCCTCAAGATAAACGGCTCTCTCGATATCCTTGGGCTCAAGGATGAATGTCGTTCTGTACACGCCAGTCTCGTCGTCTTCTGGAGAATTCGACTGGAGCATATATCTGTCGCTGATCGTAAGATCCTTCTTATCCGTGCCGTTCCTGATTATCTCGGGATAGTTATAGATGAGATTCTGGGGAAGACCGTAGCCTTCTGTCTGCCATGTTGACGGCGTGTTTATAAGTCCCCAGTACGAATCGTCAAAATTTATCTGTGTAGAGCCAAACGGAACCTCCGTAGGTCCTCCTGCAAGGAAAAACTTCCATGTTGTAAGAGGCTTAAGGTATGGCGATCTAACCTTACCAAACTCAGGCAGTTCACGTTCGCTGAATATGTAGTCAAAAGAATCGTACGGCAAAAAGCCGTCGTTCGAATATGTGAATTCCAAAGCGGACCCCCTTTTATAGACAATAAGCTATTGTCTATTCTACCATTTATGGTCCGTGTTAAGATTTCAGCCGTGTTACATTTAGAGGCAAAACTAAAGCAATCCTGTTACTTGGGAGGAATTGGTGGAGATGATGGGAGTTGAACCCATGTCCGAAATCGAATCCATCAGGCTTCTCCGGGTGCAGTCAGTATTTGAATTATTCCCATTCCCGCATAACCTGCTGACAGGTGTCGGTTCCGGTAGCTTCATAAATTAATGTCGCACATCCTCCTCAAAGCTTTGGAAGAGGGACATCCCCTTTAACCTCTCCTGGGCAAGGT
This sequence comes from Saccharofermentans sp., assembly GCA_024685135.1. Taxonomy (GTDB): domain Bacteria; phylum Bacillota; class Clostridia; order Saccharofermentanales; family Saccharofermentanaceae; genus Saccharofermentans. Next base: position 29,535 of record JAIKWA010000028.1, read on the forward strand.
CTGCGTTGTACGTAATCTCCGACTACAGATCACCGGAGTTACGGTAGCCTTAGGCTGCTACGAGCTCTGTGTTGTTAGCAATTACTTGCTGTCCTCGTTTATTTAGGAGGCCAACGAGGATCCTCCACCCGCTTCCCCGATCTCTCCGACCCCGTCGAAACCGGTACATCCCCATATAAGGACTCCCAAGTACAGGTAATTGATAATTATAAGTCCTCGTCCTCAAAATTCAAGTCTTTGGAGACGTCATAGGGCTCATATGTCCCATTAATGATACTCTGTGCCTGCTCCATCTCGCGTGCAAGAGCCTCTTCTTCTGTCTTAGGCTCAGGAATGGGCGCAGTAAGATCGATACTGTCGTACTTTCTGTAGGGATTAGAGAAGCTGTCTTCGCCGCAGTAAAAGCACTTGAAGAGGAACGGATTATTCTCCATCTTCTGCATCTGCTTGCCGCAATTGGGGCAAGGGATCGCGGACTTGAAGTTCTTCCTCTTCTCGAGCTCTAATACGGTGTTTATCGCTTCGTCCAGGTCTTCATTGGTCACGCCCTTCTCCTTGAGCAGGAGCCACATTGCGTGAAGGGTCATAGACATTGTCTCGACCTTCCTCTTCATGAGCTCGACTTCCTTTATCGCCTTGAACTCGCTCTTGATCTCTTCGCTGCCTGAGAGCTTCTGATCCACCTCATCGACGCTCTTCATCTTGGAAAGCTCTACCATGTCCTTCTTGTCGATGTCTGCCATAAACGGTTCCTCCTGCCCTTAGATTGTTGCGCAGAATTCAGCTATAGCACTTGCTATCTGATACTGTGTCTCTTCTTCACTTAATGCCTTCTCGTCCGCAGAATTGGATATATAACCGGTAACAAGCTGGAACGATCTGATGGAATCAGCATAGTTAAGACCGGTATAAAGTCCCGTGGAGATACATCCTAAGTAATCGCAGCCTCTGGCATCTGCCACAAGCTGACCCAGGGTATCTGCCATCCTGACCGAAGATCCCGTATAAGAACCTGTCTCAGGCACATATACCCTGACTCCTTCGATAGAAGAATCGGGCGCTCCGTCGCAATGTATCCTTATAAAGACATCGGGAGACGAAGCAACCGCAAGGTTTGCTCTCTCCTGATTGGAGATATCGACATCATTTGTCTCGCGGGTTATAACGACACTTGCTCCGCATTCTTCAAGATAAGCCTTGGTAAGAAGCGCTATCTCGAGCGTGAGCTCGTATTCCTTGACATTGGCAGCAACGCCAACAGCACCTGATGTGCAACGCATCTTGGATATGGTCGTATCGCTGTCCAAAAGCTCCATCCCGGGATCGGTCTCAGCCTGATGTCCGGGATCTAATACGACTACAAGTCCCGTAAGATCAGGGTGATCGTCAGGAAGCGGCACATTGGTAGGTGTCGGGGTGGGAGAAGGAGTAGTCTGCTCGGTCTCGCTTGAAGCTATGGCATTAGCAGCTTCAGCAAAGGCACTCGAATCCGTCTCGGTCACGCCTGATACTTCAGCAGATACGGCGCTCTCCCCTGCTATCACATTAGCGAGATCTGCAATATCGTCCTTATTCTTTACCGCAACGATAACAAGCACCAGTGTGCACAATATCGAGAACACCGCGAGCAACACATATGTACTCTGCTGTCCTACTTCACTCTTAGGTGCATCGTTCTTGGGCTTTACTTCAGCAGGCTTGTCTTCCTTAACTTCGATCTTCTTTACGGGTTTCTTGGCCTCAGGCTTTTTCTTTGCCTTTGCCTTCTCCCTTACATCTGTCTTAGAAGGTGCGGGTTTCTTGGCCTGTGCCTTTTCTCTCTCGTGGCCCTCAAATTTGAGCACGAAGTCTTTTACAAAGGCATTCCTGTCAGCTTCGGGAAGGCTCTTGAGCTTAGCATGCAGGGCTTTCTTCTTGTCGTCCGGCAAGCTTTGAAGGATCTTCTTAAATCTAACAAGATATTCTTCGGTCACATCAAACCTCCGCGATTATGGATCTCATATCTGCAAGGCCCTGGTAGTCTGTTATGGACTGCACTTCGGATAATGTCTTCCAGGACATCATGTGTGTCTGGCAACTTGCACCCGAACTTGCGATAAGCTCCTCTAATTCATCTTCCGTGATGAGCTTGCCGTCTTTGTCGTAGAAATTATCGTATTCTTCGCCTGAATCCGTTATCTCGAAAAGCTCGGAGCCCAGGCATTCGGTTACGAGGACATCGTTGCCGCTCGCATCTGATATCAGGGCGATCTTGTAGTAGGTATAGCTTGATACGCCGAAGCCGTCTCTATACATATCGCAACCGACAAAGAAGCTGTTGCCTGCCGAATCCTTATATACATCCAGATCGAGCTGAGCTATGTCAGGCTCCTTATCCGCATTTACGTCACCCGTTACGGGGATCTCGATGACAGTGCCGTCCACGCCTACTTCGTACCAGTGATTTACGGACTTATATCCGTTGAAATCAAGAGAAGAGACGATGAGCTCAAGTCTCGAATCGCTGTTAAGATCGCTGATGGCATAGTAGAAAGTGTCATCTGCAAGCCATGTATCACGCGAGTTATAGAAGGCCTGCAGCTGCTGGTCTTCGCTTAAGTTAAAACTTGCAGGGACAGTTATAGCAGTAGTAGTCTCTTCCTGCTGACCTTCAGAAGCGGGCACTGTCACTTCAGATGCCTTAGTATCTTCTGTCTGAGAGCTCTGATCGGGCTTTACATCTTCCTTTGCGCAGCCTGCCAGAATAACAGTTGCCGCAATAATGGGAATGATGGTCTTAAGCTTCTTCATTGCAAACTCCTCCGATATTTAATACAAATCACAGATAATTATATCATTAAGCATGTTAATATCTGTCTATGAAAATCTTTGCCGATAAAACTTTTACAAATAAGCTCATTTCCCTGATCCTGCCAATGACTCTGCAGAACTTCATGTTCGCATTGGTACCTTTGTCTGATACCGTTATGCTCGCAGCCTTAAGTCAGGATGCGATGTCTGCCGTATCGCTGGCAGCTCAGGTAATGTTTGTCTTAAACCTCTTCATCTACGCCTTAAGTGCGGGCTGCTCCATGTTTGCCGCTCAGTATTGGGGCAAGGGGGATAAGGCTTCGATAGAAAAGCTCTTCGGCTATACCATCCGCCTTACCATACCGATAGTCGCAGTATTCGCTTTCTGCGCCCTTGTATTCCCCGAAGGTGTTATGCGCATCTATACAGATGTCCCCGAGATAATTACGGAAGGTATCCCCTATCTCAGGATCGTATCCTTGTCTTACATATTCATGGGTATTGCGATGATATACCAGTCAGTACTCAAGAATGTCGGACTCGTTAAGCAGTGCACCATAGCAAGCTCAGTTATGGTGGTAATGAACATCTGCTTAAACGCAGTATTTATATTCGGCCTGTTTGGAATGCCCGAGATGGGCGCAGCCGGCGCCGCTCTTGCAACGGTATTATCCAACTTTACGGGTTTTGCCCTAGCCATATACTTCTCACTTAAGCACAAAGTAGTAAGGTTAAGGATAAAGAATATCCTTCATTCAGCCATAGAAGAGCGCAGGAGATTCAGCAGGCACACTGCGCCTTATCTTCTTAACCAGCTCTTCTGGGGCTTCGGCTTTACCATGATAACCGTTATCTTAGGCCACCTGGACGGCGATGTCGTTGCCGCGAACTCCATAGTTGCCGTAGTAAAGGATATGGTATCCTGCTTCTGCTACGCTTTAGGCTCGGGCGGCTCTATCGTTGTAGGCAACGAGCTTGGCGCAGGACGCCTCGAGAAGGCCAAGGAATACGGAGACCGCATCTGCCGCCTCACCATCGTATCAGGTGCCATATTAGGTCTCATAGCAGCAGCCTTAAGCCCTGTTATAGTCTCTCTGTTTGACCTCACTCCCGAAGCAAAGCACTATATGTTCCTTATGCTCCTCATGTGCAGCTACTATATAACCGGAAGATCCATCAATGCGACCATCATAGGCGGCATCTTCGCAGCAGGCGGAGATACAAAGTTCGGATTTATCTGTGACACTCTTACCATGTGGGCATTCATAGTGCCTCTGGGCGCTCTTGCAGCCTTCGTATTCAACTGGCCCGTCATGGTCGTATACTTCATCTTAAATCTCGACGAGATAATAAAACTTCCTGCAGTATTCATTAACTACAGGAAGTATAACTGGGTACGTAATATCGTTGATACCGTTGAGGAATGACTTATTTGATAAGCTTATCCCCATACTCGGTGCAATCGAAGGTCGCGAAATAATCATTCAATGTCTCTGCCCTTCTTATGAGCTTTACATCGCCGTTCTCCTTTAAGAGGAGCTCTGCGGACTTAAGTCTGCCGTTGTAGTTATAACCCATTGAAAAGCCGTGTGCGCCTGTATCGTGGATATAGATGTAATCGCCCTCGTTTATCTCGGGGAGCATCCTGTCTATAGCAAACTTATCGTTGTTCTCGCAGAGGGAACCTACGACATCGTACTTGTGATCGCAGGGAGCATCTTCCTTGCCGAGTACCGTTACATGGTGGTAAGCGCCGTACATAGCAGGACGCATGAGGTTTGCCGCACATGCATCTACACCGATGTACTCCTTATATGTGTGCTTCTCATGAACAGCCTTTGTTACGAGTGCGCCGTAAGGAGCGAGCATGAATCTGCCCATCTCACAGTAGATGGCAACATCTCCCATACCTGCAGGGATCAGGATCTCCTCGAACTTCTGTTTTACTCCCTCACCTATAGCATAGATGTCATTAGGTGTCTGCTCGGGCTTGTATGCTACGCCTACGCCGCCTGAGAGGTTTACGAAGGAGAAATGTATATCAAGCTTATCCTTGATCTTAGTCACGAGCTCGAAGAGCTGACCTGCGAGCATCGGGTAATATTCGTTTGTAACAGTGTTACTTGCGATAAATGCGTGGATACCGAAGTTCTTTACGCCAAGCTCCTTGAGCTTTGCATATGCTTCATAAAGCTGCTCTTCCGTCATGCCGTACTTGGCATCGCCGGGGTTGTCCATGATGCCGTTGCTCATCTTGATAACGCCGCCGGGGTTGAATCTGCAAGACATCGTCTCGGGGAACTTATCGCCGATGATGCCCTTTAAGAATTCAATATGCGTGATGTCATCCAAATTGATTATCGCACCTAAGTTTGCAGCAAGTGCATACTCTCTTGCAGGTGTCTCGTTGCTCGAGAACATGATGTGCTTACCGTCAGCGCCGACTGCATCAGCCAATACGAGCTCAGCTTCCGAAGAACAATCGAAGCCGAAGTCATAATCGTTCATTATGTTCAAGATGGAAGGATTGGGTGTTGCCTTTACCGCAAAATATTCACGGAAACCCTCGTTCCACGCAAAAGCCTTCTTTACGTCCTCACAATTCTTCCTGATGCCTGCTTCATCGTAGATGTGGAAAGGTGTGGGATATCTGCTTGCGATCTCACGGATCTGCTCTAATGTTACAAACGGTTTCTTCTCCATAACTCTACCTCTTTAGATTAATTAATTGCTAAAGATAACATGAGGCAAAGCAAATTACAAGAATATGAGAACTTATGTAAGGAAGAACTTCTTTTTGCCGACGACTACAAGATAACCCTGATCCCCTTCGGCAAGTTCTTTATGCTGCTTCGGGGTTATAACCGCTTCTGAAGTATCACCGGATGAGAGCTTTGCAACACAGGAGAATCTGCGGCCTGGCAAAAGGCTTCCCTGAGAGACAATTGCCACGTTCTTGGATATAAGTGTTGCCTTAGCCGAAGAATAGTCACCTTTCTTGATCTTATTCCATGTTGCAAGAGTATCCTTCTCACAAAACAGCAGCACTGCCATATGCAGTATCAAGACGCCTGTAAGGACCAAAGCGTTTATGGGGGATGCTGCGCCCTTATCTAAAGCAGGAACTGATCCTGCTATCGTTCCAAACACCAGGATAGTAAAAGCTATCATATTTCCGAATCCGCCCATAAAGGCCTCTTTTATGGTTCGCCGGCCTATAAAACACATTACCAAAAGAATTATCAGCAAACCTGAGACCTTGAGCAGAAAGAACCCCGTAACTGTCATTAAGATCCCCGCTATCTCTAAGACCGTGCAGACTGCAAGTCTGATATAAACAGGCGTAACACGCTTTTTGAAGCTCGCAGATACTACACCGCCGTCTGCTGTTCCCTCAAAGCTATTATCGCTTATCTCCTCCGGCAGGAACCAGAACGGATCTAACATTAACCGCTTGGGCTCATCGTCAACTCTTACGAAAAGGCCCTTCACCCCAACCTGCATAATATCGTATAGACCCTTCATCACTTCGCAGGTGGCAAACACGCCGTCTTCGTCCACACCTTCGAGAACAACGTAATAAAAGATCCTTCCGTTCACAGTCTGGGTATGCTTATCCGTTATAAGCACATGGTGAGATCTAAATGCGTAAGCTTTGGCTTTGCTGACATATCTCATATTGGAAAAGATGCTTGATACAAAAAGAACTGTAAATATGGGGCTGAGTATCGCGATCAAGACCCATTGAGGATCAGGGTTATCGGCGGTCAGATAATCGTGCACGCCGGCTGCGAGGCCCAACAAAAAGATCAGTGTCAGGAATATACCAAAGCCCACACTTCTTGTGCAATCCCTGGAGATCACGGAAGCTATACGCTCCCGATCCTTTATCTCCGGCATCTTCCAGAAGCCCTCGCCGATACTTGAATCAAAATAGTTAAAACTCTTTGCCATATGGCAATTATACACTACTACATAGATTTCGCTAATTGGAAAAACCACTCTAAAAGTAGTAGCATTAGATAAAAGTTCTAAGAGGCATTTAGATGTTTGGTTTAACTCTTTATCAGGTCTTATGGTATTTCCTTGAATATGCATTTATCGGTTGGATCATAGAGGTCTTATACCATGCTGTCTGCAAAGGTCAGATCGTAAACAGAGGCTTCCTTAACGGACCCATCTGTCCTGTCTACGGCGTCGGCATGGTAGGCGTTATAGCGATAACCAACATGATCAATTCCGAACTCGATAAACGCGGGATAGACTCAAACTCACTAAGGCTCCTTTTTATCTTCCTTGGCGGCACTGTTTTCGCAACCGTCATAGAGCTCATTGCAGGCTGGGCACTCGATAAGCTCTTCCATGCAAGATGGTGGGATTACACATCCCTCCCCTTCAATGTCGGCGGATATATATGTCTTGAGTTCTCGATCCTTTGGGGTCTCGGCATCCTTTTCGTTGTACAGATAGTTCATCCTCTCCTTGCGATAGAGCCGACACACGGTCTCATCCAAAGGACCGCAGGTATAGTGCTTCTCGTGATATTCTACATATTCTTTATAGCAGACCTTACGGCAACGGTATTTACGATGATAGGCATCAACAAGAAGCTTGCCAAGATCAACGAGATATCTGAAGCCATACACGAAGGCTCAGACTTCCTGACAGACAAGGTAGGCGGCAATGCTTACAAAGCAACCGTCAAGCTCCAGGAAGGCGCAGTCCAGGCTTCGCTTGCCAAAGCAGAGATGCGTGACATGACAGAAGACAGGATAAAAGAGCTTAAAGAGACAAGAACGAGGCTCATCGAGGAATTGACCAGGCACAGACACATCGGTGCCGGCAGACTCATAATGGCATTCCCGGAGGCAAAGCACACCAGATACCAGGATGCGTTTAAAGCTTTTATGGATAGAGCAAGGACAAAGAGATCTAAGAAGGTCTGAACATGCCATCAGGAAACGGCCGGGCTCTTTGCCCTGGTAACAGGCGTCTCCTTCATACCATTTCTCGTAATTTGTTCTTACCTATCTCCCTCTTAGCTGTAATCACCCGGAATGATACGTCTGTTTTGCCCGTGCCGTTCGGGATCTGATAATTTATTCAAACATAATAGGACAATAATAAGCTTCTGCGGATTCAGCCGAGTTCTATGACCGCGTCACAACACTCATTGATAAACTCATAGTCATGCGTCACAACACAGATCGTTTTTCCGGCTGCTCTGAGATTCTTCAATTCCGCAGACAGGCGCATCATATTGAGTTCATCCATTCCGCTGGTAGGTTCATCCATAAGGATTATGTCCCTGCCGGATGCAACACTTGAAGCTATGGCAACACGTTGCTTTTGCCCGCCCGACAAAGCCATCGGATGACAGTCGGCTTTATCTTCAAGTCCGAATCTTGTCAAGATCTGTAAGGCATCAGCCTTTTTCTGTGTCTCGGGTATATCGTCTTCCATGCCTATGATCAGCTCGTCTAATACGCTCTCAGTAAAAAGCTGATGATTTACATCCTGGAATACCATATAACACGATCTGCTGCGCATCTTTCTTTTCCATATGCTGCCGTCCAAAAGGATCTTGTCCTGTTCGGGCTTATATATCCCGCAAAGGCACTTGAGAAAAGTGCTCTTTCCGATCCCGTTTTGACCTGTTATTGCTATGACCTGATTCAAAGGAAGCTTCAGGCCTTCAACGGATAGAGCTGTTTTCTTTTTGTCATAGGAATAATTGACGGAGTCGATCCTAATGCACTCCTTTACGTTGCCCGAGCTCTTTGAGACCTTGATCTCAGGCTCTTCAAAAGGTCTGATCCCTTCTGTTCTCAAGGAGTCTCCCAGACTCAATATTTCACTGCTCTCATAGATATCGGTGATCTTTCCGTTTTTCATGATCACCAACCGGTCTGCCAGTTCTCTCAGGTAATACAAACGGTGCTCTGCGATCACCACCGTTTTGCCCTGACTTTTCCACTTCCCGATCACATCCTTGAGTTTGTTGATCGAAGCTCTGTCAAGATTAGAGGACGGCTCGTCGAGCACGATGATCTTGGGATGCATGACGGCTACGCTGCCGCATGCTATCCGCTGTTTCTCACCGCCGCTTAATTCAAAGATGCTGCGGCCTCTCAGATCTTTGAGTTCCAGATCATCTGTAACCTGCTCGATCCTTTCAAGTATTTCTTCAGGATCCATGGCAATGTTCTCTGCAGCAAAAGCTAATTCGCTGTCCGTATCGACATTGAAAAACTGACTTCTGGGATTCTGAAATACGCTCCCGACAGTCCTGCCGAGTTCCGCTACGGTTTTCCCGGAGATATTTTCCCCGTCGAGAAAGATATCTCCGGTGACGGTGCCATGATAATAATTAGGTACCAGACCATTTATAAGCCTTATAAATGTAGTCTTTCCACAACCGCTCTCACCGGTAAGGACTATCAGTTCACCGGATCTGATGTTCAGATTGATGTCACTGAGATCGCCTTTATCCGTCTTATTGTTCTTGTATTTGAAACTGACATTTGAGAATCGTATCATGCTCCGATAACACCTCCGCAAAAGAAATGTGCAAACAGACCAACGGCTGCACATATGATCAGCATTGCATCCAAAGGGGAGAATCCGATGCGGGCTATATGAGTTCTTTTGCCGTCTACGGAAAGACATTTTGTCATCGAAGCCGCTGAGAGCTCATCCGCGATCTTGGATACAGACATTAGTATGGGTACCATTACATATTCCAGTATATCCAGCGGATTTCTGCCGGCCATGCCGATGCCGCGCATTTTCATGGCATTC
>JAIKWA010000017.1 GCA_024685135.1 Saccharofermentans sp.
TGGGAAGACACGAGGTCTCGGCAAACATAAACGGACGCAAGACCGTAGGCTACATACAGATAATGACTCTGGGCGAGAACAGATACCTTGTTGAGTTTGTGACCACAGCAGCATCCTTTACGGAATACTTCGGCACATTCATAGTTATATTCTTCGTGCTCCTTTGCCTGCTTTGTCTGGGAATCCCTTTCCTTCTTGCCATCAAGCCTTATACGGAATACAAGAAGGCATACGAGAACAATATCTTCAAGAACAACCTCATCGATTCGCTCGCACATAACATCAAGACGCCTTTGCAGATAATCGGAGGATGCGCAGAGAATATTAAGGATGTGACGGGCACGGAAGACAAGAACCGCTATGCGGATCAGATCATAAGCAAGACATCCGAAGTAAACTTCAAGCTCGAATCGATCCTTAAGGCGGCAGAGAGGACTAATCCAAAGCTCGAGACTATTTCCACAAACGAGATCTTCACCATGGTAGCAGAGCAGATAGGGGGAGATATAGCGATAAACGGTGACAGCAAGATCAGGGTGGACAAAGAATACTTCGAGCAGGCAGTCTTCATCTTAGTGGATAACGCCTTAAGATATAAGTCGCAGGGCACCAAGGCTGAAGTAAACATCACTCAGGGCACCATAAAGGTTACCAACAAGACGGGAGAAGATAAGTTCACTCCGGGTATCGGCCTTGCCCTCGCAGACAGGATCTTAGCGCAGAATAACATGCAGCTTACGACAAGCATCAAGGGCGGCATATTCGAAGCCAAGGTAAAGACTAAGGCATAAACTAAAAACACAAAAGAAAAAGAGAAGGGGTTGCCTCTGAAGTGAACTAGTCACTTTTGAGACAACCCCTTATACTCGATTTAAGCCGTCCAACTTTGTGGGTTCACTTCAGATGCCGGGCTTTGAACTCATCAGTGTTCCATTCTCCACTTGATACATCTCTCAAGGTATTCGACGTAATCAGGGTTCTTGCACATGCCCTTGCCCTCGATATCTGATACCTTGGCAACATCCATACCGTTGCAGACCGTGGTCTTCATTACGATATTAAGAGGCTCAGTGTCGGTGTCGTTTGCGATATATGTACCGATACCGAATGCAACCTTTGCCTTATCCTTGAAGTAAGCATTGATCTTTGTAGCCTTCTCGAAGTTGAGGCTGTCAGAGAACAGGAGTGTCTTTGTCTTGGGATCGATGCCAAGTGACTTATAGTGAGCGATCATCTTATCGCCCCATGCAAACGGATCGCCGCTGTCATGTCTTACGCCGCTGAAGAGTGTTGCATAAGTGAGCTTGAAGTCACGAAGGAAGCAGTCTGTAGTGATCGCATCCGTAAGAGCGATACCGTTCAAGATACCGTATTCCTTCATCCAGCAGTCGAGAGCATACCAGTTTGAATAAGCGGGATTGTGCTTGTGGTTGCCCTGTCCTACGCACATGATCCACTCGTGTGCCATCGTACCTACGGGGGTTACGTTGAACTTCTTTGCGAGGTAAACATTAGATGTACCGATGCAGTGAGAATTACCGAGAGGCTTAGTTGTAAGCTCCTTGACTGCGAGCTCCTGAGCCTCGGCTGAAAGTCTTCTCCTGATACCGAATTCGCTGAATACACCGATATCCCATTCACCGGATTCGAGCTTGCTGATCTTGTCAGCGAGTCTGCGCTTGAAGGAAGCCAGGAGGTCGTCGTAGTTATACTGCATGCGGAAATATACTTCGTTAACGATAGCAAGGGTAGGGATCTCATACATTGAAGTATTGAGCCATGTACCTACAGTCTCTATGGCAAGACCGCACTCTGCATCTGTAGTGATGGTGAAGTCCTCGAATCTGGGCTTCCAGAGTCTGAGGAACATTACATAAGAGCTCTTGATCCAGGTAACGTTCTGGAGGAAGTCGAGCTCGTCGTCAGTAAATCTAAGGTCACAGTAAGCCTTGATCTGCTCTCTGATCTCTTCTACCATCTCGGGGGTAAACTTAACGTCCTTGTTCCTGCATCTGAAGGTCCAGGTTGTCCTGTAGTCCGTAAACTGGTGGAATATAGCCTGACCCATGCTGAACTTATACATGTCTGTCTCGAGTAAACTGTTTATGATCCTGTGAAGTTTCATGTTATTTCTCCTTAAGAAGAGTTTAGATAACCCTTATTTTAAAACTTTAATCCGTCAAGTAAAGCAGATTTAAGTATTCTTCATTACCACGGCTTCGATAGTGTCTGCAACATGCTCGCAGGCATCAGCGCATTCTTCGAGAGCGGTATAGATCTCGCGCCATGCAATGACATCGAAGGGGCTCTTGCCTTCTCTGTTTTTTGTATACTCGTAATTGGCCTTGAGGAAGAGGGTATCGCACTCCTCTTCGGCGGTATTTACTTCAACAACGAGGGGATGGATCTTATCTGACTTTTTGAAGTTCGGAAGCTCAGCGATAAGCTCCTTCATCTTAACCGTGCACAAAGAGATCTTCTCTGCCATGCTGATCGCTTCGGGAGTAATGGAAGTTACCGCATTGATGTATATCGCCTGAAGCACCTCTTCGATGCTGTCTATAACATGGTCTAACTTCTGGCTCAGGTCAGCCATATCGTCACGCTCGATGGGTGTTACGAAGGCCTTTGCGAGGAGCTCAGCCATCTCATGTCTCTTGCTGTCGCCGTCGTGCTCAAAGACATGCATCTTAAGGAGCATCTCCTCGATCTTGGTAAGATCGTAGGTCTTGAGGCACTCGCAGAGGTAATCTGCGGCGCTGCAGGCTGAAGTTGCAGCCGCAAGGTAGTTATTCCAATAGATATCGTTAGTTTTCTTAGCCATTATCTAATCCTCCAATCAAAAGATAGCCATAAAGATCTTGGTTATTATAAAGCCGAGCAATCCGCAGCCCGGGAAGGTGAGTATCCATGTCATGACGAGGTCCTTGACTACGCCTAAATTTACGGCAGAAAGTCTCTTGACCGCACCTACGCCCATTATCGAAGTGGTCTTTGCATGTGTAGTGGATACGGGGATACCGAAGATAGAGCTTATGAGAAGCGCTATAGACGCTGCAAGGTCTGCAGAAAAGCCCTGATACTTCTCGAGCTTTACCATATCCATACCGATGGACTTGATTATCTTCTTGCCGCCTATGGATGTTCCGACCGACATAATAATCGAGCACAGAGCCATTATCCATACCGGCATCTTGACCGAAGCTCCTGAAGTAGCACCTCCGTTAGTCAGCAGCAGGCACATGAGGATAACTCCCATGAACTTCTGACCGTCCTGTGCGCCGTGCATGAAGCTCATTGCGCAGGCAGCTCCTATCTGTCCGTTCCTGAAGAGCCCCTCGGTCTTCCTCCTGTCCACATCGCGGAATATGAGCGTTACTATCTTGCAGACGATAAAGCCTAAGACGAAGCCCAATACAACGGATATAACAAGACCGTATATGACCTTTATCCATTCCTTGCCGTTTACCGCATCGAAGCTTCCGTGAAGCGCGATTGCCGCTCCCGTAAGGCCTGCGATAAGCGCGTGGCTCTCACTTGTAGGGATACCGAAGTACCAGGCGAGCACGGCCCATATAACGATCGAGAGTAATGCCGCAGACAAAGCGACTATAGCTTCGTGTGAATCCTCTCCGAAGTCGACCATATTTGCGATGGTCTGTGCGACCGTCGCATTGAGCGAGCTCATTACGAATACTCCGAGGAAATTGAAGACCGCGGACATAAGTATCGCAGGTCTCGGTTCGATACAACGGGTGGATACACATGTAGCGATGGCATTAGGACAATCGGTCCAGCCATTTACAAATATAACCCCCAACGTCAGTACTACTGCCAGCATCAGCAGCGGGTTTGACGTAACTTGTTCCCAAAAGAAATTAAAAGATAGATCCATAAATCCATTATATCCAACAAAGCCGCCACATTCCATCAGCTTTATACCCAATGAAACCCATGCAAAACCTCAAGACTTCGTCAGGATTACAATGCTAAAAACCCAAGAAATGCCACAGAGACTCCAAACAGTATTGTTATAATCAACCTAAGAGGTGAATCTATGCAAACTAAACGAATAATGTGCATGGTGCTTGCCGCAGCGCTCCTTCTTACAGGATGCAACAAGACACAAGCAACGCAAGCAGCAGAAACAACAACAGAACAAACAACAACAACAACAATACAAACAGAACAAACCACAACAACTGCCCCTCAGCAGCAATTTGAATACGATCTGTATCCATATGTGGAACTTTTTGCAGAGGATATCCCTCAGGAATACTGGGATGCGTTCTATAACCTCACAGATGCTTTAAGAGCAGGTGAGACGACCTTTGAATGTGGCAGCCGCGAAGCATACGACTGGGCGATAGATTGGAATACGCTCAATCAGCTTATACCGGCCGCAAGTCTGGTTGTAACAGAGGATAGTTATGCAAATGGCGTAGGAAGCATTAACTACGAGATATCTCCTGATGAGTTCGTGGTAATGCAGTCTGAATTCGAAACGCTCGTGGAAGATATCTTAAACAGCACGATAGAATACGATGACACTGATTTCGAGAAGGCAATAAAGCTCTGGGGCTACATGGTAAACAACTTCTGCTACGAAGATTACGATGTAAGCGGCGACGGCAACGACGGACAGGTCTACTACTGCTTCGTTAACAAGGCAGGCCTTTGCGCGCAGCTTGCAGGAGTTTACACCTTCCTCCTTCAGCAGGCAGGGGTAGAGGCAGTAACTGTAGGCTGCTACGATCCCGAGATCTCCCACGAATGGGTATATATGTTATTGGACGGAAGAGCTTACCACTCAGATCCCACATGGGGCCTCAACACCTATACCGGCACAACAGACGTAGGACTCTACTATTTCCTCATGACAGACGGGCGCAGAGGCGAAGAATGCCCTGTAACCGATCTGAGCTCGCCTCTCCTTCCCGGATACTGGGAGAGCAGCTCAAATGTGGAATTCGAAGCAACTGACGACACCCTGATGTTCCCCGCCATGACCTGGCTCGTAGACTTAGACGAGTCTTCCAAGGTTATAACCTACTTAGATAACGACGAGAGGTGTGAGTTAAGTTACGGCTGAGATTATTTCCTTATACTCTTAGGCGCGGTAGGGTCGAAGGGCTTACCCATAGTGCTCTTTGCCGATTCGTCTATGTGCGCAAACACCTTGGGCGTGTAGTCCCAGATACCGCTGTGGCCGGTGCAGACGACTTCGATAGTTGAGTTTTCTATCCTCTCCTTGAGTCTTATAAGGGATCTTTTGTTTAAAGTGGGATTCTGCGTGAAGAAGTCGAATAAGCTGTAGCCGCCAAGGGCGTTGATAGCCAGACAGTCTCCGCTGAACAAGACTTTGTCGTCTATTATGTAGCAGACATGACCTGCAGTATGTCCGGGCACTTCAATGACCTCGACCTTTATGCCGTCTAACATGAAGATGTCACCGTCAGAGACTGTCTTGTAGCTATCAAGTCTTACAGGATTCATGAGAGGGATGCCGCACTTGATCATGCGGCAGAAGGCGCCGTCAAAATAAACTTCCTCACCCTTGCCGATATAGAGCCTGGCATTGGGAAACAATTTGGATCTGGAATTCTTATCAACGCCCCCGCAGTGGTCGACATCGCTGTGAGTGAGAAGGACATGGGATATCCTGTCCGTATCGATACCTATCGATGCAGCCAGAGCTTTAGCCCCTTTAAAGTCCAGATGCCCTGAATCTATCGCTATGGTGGTATCGCCCTTGGTATAGAACCAGACATTTACATCGTCTTCCTTGATCGCGCTTACTCCGAGCTTGTAGTTATCGGTCTTTGCGGGATGGAGCATCCTCTTGCCGTACATGGTATATCTTTTGAGGTTGTTATCGAAGAAATACATAAACTTCATATGATCCGGTCTCCTAATCTTTTTGACTGGATTATATGTGAAGCGTTTATTGTTTACTTTCGAAAATCTGCTTTATCTCAATACTTCCGCTGCGCTTATGCCCGTAAGCTTCCTGCAGGTGTCAGAGAAGTGGGAAGGGGAGGCAAAGCCTGCATCAGCAACGGCATTGGTGAACTTCTCGCCCTGGGTTATCTTCTGCCATACATATTCAACGCGCCTTAAGAGCAGATACCTTTTGAGGCTGACACCGGTCTCGTTCTTGAACAGGTGGGTAAGATAGCTCTCAGAATAGTTCATCTCTTTTGCTATCCCTTTGACCTTGGCATCGAGGTATTTGAAGCTGTCGGCATTGGCAAGGACCGTCATTATACGCTCGTCTATGTCCTGGCGTCTTATGAGGATTGACTCTCCGAACATGCCCGTAAGGAAATCCTTTATCCCCGAAGCCGTAAGCTCTATCTCAGGCATAGCGATATCGGAGGCATATACATCATTTCCCTTTATGTAGTCGTTTCTCAAGATCCTTGCAAAGACCGAGGTGGGATCTATGAACAGGAAGAAGGCGATATCTCCGCTCGGGCGGCAGTGCTTAACGTTCTGATCCAGGATTATCATGTTGCCCCTGTGCTTCTCATCCAGGGTTAGCTGTTCTCTTCCGAAGAAGATATGGAGCATGCTGTGCTCGTGCTCTCCCGTACACTCGTAAGAGGGTACGACTGCTATATATGTGTCGTCGAAAAATATCTTACTCATCTGTTTAACAATGTTACAAAGCCTGCAATTACAGGGCAAAGACGATTCCGGGGAAGCGGTACGCCTTGCCCGAATGTTCCTGAATGTCAGGCAGGAAGCTACTGATCCGGCCGGGTGTGTACTTATGCACAAGGCCTCAATGAGTACTACCTACCAATATTAGTATAGACTAATAAAGGTTATTATAGCACAACTGAAAGGATAAGAAACAGCAATAAAAAAGGCTTGGCAGAGTATCAGAAGCACTTCTTATCGTGGGTCTGTTTGCACGTGGCGACCTTATCGCACTTGTAGCAGACTTCGTTAGTGCAGGTATCCTTCTCAAAGAACTCCTTGATGTTTGCAAGAGTAGTATCCGCAATGTTCGTGAGGGCTTCGTTTGTAAGGAATGCCTGGTGGGATGTAACGATAACATTAGGCATCGATATGAGCCTTGCAAGTGTATCGTCGTTTACGATGTGGTTTGAATAGTCGTGGAAGAAGACATTGGATTCCTCCTCGTAAACGTCGAGGCAAGCCGCACCGATCTTACGCTGCTTGATGCCTTCGAGAAGCGCCTCGGAATCGATAAGCGCGCCTCTTGAAGTGTTTATGAGCGCAACGCCCTTCTTCATCTTGGCAATGCTCCCGGCATTTACCATATGTCTGTTCTCGTCAGTAAGAGGGCAGTGGAAGGATATAATGTCACTTCTCTCCCAGAGCTCGTCCAAGGAAACATACTCGATGCCTGAATCAGCAGCAGGGAACTTATCGTAAGCGATAACGTTCATTCCGAAGCCGCGGCATATATCTATGAATATACGGCCGATCTTACCTGTACCTACAACGCCTACGGTCTTGCCGTGAAGGTCAAAGCCCGTAAGGCCGTTAAGGCTGAAGTTGAAGTCCCTGGTCCTGATATAAGCCTTATGTATCCTTCTTATGGAAGTGAGCAACAGTGCCATGGCATGCTCTGCAACTGCATAAGGTGAATATGCGGGAACTCTTACTACATGGATCTTCTCGTATGCATACTTGATATCCACGTTGTTATAGCCTGCGCATCTGAGTGCAACGAGCTTTATGCCCATAGAAGCAAGGCTGTCTATAACCTCGCTGCTGATATCGTCGTTAACGAAGACGCATACAACGTCATGTCCCTCGGCAAGCTTGTAGGTATCCGACGTGAGCCTTGTCTCCAGGAAGGTGATCTCAAAGTCACCGTTCTTGTTTGCTTCGATGAAGGAATTCTTGTCGTAATCCTTGGCATCGAAGAAAGCGATCTTTATCTTGTCCATATATATAACCTCGAATCTGTTTAAATTAAGTATTTTTATTCTATCGTAAAACCAAAACCATTTATACAGGAAAGCATCTTACCTTTTAACAGATTTTCCACACAACCCGAAGCTTTTCTTTTTGCAGGCATAACAATGCAATAAAATACCCTGCCGCGTTAACGGCAGGGTATAAGGATTAAACTGATAACAGTATCAGAAGCCTTCTACAAATGCTCTTGAGTCATCAGCAGTGATGCCCTGATATGTAGCGCCGGGAGCAGCAGCGCCCTTAGGTACCAGTACGATCTGGATGCCTTCGAGTCTTGCAGATCTTCCTGCCGTACCTGCGTAATCACCATTGCTTGCCCATGAGAGCCAGCCGATATCCTGTGCATGTACTCTGTAGTAGATATCGTAGTGGTTTGCGACATCGCCTGTAAGCTCTATAGCGATACCTTCAAGTCTCAAGGACTGTCCCTGTGTACCGCTCATCTCACCGCTTGTGCTCCAGGAAGATTCCCAGCCGATATTCTGAACGTGAGTCTTGTATCTGATGCCGCCTGAATACTGGCATCCGCCGAGGAAGATCTCGATGCCTTCAAGACGCTTGGACTGACCCATTGTACCGCTCATTGCACCTGCACTTGCGTACTTGCTCTCCCAGCCGTAGTCCTGAACATGTACTCTGTAGTTAACTGAAGTAGTAGTGGAGGTTCCTATGGGAACGATCTGAACCTTCAGCTCCTCGATCCTCTTGGATTCACCTGTAGTACCTGCAAGAGCGCCGTCGTGTACCCAGCCCTGGTTATCGCCGTAGTCCTGGATATGTACGCAGTACTCAACTGAATAGTGCTGAGCAAGCTCATCCGTAAGCCTTATCTCGATTGCTTCGATACGCTTGGACTGGCCGCGGGTACCTGCAGCAGAACCTGCATTTACCCAATTCATCCAACCGATATCCTGGACGTGCACTCTGTACTGCAAAGTGCCTGAGTAAGGTGTATTGTTCTCGTAGTTGAGCGTTATGCTCTCGAGACGTCTGCTCATACCTCTTGTACCGATCACCATAGCTCCCGTGTCAGGCGCTGTAACATTAACATCACCTACATCCTGAACATGTGCCATACCGCCTGTAAACTTAGGTGTCTCCGGTGTTGGTGCTGGTGTTGTCTCCGGTGTCGGCGTAGGAGTGGTGTCAGATCCCCTGTATATATATGTACCATTCCACATTTGAGATATTTTTTCGCCGTTATTGTAGATGTAATCAGAGTCAGCAGTTAAGCTTACACTGTAATCACCTGCGACAAGACCATGCTCCTCGCATATTGCGCTGAGATCGATCTGTGTATCTGAGACATAACCGCCATATGTGCCAAGAACCCAGCTATACTGCGTAGCTCCGGGGAATGCATCCCAAGAGAGTATTCCGTCTTCCGAGATCTTGACATTAGTTAATTCACCTAAGACAAACTCTTCGTGAGCGCTCTCGGCATAGTCACTTGATCTGTAGCCGTCAGCAACTGCAACGACTCTATAATAGTAGGTGGTTTCAGTAGTAATGGAATCTGAGAAATCACAACTGTTGGTAGTTACGGTCTTCTTTACGGTTGTGGAGTTGCGATACAAAGTCAGCTCGTAGCTTGTTGCATTAGCTACTGCATCCCAAGTTGCTACCTTGCCACTCCAGCCAAGGTTTGTAGGAGTGTCAAGTTTCGGGATAGCCGTATAACTATATGTGCCGGAGTATGTCTGAGCGACCCGATCGGTTCCATTACTGTTACTAAGAAGCGCATCAAGAGTAAAAGTAACTTCTTGGGAGTCCCAATTACGTCCATCACAATAGCTTTTAAGATCGAATGATCTATTACTTCCTGAACAATAATTTACGTAGGAACCTTTGATTATGATCCTATACTCACTAGCACTCTCGACAGCGTCCCAGGTGACTACACCGTCAGCAGATATCTGAACATTTTGAATATCAGGATATGTGATATCGGTATGCGCAAGAACTGCCGTTTCACTGGTGGGATAATAATCAGCATATGCCGTAACTTCAAAGTAAGCCTTACTTTGGTCAGCCATAAAGCCTTCGCAATCGTAGAAATTGTCGGTAACAGTCTCTTCTTTTATGGAAAGTCCATGGTGCAGAATGAATTTGTAGCTTGTAGCATTAGGAACTGCATCCCAGGTTGCTATCGTGCCATCCCACTTAAGGTTAGTAGGTGTAGCTAGCTGAGCAGGCTTAACATATTCGTAGTTTGTGACAACAGCAGTTTGTGAAACGTCAACCATATAGCCATATTTATTCATGGCCCTAGCAGTAAGCTGAATAGTATATGTTCCTTCGTTACAGTCTTCACTTACGAGATATGCCTTAATATCGTAACTGCACTCTTCAATGGAACGTGCGACATCAGTGGTATGTGTTTCGTTATAGAAATACAACGAATAGTTGGTAGCACCGTCTAATGCATCCCAGCTAAGTACGCCGTCCACTAGCTGAACATTTGAGAGTGATGGCAGCTCATCTGCCAATACATCTGCTGGGTTTATCGGCATTCCAAGGAATAAAGCGATACTCATGCAAGCCACGAGAATTACTGCAACGAGTTTGTTGCCTCTTGTGTGTGTCATATAGACCTCCATTAACTAAAACCGCCGGATAAGCCGGCACATATATACTGTGCAATGCACAGAGCTTTTAAATTCAATACAATTTACTACCTCAAATATGCGCGTGTCAATGAATTTGACAAAAAGTAAACAGATTTATATAACGTGAAAACAATAAAATACCCTGCCGCATTAACGGCATCAGAAGCCTTCTACGAATGCTCTTGAGTCAACAGAAGTGATGGCAGCTCGGTTGCCAATACTTCTGTTCCTTTAATTGGTGTTGCAAGAAAAAGTGCGATACTCATGCAAGCTACTATAACAGCTGCAACGAGTTTGTTGCCTCTTGTGTATCTCATAAGGTACCGGCAAGGCCGGCTCTGTCCTTATTCATCTGAGTCATATCAACTCAGCGTAATTATCTAATACGAGGAGTGGACTGTCAAATAATAATAATAAGATAAGCGGGTATTCAATTCTGCATCACATAAGAGATGCCATTTTCACCCGTGATGGTCGTCTTATCCTGCGATAAAGAGAATGTTGCGCGGTCTCCGTCCCAGGTCCTCAGGTCACTGTAGTAGATATTGTAACCATCAAACACTATATCCGTGACATGCACTATCTTGATCTGCTTCTTGCCTTCAGCAGAAGATGTCATCTTAAGATATATCTGCCCGCCATTACTCTTATAGAGTTCCACATACTGCTCGCTGTCTTCAGGGCACACATAAAGCCCCTCGAAAACAGTAAACCCGAGCTCGGTACTATCCGGAAGTTCGTTGTATTCCCGAAGGATATCCATTAACTCCTCAAGCACATCGATCCCGTATATATAACCGCCGTAGAAGTTGGAACCATAGTAACTGAAGTAGTACACTGAGCCATCGCAGGTGCCTGAATAGTCCATCCCTTCCCAGGGCTCGTTAGCGATCGCCCTGTTACAAAGAGAATTTATTTTCTGAAAGTCTGCAGGCTTTATACTGCCTGTATAACTCATTGCAAGATCCCAATTGAAAAAGTTCTCTATCTCAAGTGTATTGTCTTCGTAGATAACGAAAGACGTACTGACAGGCTCTCCCCAATAGAACGGTGACAGGTTCTCGGCGACTACAGTCAGGATCTGTGTGTGGGCAGCTTCTGCCGGTGTATTAAGGCAATCGCCCTTAACAGCCGTAGCAGAAGCATCCACATCCTTCCCCATCGATCCCTTACCATCGAGTCGTAAGGCCTGCGTATTGATCAGCACTCCGACCAATACGCACCCAAAGACGCACATAAAACCAAAGAGCATAGCCTTACTATATTTCCAATTCATTCTCATACACATATCCCCCTTTGCGGTCGAGCGTCTTTACCCTATAAACAGGTAAGGGGAGGGAAATGTTGCAGGGGGGAGGAAAAAAGTTGATTAAGCAGGGGAGAGGGCGAAAAATAGGGTTTTTAGGCAGGTGCGCACGGATGATGGAGTTGTGCTCTGGAGGGACACAGCTAAATACCTTTGTTTGTTAAAATACAGTAAATAACCTTCGTTGTTATGTTTTTCATTTTGAATAAAACTATACTGTTATGTATGCAGTAAATGATTAAGGTTTAAAACATATGATAATTTTCTGTTGTGAGGATATAGTATGTGTTATCAAAAAGCTAAAAGAGAGGCTTTGAATAAACTTGAAAGGTCTAAGAATAACTATGATACCGAGGTTGAAAGGGTAAATACCTCTTTCAAAAATCTCTACGATGCTCGATGCGATGCTCGAGATTGTTTATTGAGGGTCGAAAAACTGGTTAATAGTATTGCTAATACTCCCAAAAAATATGAGAAAGCTTTTTCGATGGTGGCGGTTACCAAGATGGAATTCAAAGACGCTAGTTGGTATGAAGAGCAAGTAGAAGATACAATTACGGATATTAGTACATCTTTTATGCTCGAGGATGTAGATTATTTACCTAAAGGTGATGAGTCTTCAAGTGGGGCCAGTGATGTTTTTTTGAGTGCTTTGGAATTCATAGGTAAATTTGCAATTTTGGCTTCTTACTTTGTGGAAATAAGTAAGGCCAATTTAAAAGCTGCCAATGAAGCAATAGAAGAAGCTAAGCGTATTGATGAGGCAAGCGCAATGCTGCGAATTAAAGCAGCTGAGATCGATGAGCTTCGTGAAGAAACTGTTTTACTATCAGAAGAGTTATCAGTTTTGGTTAAAGAGTATTCGATATATGAAGGGAAAAAATATAAGCAAATCCAAATCGATGTAAGGACAGGTTTAGGGACTATGGTAAACATCACATTAGCATTGTCTGAATTGATTAACAAAAATATACGAGGTGATTAAAATGTCTTCTCAGGTTGTAAAGTCTTCGCAAGAACAAGCTTTGGCATCATGGGTTTATAGTTTGAATCAGCTCCGATTAAGTGAGCTGATTGAGAATATTGCAGAACAAGATGTTAATTTTGATACTTCACTATCCATGTTGCAGAATGTGCGTTTCTTTGTTGGTTCACCGCAAAATATTCTCGGTAGCAATTCAACAAAGCATGGAGAAATCGCAGAGTATGCACAGGTTTATTTTTCCAATAGTCGTAAAGCGATTGAAGGTTTGGAACCTGAATATACTTTTGAAGGAGTTGGCCGATTGGCTCCAGAGGACTATTTGCTTAACGGGAAAATGGTTCAATCAAAGTTTTACGCAGGTGATCTTGGTAACCGGTCATTTGATGCTATCTGTAAGCATTTAACCGATTATCCCGATTTTATTAAGAATGGCGGAACTTATGATATTCCTAAGGACCAGTATGAACACATAATCGAAGTGTTAAATAAAAAGCAATCATTGCTTTCTCGAAGCGATATGACGCTAGTAAAAAAAATTCGTGAGTGGGAGCATATAAACGGCATTAACTTTACAGACAAGGTAAAGCCATCAATTGTTGACTATAGAGATGTTCAGCTTAATGCTATTGATAAGACAATAGATGCTGAAGAGGTAAAAATAAGAGCTAGGGATAAGGAAATTCGTGATTTAGCTTATAAAAACAGCAAACCTACTATCCTTGAAGGAGCTAGGGTAACCGTTACATCAGCAGCTATAGAAGGCGGAGTTGTGTTCTGCTTAAAACTCTATGAGAAACTTAAATCTGGCAAAAGAATAGCTGAATTTACCAATGAGGATTGGGATGAATTAGGTGTTTCAACATTAAAAGGCGTTGCCGTTGGTGGCATTAGAGGTGCAACTGTCTATGTGATGACAAATTATACTACTACGCCCGCTCCGGTTGCTTCTGCATTAGTGACTGCAATCGTGGGAGTTTTAACGCAGGCATATAAACTGAAAACAGGAGAAATAGACGAAGAGGAGTTCATAGTCAATTCTCAGGTAGTAACTATGGAGTTCACGATAAGCTCAATTTCTTCACTTCTTGGTCAGATGTTGATTCCCATTCCTTTTCTTGGACCTGTTATTGGAAATGCTCTTGGTACTTTCTTGTATGGAATAGCTAGGGACTATTGTGATCAAGAAGAACAGTTGATTATAGAAAAATATAATCAGGTTGTGGCAGAACTTAATTCTTCTTTGAATGAGGAGTATCAGAGAATAATTGCTCAATTGGATTATGAGTTTAAGAAGTTTACATCGATAGTAGAGCTGGCTTTTGACGAAGATGTTAACAGGGCCTTTTTGGCATCAATAAAACTAGCCGAATATGTTGGAGTAGATAATGAGATTATTCTTCGAGACAAGGCGGCAATAGATGACTATTTCAATACATAGTTATCTAATGTGAGTAATTACTCAGAATCAATAGTATGAATCTACTAAACAGATGTTGTTGATATAATTGTTGAATAGAATCTGTGTGTGTGCAGCTTCTGCCGTTGTATTAAGGCAATCGCCCTTAACAACATCAGCAGAAGCATCCACATCCTTCTCCATCGATCCCTTACCGTCGAGTCGTAAGGCCTGCGTATTGATCAGCACTCCGACCAATACGCACCCAAAGACGCACATAAAACCAAAGAGCATAGCCTTACCATATTTCCAATTCATTCTCATACACATATCCTCTTTGCGGCGCGCGTCTTTATCCTATAAACAGGTAAGGGGAGGGAAACGTTGCAGGGGGAAAGTTGATTAAGTAGGGAAGATGGCGATAATTAGATTGTTAAGTCACAATAAAAAACCCACTGAATAGTCAGTGGGTTTTGTTGATTATCAGATTAAACAATTATCATTGGAAAGTAGCTTTGCAATTATTGCAAATCCCGTCAAATACAGTGTACTTGTTGCAGTTGGGGCATTTTTTCCCTTTCCCACCTTTTCCACCATTTGCAGGCACGTTCATCTTTGTACCACAACTTGTACACTCATTTCCGAAAAATGTTGCTTTACCACAAACAGGGCATTTCTTACCAGGCATAACTAAACCTCCAATGATGATTTATATCAAGAACTTATCATTTATAAGGTTTGAGGTCAATGTTTTGTTGCATTGCATGGAGTGATTATATTTGAAGTGCTCAGGAGCGATATGCGATTTGCCAAAAGATTTTGCGAGGTTTGTTATATAATTTAGTGGTGGCATATTCAAAACATAGGAGTTTTGTGATCTGTACACTTAAAGTGTACCAATATTGCCCGTATACACTGTGTAGAATGTAAGACAGTAATACTATTATGTAAGGTGACATTGCGGAAGGTGTTCTTATGAGTAGAGTATCTGAATATGAAGTCGAGGAGATGTTCATAAACAAGCTTGAGAGCATTGGTTATGATTATGTTGAATTGAAGAACTATAATGATGTTCTCAATAATTTCAAGAATCAGCTTTGTAAGCTTAATGCAGATAAACTCATTGAGAAGAAGGGCGTAGCAGATCTTTCTCAGAAAGAATTAGAACGACTTTTGATATACATAGACAACAAGACTGTCTATGAGTCAGCCAAGATCTTAAGGGATAAATATATTCTTACTCTGGATAACGGAGAAACCGTCTATCTGGACTTTTTTACTCCGGATTCCACACGCAATACATATCAGGTAGCTCATCAGATTACTATGGACCCTGATCATAAGGATGATGTTGATTATAAGAACAGATATGATGTTACTGTACTTATCAATGGTTTACCAATCGTTCAGATCGAATTGAAGAGACCTGGTGTTGAGATTAATGAAGCGATTAATCAGATTAATAGATATAGAAAGTTTTCTTTCAGAGGCTTATTCAGATACTTGCAGTTGTTTGTGGTATCCAATTCAGTACAGACAAAGTATTTTTGTAACGCAAACGAGATGCAAAACGGACAGCGTATCAACATTCTCAAGAGTCTTGTTTTCTTCTGGACTGATGATAAGAATGATCGTATAAACGACCTTCAGGAATTTACATCGGACTTCTTCCGCAAGACGTTCATTACTGATGTTATTTCTAAGTATATGGTTATCAAGACCACCGAAGAGACCTTGATGGTAATGAGACCTTATCAGATATATGCGGTCCAAGCTGCCAAGAAGCGAGTTCTCGAAGTGAATAAAGACGGATTTGTATTTGCTTGTACCGGCTCTGGCAAGACTTTGACTTCTTTTAAGCTTGCTCAACTTTTAAGAGATGAGAATGCTGTTGACAGAGTAGTATTCTTGATTGACCGCAAGGACCTGGATGACCAGACTATTGATGAATACAACTCGTTTGAGAAGGATTGCGTAGATCGTTCTGTTAACACTTACGCTTTAACCAAGCGTTTAGAGGATAAATCACAGAAGTTGATTGTTACTACGATCCAGAAATTGGCTAAGGCCTCTAACAATCCTAAGTTTGATGAATTATTAGAGAGCATGCGTAATGAGAAGATCATCTTTATTATCGATGAGTGCCACAGATCTCAATTCGGAAAGATGCATGCTGATATTGCAAGACGATTCGATAATGCTAATTATATCGGGTTTACCGGTACACCTATCTTCAAGGAGAATATTGGCAGCAATAATAGAACTACGGCAGATATTTTTTATGCAGGTAAAGAACTTGATTCTTGTCTTCACAAATATATGATCAAGAATGCGATTGCTGATGGTAATGTCCTCAAGTTCTCGGTTGAGTATCAACGTTCGATATTGGTTAAGAAGGTAGAGTCTCAGGGTCTTGATCCCGAGAGGCTTGATGACCCGGAATATTGCAAGAGTCATAGTGTTGATATCAACTCTCTTTACCATGATCCGCAGAGAATCAAGAATATAGCAGAGCATATCTTTAAGAACTACAGGAATCATACTCATCCTCAAGGCGAAGGCGTCTATACTGCTATGTTTGCTGTAGATGAGATTAAGACACTTGGTAAGTATTATAAGGAGTTTAAGCGAATAAACGATGAGGCTCCTGAAGATAAGAAGTTAAGAATTGCGGCCATATTTACATATCAAGCAAATGAGGATATGGATGATGGTGCTGACGAGCATTCACAAGAATTACTTGACTCCTGTATAAATGATTATAACGAGATGTTTGGAACTTCATTTGGTCTTGAAACTTTCGATGCATATCGCAAAGATATCCAGAAGCGAATGAAGCAGAAGGAGGAGCCGCAGGTTGATCTCCTTATTGTTGTTAATATGTTCTTAACCGGTTTTGATGCTAAACCTCTCAATACACTCTACCTTGATAAGAATCTGATTTGGCACTCGTTGCTTCAGGCATATAGCCGTACTAATCGCGTTGATAAGGTTTCAAAACAATTTGGTCAGATTATAACTTATCGTAATATCAAGAAAGCTCAGGATGATGCCTTAAGATTGTTTTCTGAGGGACAACCGGATGAGTATATTATTAAGTCCTATGAATACTATACTGATGAGTGGCGAGTTAAGACCGGTGAGTTGATGCGCGTTGTTCCAACAGCTGCAGATGCAGGACATTTACAGTCAGAAGATGATATAAGAGAGTTTATTGTTGCGTTTAGAGCAGTATCTAAGGATTTAGCAATACTTAAGACATTTTCTAAATTTGATTGGAAAGACTTGTCTCTTGAATTAGATGAGAATGAGTACGAGGCTTATAAGAGCTGGTATATGTACTATTACGATCAGCAGAAGAAGGAAAAGGACTCAGCTAAGAGGACCGTTCCTGTCAATGTCGATTTTAATATTGATTTGATCAGAACGGATATTATTAATGTCGTTTACATCTTGAATCTGTTGAAGGATATCAACAGGAAAGATCAAGATGAGATGAAGAGATCTGTCGACCTCATCTTAAGAGAGATTGAGAGATCAGATAACGAGACATTACGTTATAAGAGAGACTTGATGAAGGGCTTTGTCATGACACGTTTCTTCGATCTTGATCCGGATGCTGATATCGTTCAGGAATACTACCAGTATGAGAAAGAAAACATGTTGATAGACTTTGAACGCATAGCGAACGATCTCGATATTGAACCTAAGCGTATTTCCGAATTGTTCTATTCATATACTTTCAATAACCAACTTACTGACGAGGAAGTGCGAGTACAGATTGAATATTTGAACTTAGGGCTTTTACGCACAACAGAAATGATCAAAATAATAAAAGAAGCTATTACTGAGCTTTATCACAAATACAAGGCGGAGGGAAAATAATGGACAGCAATACATATCAGCAGCAGGCTAACGAATTATCTAAACAGCTTTGGGCAATTGCTAATGATCTTAGAGGAAATATGGATGCCTCTAAATTTAAAAACTATATTCTTGGAACCATATTCTATAGATACCTGTCCGAGAGAACAGAATCTTATATGAAGGAAATTCTCAAGAACGATGGCCTTTCATATGAAGAAGCATTTGAGAGCAAGGATTTCAAAGCAGTTGTTGAGCAGTGGTCCTTAAGTAAATTGGGGTATATCATTCAGCCGCAGTATTTGTATAAGAATCTTCAGCAGAGCATAGTTGAAAGAACATTCTCTATTGAAGATTACGAGAAGGCGATCAGTGAATTAACAGCTTCCACAATGGGACAGGAATCAGAATCTGATTTTACCGGTTTGTTCAATGACATGAAACTTCAGGATCCGGATTTAGGAGACACTGTTTCTGAAAGAACTAGTCTTATTAGTCAGGTTATAACAAAGGTCGGCTTGATTGACTTTAGACTTGACGATGCAAAGTTTGATGTTCTCGGTACAGCATACATGATCCTCATCGGCCTCTTTGCTTCCGATGCAGGTAAAAAGGGTGGAGAATTCTTCACTCCTACAGGACCTTCTAAACTTTGTGCTACCCTTGCCACAATCGGCTTGGAGGAGGCTCGTACAGTCGGTGACTGTACCTGTGGTTCTGCTTCAATGCTTTTGGAAGTACAGAAGCACCTTACCAGCGGCAGAGTAGGACACTTCTATGGGCAGGAGAAGAATGCATCAACATACAACCTTGCAAGAATGAATATGTTAATGCATGGTGTTGATTACCATAACTTCGATATCTATAAGGGTGATACGTTAACGACGGACTATTACGAGGATGAGAAGATGACTGTTCAGGTTTGTAATCCTCCTTATTCGCTTAAGTGGACAGCTGATCCGTCCTTTGAAGACGATCCGAGATATTCCGGAGCGGGTAAACTTGCGCCTAAATCACATGCTGATTATGCTTTCCTTGAACACATGATCTATCACATGGATCCTGACGATGGAAGAATTGCAGTTCTCTTGCCTCATGGTGTTTTATTCCGTGGTGCAGCAGAAGAACAGATCCGCAAGTATATTGTCCGTGATCTTAATAAACTTGATGCAGTTATTGGCCTTCCGGCAAACCTGTTCCATGGAACTGGTATTCCAGTCTGTCTCCTTGTACTTAAGAGCAAGAGAAATGGTAATTCAGATAACATTCTGTTTATTGATGCATCCAAGGAGTATAAGCCCGGCAAGAACATGAATACTCTTGAAGAAGAGCATCTTAATAAGATTATTGATGCGTATAAGGAACGTAAGGATATAGAGAAATTCTGCCATGTTGCAACAATGGACGAAATTGAATCGAATGACTATAACCTTAACATCCCAAGATATGTCGATACATCTGAAAAGGAAGAAGAGATTGATCTTGAGTTAAAAGCTAAAGACATTGAGAATCTTAATGAAGAAATCAAGTCAGCGGAAACAGAACTTAAGAAGTATTTTGACGAGTTGGGCATTAATTTCCCATTCTAAGCAGGTTTATTATGAAAGACACTAATAAAAACACACCTGCAATTAGATTTCCTGGATTTACTGACGCTTGGGAACAGCGTAAGCTTGGTGAAGTAGTTAATGTATATGATGGTGTTCACCAAACACCCAAGTACACCGAATCTGGTATTATGTTCTTGTCGGTTGAAAATATAACTACATTATCTTCTGAGAAATACATATCAGAAGAGGCCTTTGCTCGAGATTATAAAGTGTATCCACAGAAGGGCGATGTGCTTATGACTCGAATCGGGGATGTGGGAACACCGAATGTCGTTGAAACTACTGAAAGGCTTGCATTCTACGTTAGTTTAGCTTTATTAAAACCGACTGGGATAGACTCATATTATCTATGTAATGCAATACAATCCCCATTGTTCAAAAAAGGATTAAGAGATAGAACATTGGTAACGGCCATTCCGCAGAAGATTAATAAGGATGAAATTGGCAAAGTAGATATTATGATGCCGACTTCAATTAAGGAACAAGAGGAAATTGGGCAATTCCTAAGATCAATAGACAACCTTATCACCCTTCATCAGCGTAAGTGTGATGAGTTGAAAGCATATAAAAAAGGCTTATTGCAGAAGATGTTCGTATAATCGATTCATTTGAGGCGAGTTTTTGTTAATCAAGCTCTGACAAAGACCTCATAACGAGGTTGATGTCTTTGTTTTCGAGCTCTTGAATAATGTGTAGATATGTCTTTTGGGTAGTGTTCATACTGGAGTGTCCCAATCGTCTTGCAACGCTCGCAATTGAAACCCCTGCGAACAGAAGGATAGAGGCATGTGTATGCCGTAACCCGTGGATAGTGATAGCAGGCACGCCTGCTGATTTACAGTGCCTCTCTAAAATACCATTCACAGTTGAGTTAAATGGTCTTTGAGAAACAAAAATAGGTTGATCATCGGGTATTGACTTTACCAATTCTGAAAACTGCACAACAGTACGCCAGTCGATTTGAATCTTCCGGACGGATGATTTGTTTTTAGTTGGAAGAAAACCGCCAGAATGATTCTTATAATTGTAAGTTTTATTGACAGATATTAATTGGTGAGCAAAATCAAAATCAGAAGGTGTCAAAGCAAGCGCTTCTGAGAAACGCATTCCTGTTTTGGCTATAAGAAGAATAAACCAATCCCAATTAGGTTCTGAACCAAGTTCTAAAGTGTCTAACATCTGGTGCAGCTCATATTGATTCAAGAATTTTGGTTTCTTGGTTCGTGGTGTTATTCCTTTTATGATTGCCTTTCTGGTTGGATCTCGATCGATTAAACCCTCGTCAACCGCGTCAAGTATTGCGCATTTAAGCTGATGGTGAAAATCCATGGTTGTCTGCCTTTCATGTGATTTTGCGTACTCGTTTAGCAGCTCTTGATAAGTGGATCTCGTTAATTCTCCAACCTTTAGATCCGGAGATAATCTCTTAATCCAAGAATGGGTCATACGATACTTGTCCATTGTTATTCTTCGTATAGCGCCCTCTTTGTAAACGGTAATCCATCTAAGATAGTAATCGCAAAAGCATTCGTTTTTTGATGCACTTTCTAACATATAAACCTCCTGTAAATAAAATAGCCTGCCTCAAATGAATCAAAATGATTATAAGAGGTTGAAGGTGGCTCACGCTGATGAAGGGTGATAGTGTTGTCGAGTTTATCTAAACAACCAGCAATTTTATCTTGTTCTTCGATATTCGGCACGGGGAATACAAACTCAACAATTGTTTTTTGCGGCAAGCCTGTTAATGTGCTCCCTGTTTTTGT
>JAIKWA010000032.1 GCA_024685135.1 Saccharofermentans sp.
GGATGCAGGTTGGGAGAATGTTTGGGTAACAAACGGTAAGACTTCAGGTACAACAGGAATGTCCAGAAGACTTGAAGCTATCGAGCTTAACCTCTCCGGCAATACAGCACCTTACTCAGGTGGTATCAGATACTGCACACACGTACAGAATATCGGCTGGCAGGATTGGAAGAGCGATGGCGAACTCAGCGGTACACAGGGTCAGGCACTTCGTCTTGAGGCTATTAAGATAGAGCTCACAGGCGATATGGCTGCACACTACGATGTTTACTACAGAGTACATGCCGAGAATTACGGCTGGCTCGGTTGGGCTTCTAATGGTGAGATGAGCGGTACTTCCGGCTTGTCCCTCCGTCTCGAAGCTATCCAGATCGTACTGGTACCTAAGGGAGCTGCAGCTCCGGGAGCATACGACGGCGTTCCCGTATCAGACCTTGCTGCATTCGTAGTAGGATAAGATGATTAGGAGGTCCCTTCGGGGACCTCCTTTTACATCTCGTATACGTACATAAACATGTGATTGGTCTTAGACCGTATTAGCGGTCTAAGATCAATTTTATCTATCAGGGTAAGATCTTCTTCTTTGAGTGCATCTTCAACATGTCTTATGGGCTGAAGGAAAACGAGCTTTATCTTGGTGTTTATTGAGGCACGATATGCCTTTATGTTATCTAATACCTTAAGCTGGATGTCGCAGGAGAAGGGGTTGTAGAAGTAGAATACAGAGCCTTTTGTTATCTCGTATTCAGTAGCATCGCTGAGTACGAAGTCGATATCCTTATTTCTGTATCCTTCAAGATTAGAACGGGCAATATTAAGGAATCTGGAATTGAAATCAATGCCTATAGCTTTTGCGCCTGTGAGATAGTTGATCGCAAAACAGGCTCTGCCCATCCCGCAACCGAAATCGACAAAAACATCTTCGCCCGTAACATGACCTGACTCTGCAAGTCTGGTAAGGCAGTAGTAGGGGGTGGGATCGTAGCCGAAGTTATGCGCATCGAGATCGCTGTAGTCGCTGCCGCAGGTCTTGATGTTAAGTTTTTTGTCCCATATCTTGTCGTTAAATGGCTGCATAGAAATATGTTAGCATAAAAAACCGCAAGACTATGGTTTATAGTCATAAGGCAGTGAAAATACTCCTTTACGATTACGCTGCCTCTCGTCCACTTTCCATGCGTCTCATAACTGCGTTAGCGAGACGTCTGTTTGCTATGCCGAGAAATTAACATATGACAACAGAACTGATTGGATTATAGCATGTTTTGAGCAAAAACTACTTCCAAAGCCGGCTCTGAATTGCCTCCAGATCGCTTTGGTGCTATTCAATGAGTTATTAGTCTAGTTTTAGTTTTTCATTCAACGGAAAAGCATGAAAAAGCTCCGAAACACTGAAGTGCTTAGATAATAAAATTCTGAATAAATCGGACTTATTCACACGAATAGATTGCATGCGGATCAAGTATTACCCCAGTCCTTCCACGAAACATACTTGATATTGCCAATATCACAAGTAATGTCACCAAGATAATACACACATCCTTTGGTTTCTGTTTCTCTGAGACTAATGTATTTTCTGACATTAGTAGACAGCCTTTTCTCTGTATCAGATTCACTCTTAACTTCCAGTGCATATGTCTTATGCCAATCAGCTATTACATCTACTTCGAATCCGTTCGAATCCCTGAAATACGTGAGCTCAGACTTGCGACCTTTGTTAAACCGCTCTTTCATCAGTTCTGATACCGCCATGGTCTCTACTACGGCACCTTTGAATCTCGAAAGCAATAATTCCTCCTTTGACTCTATTCTGAGAAGATAACACATGAGACCAACGTCAACGAAATACAATTTTGGTGTCTTAACAATGCTTCTTCCAAGGTTGTTTGTGTCAGGCTCCAGAAGATGGATGATAAAGGAGCTCTCCAGGATCGAAAGCCATGATTTGATCGTATTAGCCGTAACTCCTATCTCTCTTGATATACTCTCCATATTCAGCATCTGACCGCTGTATATGGCACAAAACTGAATGAATTTCTTGAATTGAGAAAGATTAGAGACCTTGATCGCTTCAGCAACATCCCTTTCAAGATATGTATCTATGTAGTTCTCGAACCAATCTTCACGATTGAAATGCTTGGCGTCGTCATAAAAAGGAGTATAGAATCCGTTGAAAGCATAATCATAAGCATCACTGCCCAGAATACCTGCCCGGCTTAATTCCATTATCGACAACGGAAGGAGATTGACTATTCCTATCCTTCCGGAGAGCGTCTCCTTGATATTCTTCTTCAGTTTAAACTGCGACGATCCGGTTAATATATACTTACCGGGAGTGTATTCATCACTGTCTACGATTAGTTTGATCGCATCGAACAGTTCAGGAACCTTTTGTGCCTCATCAATGATCACACCATCCTTAAACGCCCTAATGAAATCACGAGGGTTTGAAGCAGCAAGTTCTCTGATCGTTTTATCGTCAAAGCTTACGTATCTCTTATCCGGGAACGTCTCTTTAACGAGCGTAGATTTACCGCTTTGTCTTGGTCCGGTAACAGCAACAACAGGAAACTGCTGTGACAATCTTATCAATGTCTCTTTAGCTGCTCGTTCTATCATAATATCACCTTAATTTCTATTATATTCCGTAGTTTAATATTATGAAATTCCGAAGTCAAGTGTTATGAAATTCCGAAGTTATCCAGCTCGTTATCTTATTAGATCTTTCTGCAGATAATGGTATCCATGCAGTGATAATGTGGTATATGTTACTGTTCAAAACTTCTGCCAGTGAATCATCTTATCCAG
>JAIKWA010000044.1 GCA_024685135.1 Saccharofermentans sp.
TTCTTATTGCGACTGCAGGGACATCAGATCTTCCCGTCGCAGAGGAAGCTTACGTGACTGCCGAAATCTTGGGTAACAATGTTACAAAGCTTTACGATGTTGGGGTTGCGGGGATCCACAGACTCCTGTCAAACGCCGACATGATAATGGAAGCAAAGGTCATAATCGCGATAGCAGGCATGGAAGGAGCTCTGGCAAGTGTCATCGGCGGGCTCGCTGACTGCCCCGTAATAGCAGTCCCGACAAGCGTAGGATACGGTGCCTCCTTCGAAGGTCTTGCTGCCCTTCTGTCGATGCTCAATTCATGTGCGAGCGGCGTGGGCGTAGTTAATATAGATAACGGATTCGGCGCAGGTTATCTTGCGTCCATGATCAATCACATCGGAGGATGATCCAATGAAAGTAATGTACATAGAATGCAACATGGGCGCGGCAGGCGATATGCTCACGGCAGCCTTGGCTGAGCTCACGGGCGACACCAAAAAGGCAGAAGCAAAGCTCAACGCTCTCAATATCCCCAAGGTCACCTACGCCCTGAACGAGATAAACAGATCAGGCATCACAGGCACACACTCTGATGTAGATATCGATGGCGAACATGAACATGAGCATCACCATGAGCATCACCATGAACATGACCATGAACACCATCACGATCACGATCACGAACATCACCACCACCATCACCATTCAAGCCTTAAGGATATCGAAGAGATAATTAATGCTCTTTCCGTATCTGATAAGGTTAAGGCTGATGCAATTGCTGTATATAAGCTTATAGCTGAGGCTGAGAGCGAGGTTCACGGCAAGACAGTAGAAGAGATACATTTCCACGAGGTAGGCACTATGGACGCCATTGCAGACGTAACGGCGGTATGCCTTCTGATGGAAGAGATCGCTCCTTCAAAGGTTGTCGTATCTCCCATCAATACAGGCTATGGCCATGTGCACTGTGCGCACGGCATCTTGTCCGTACCCGCACCGGCTACTGCACTCCTTCTTAAGGGTATCCCCTCTTATCAGGGAGGTGTCGAAGGTGAGCTTATTACACCTACGGGAGCTGCCCTTCTTAAGTACTTTGCAACAGACTTCGGCCGCATGCCGGTTATGAGCGTGGATAAGATCGGCACCGGTATGGGCACCAAGGAATTTGCTCAGGTAAACTGCGTTAGGATCTTCTTAGGTGAGACTGAAGAAAAGCCTGCTGACTCAGTCGTTGAGCTACAGTGCAACCTGGATGACATGACGGGCGAAGATATCGGATATGCTGCTTCTTATCTTATGGAGCAGGGCGCACTTGATGTGTTCACTACCCCGATAGGCATGAAGAAGAACCGTCCCGGCATCCTCCTTACAGTCCTTTGCAAGATAGAAGACAAGGATAAGTTTGCAAAGCTCGTATTCGAGAATACGACGACTATAGGCATCAGGTATCAGGTCAAGGAGAGATTCGTCTTAGACAGAAGGATAGAGGAAGTAAATACCAGGTTCGGCAAAGCCAGGGTCAAAATATCCGAAGGCTACGGCACCGTTAAGGCCAAGCCTGAATACGACGATACGGCAAACATGACTGATAAGATGTAATCTGTTCTTTATTATTTGGAATTAAATAAGCCGCCTGCCCTTAGAGCAGACGGCTTATTCCTTGTGGAGATAAAGGTTTGGTTATATTCTGTGGTCTTTTTGGTACTGCTCGTGCCAAGCTTTCGCTTTCTCAAGATCTTCCTTAGATACCTTACAGGAGGAACAACTTGAGCCCGAGCATGAACCTGAACATCCCGCACAGCCTTTACCGGTGAGTTCGTTCCTGAACTCTCTGATAGTGGCTCTGCCGGCAAAAAATATTATGACGGCAAGTACTACTATAACCACTATCGTTCCGGGATTCATGACTTTGCCTCTACAGATGTGAGTGTCTTCGAGGAATCGTCGATCTTGTAGCCCTTTCTAAAGAGGCCGAAGATGATGAGACCTAAGACTATGATCGCAGCAACTGAGCCGAGACCGAAGGATACTGTACCCTTGATAAGACCGATTGCCTGGTAAGCGATAAGTGCAAGTGCATAAGCCCAGCCTGTCATCCAACCGATCGTAGCCCATGTCCACTTAGCGTTGTTCATCTCACGCTTGATGGCACCGATAGCTGCGAAGCAAGGAGCGCAGAGGAGGTTGAAGATCATGAATGCCATACCTGAAGCCTGATCGTACTCCTTGGCAACATTAGTC
>JAIKWA010000045.1 GCA_024685135.1 Saccharofermentans sp.
TTCTTATTGCGACTGCAGGGACATCAGATCTTCCCGTCGCAGAGGAAGCTTACGTGACTGCCGAAATCTTGGGTAACAATGTTACAAAGCTTTACGATGTTGGGGTTGCGGGGATCCACAGACTCCTGTCAAACGCCGACAAGATAATGGAAGCAAAGGTAATAATCGCCATAGCAGGCATGGAAGGAGCTCTGGCAAGTGTCGTCGGCGGGCTCGCTGACTGCCCCGTAATAGCAGTCCCGACAAGCGTAGGATACGGTGCCTCCTTCGAAGGCCTCACAGCCCTTCTGTCGATGCTCAATTCATGTGCAAGCGGCGTAAGTGTTGTTAAT
Organism: Saccharofermentans sp.; assembly: GCA_024685135.1. Lineage (GTDB taxonomy): Bacteria > Bacillota > Clostridia > Saccharofermentanales > Saccharofermentanaceae > Saccharofermentans. Next base: position 333 of record JAIKWA010000045.1, read on the forward strand.
ATAGATAACGGATTCGGCGCAGGTTATCTTGCGTCCATGATCAATCACATCGGAGGATGATCCAATGAAAGTAATGTACATAGAATGCAACATGGGCGCAGCAGGCGATATGCTCACGGCAGCCTTGGCTGAGCTCACGGGCGACACCAAAAAGGCAGAAGCAAAGCTCAACGCTCTCAATATTCCCAAGGTCACCTACGCCCTGAACGAGATAAACAGATCAGGCATCACAGGCACACACTCTGATGTAGATATCGATGGCGAACATGAACATGAGCATCACCATGGGCATGACCATGACCATGAACACCATCACGACCACGATCACGAACATCACCACCACCATCACCATTCAAGCCTTAAGGATATCGAAGAGATAATCAATGGTCTTGATGTTTCAGATAAGGTAAAGGCTGATGCAATTGCTGTATATAAGCTTATAGCTGAGGCTGAGAGCGAAGTTCACGGCAAGACAGTAGAAGAGATACATTTCCACGAAGTCGGCACCATGGACGCCATTGCGGACGTTACGGCGGTATGCCTCCTAATGGAAGAAATCGCTCCTTCAAAGGTTGTCGTATCTCCCATCAACACAGGCTTCGGTCACGTGCATTGTGCACACGGTATCTTACCCGTTCCCGCACCGGCTACTGCACTCCTTCTTAAGGGAATGCCCTCTTACCAGGGCAAGATCGAAGGCGAGCTCATAACCCCTACAGGAGCTGCACTCCTCAAGCACTTTGCCACGGATTTCGGCCGTATGCCGGTAATGAGCGTGGATAAGATCGGTACTGGTATGGGCACCAAGGAATTTGAAGAAGTAAATTGCGTAAGAGTCTTCTTGGGCGAGATGGACTCCGATGCTTCAGATTCCGTGATTGAGCTTCAGTGCAACTTAGATGACATGACGGGAGAAGAGATAGGCTATGCCACCTCTTATCTTATGGAGCAGGGCGCGCTTGATGTCTTCACTACTCCCATTGGCATGAAGAAGAACCGTCCGGGCATCCTTCTTACAGTCCTTGCAAAGCCGGGCGAAGAAGAGAAGTTTGCAAAGCTCATTTTCGAGAACACGACAACCATCGGTATCAGATATCAGGCTAAGAAGAGATTCGTATTGGACAGAAGGACCGAGGAGGTCACGACAAGATTCGGCAAAGCCAGAGTAAAGATCTCTGAAGGCTACGGCACGTTCAAGACCAAAGCGGAATACGACGATACCGCAAGCATTACGGATAAGATCTGAGAAGCTGAAGAAAAACAGAAACGAAAAGACTAAAAGTAAAAAATAAAAAAGCATAAAACAAGCCGCCTGCCCTTAGAGCAGACGGCTTATTTCTTGTGGAGATAAAGGTTGGTTATATTCTGTGGTCTTTTTGGTACTGCTCGTGCCAAGCTTTCGCTTTCTCAAGATCTTCCTTAGATACCTTACAGGAGGAACAACTTGAGCCCGAGCATGAACCTGAACATCCCGCACAGCCTTTGCCTGTGAGTTCATTCTTGAACTCTCTGATAGTGGCTCTGCCGGCAAAAAATATTATGACGGCAAGTACTACTATAACCACTATCGTTCCGGGATTCATGACTTAGCCTCTACCGAAGTAAGTGTCTTGGAGGAATCGTCGATCTTGTAGCCCTTTCTGAAGAGGCCGAAGATGATGAGACCTAAGACTATGATCGCAGCAACTGAGCCGAGACCGAAGGATACTGTACCCTTGATAAGACCGATTGCCTGGTAAGCGATAAGTGCAAGTGCATAAGCCCAGCCTGTCATCCAGCCGATCGTAGCCCATGTCCACTTAGCGTTGTTCATCTCACGCTTGATGGCACCGATAGCTGCGAAGCAAGGAGCGCAGAGGAGGTTGAAGATCATGAATGCCATACCTGAAGCCTGATCGTACTCCTTGGCAACATTAGTC
>JAIKWA010000076.1 GCA_024685135.1 Saccharofermentans sp.
AGATATGCGATGTCCAATAACTTAGGTTTCGGCGGACACAACGCATCTTTGATCGTTAAGAAGTTTGAAGAATAAGGAGGCAGCAAATGGCAGATAAGAATTCCAGGACCGGCCTTAGCTTAGATGAGATGACAGATCTTATCAAAGCTGTATCGGATTCCGGTATAGACAGCTTTGAATACAAGGAAGGCGACTTCCAGATATCTCTTAAGGGCGGCAGAGCTTATACGGCAGCTGCTCCCGTCGCAATGCCTGCGACACTGTCGATGCCTGACCTTTCCATGGCAATGGCAACAGCTGCCGAGGCAGCAACGGGAGACGACGATGACGAGGACAATATGTTCGTTATCAAGTCACCTTTGGTAGGTACATTCTATGCAGCTCCCGCGCAGGACGCTTCACCCTTCGTAAAGATCGGTGACAGGGTCAAGAAGGGACAGGTCCTTGCGATAGTAGAAGCAATGAAGATGATGAACGATATCGAGTCAGATTGTGACGGCACGATAGCAGAGATATGCGTTAAGAACGGTGAGGCAGTCGAGTTCGGCCAGGCACTGTTCAAGATCAATTAATCCTAAGGAGGAATACAAGCAATGGCTAATTCACTTAACACACAGGAGATCATGAAGATCATTCCCCACAGACACCCCTTCCTTCTTATCGACAAGGTAGAGGATTATGTTCCCGGCGAATATGCTATCGCCTATAAGAACTTCACATACGACGAGTATTTCTTCAGAGGACATTTCCCTGATTATCCGATCGTTCCCGGTGTCATCACAGTCGAGGCACTCGCTCAGGCAGGTGCGGTTGCGATCCTCTCTCAGGACGAGTTCAAGGGCAAGATCGCTGTTTTCGCAGGTATCGATAAGTGCAAGTTCAAGAGAGCCATTGTACCCGGTGACACAGTAAGACTTGAGACAAAGATCACTGCCGTAAGAGGCCCCGTTGGCATCGGCGAAGGTATCGCAACAGTTGACGGCAAGGTAGCCGTACAGACAACACTTAAGTTCGCGATCATGCAGTAACTTTCCGGAGTATAAGATGATCAAAAAGGTATTGATAGCAAACAGAGGTGAGATAGCCGTAAGGATCATCCGCGCATGCCGCGAGATGGGTATCCAGACTGTCGCAGTATGTTCTGAAGCAGATAAGAATGCGCTTCATGCGATGCTCGCAGATCAGACGATCTGTATAGGTCCCGCACCTTCATCGGAAAGCTATCTCAATATCGGCAGGATAATAAGTGCGACGATGACCTCGGGCGCGGATGCGATACATCCGGGCTTCGGCTTCCTCTCGGAGGATGCGAAGTTTGCAAGGATCTGCGAGAGATGCAATATCACCTTCATAGGTCCTTCCTCTGCGATGATCGCAAGCTCGGGCAACAAGGCTCATGCCAAGAAGACCATGATAGATGCAGGCGTACCCACTATCCCGGGAAGCGCTGAAGCTGCGACAAGCGTAGCTGACGGCTTAAGGCTTGCAGATATCGCGACATACCCCGTCATGATCAAGGCTGCATTAGGCGGCGGCGGTAAGGGCATGAGAGTCGCAAGAAATAAAGAGACCTTCGAGCAGGCTTTCCTCACAGCCCAGACCGAGGCAAAGAACGCCTTCGGTGACGGCTCGATGTACATAGAGCACTATGTAGAGCACCCCAAGCATATCGAGGTCCAGATATTAGCAGACAAGTTCGGCAATGTGGTCCACTTGGGCGAGCGTGATTGCTCCATCCAGAGAAACCACCAGAAGCTCATAGAGGAGACTCCCTGCAAGGCTTTATCTGAAGAGAAGAGAAATGAGATCTGCGAAGCTGCAGTCAAGGCAGCCAAGGCAGTTCACTACGAGAACGCGGGAACGGTTGAATTCCTCTTAGAGCCCTCAGGCAATTTCTACTTCATGGAGATGAATACGAGGATCCAGGTAGAGCACCCCATCACTGAGTGGGTAACCGGCATCGATCTTATCAAGGAACAGATAAGGGTCGCATCCGGCGAAGCTTTGGACTTCACCCAGGACGACATCAAGATCAGCGGTCACTCCATAGAGGTCCGCATCAATGCGGAAGACCCTGACCACAAGTTCCGTCCCTGCCCCGGTAAGATCGAATCAGTATATCTCCCGGGCGGTAAGGGCGTAAGGATCGATTCAGCTGTATACAGCGGACTCGAGATCCCGCCTTACTACGATTCGATGCTCGCAAAGCTGTCCGTCTGGGCACCTACGAGAGAAGAAGCGATCAAGAAGGCACAGACGGCATTAGGCGAGGTAATAATCACGGGCATCAAGAACAATGTCGACTACCAGTACGGCATCTTGAACCACCCTGATTTTGTAAACGGTAACACAGACATAGACTTCATTGAGAAATTATCCAGAGAGAAATAAAGATGGAATTAAGATATCTGTTCAAGAAGACACAGACTGCACCCGAGGAAGATAAGAAGAGCGTAGAATCCGAGCTTCCCTCCACACCCCAGGGACTTTTCCACAAGTGTTCAAAGTGCCAGGAGACTATCTTCTCAGAAGAGCTCAGGAAGAATAACTTCGTATGTCCTTCATGCGGTAATTATTTCCGCATGTATGCTACTACCAGAGTATCAGAGACCATAGACGAGGGCACCTTCGAAGAGTGGGATACGGATCTTCTCGAGACCAATCCTCTCGGCACCCCCGGCTACGAGGAAAAGCTCAGGAAGCTCAATGCCAAGACAGGTCTTAACGAAGCGATAATAACAGGCAAGGGCAACATAGGCGGACACGAAGCGGTCGTAGGCATTATGGACTGCCGTTTCATGATGGCATCCATGGGAAGCGTCGTAGGCGAGAAGATAACCCGCGCCGTTGAAAGGGCAACTGAATTGAAGCTCCCCGTTATCCTTTTTACCGCATCAGGCGGCGCGAGGATGCAGGAGGGCATCGTATCCTTAATGCAGATGGCAAAGACGTCCGCTGCCTTGAAGAAGCACAGCGATGCAGGACTTTTATACATCACGGTCCTCACCGATCCTACGACAGGCGGCGTTACGGCAAGCTTTGCGATGTTAGGCGACATCATCTTAGCTGAGCCCGGCGCGCTCATCGGCTTTGCAGGTCCGAGAGTAATAGAGCAGACAATAGGCCAGAAGCTCCCTGAAGGATTCCAGAGATCGGAGTTCCTTTTAGAGCACGGCTTCGTAGATAAGATCGTAGACAGGAAGGATATCAAGGATACTTTGGTAGACATCCTTAAGCTCCACGAGAACAAGGGCGCATTTGCTCCCGAGGATATGCCCGAGATCAAGATCCCCGCAAAGAAAGCAAAGCTTACTCCCTGGGATAAGGTCATGATCTCCAGAGGCAAGGACAGACCTGTCGCAGAAGACTATATAAACAAGCTTTTCCCCGACTTTGTCGAGTTCCACGGCGACAGATGCGTAAGAGACGATAAGGCCATCATGGGCGGCATCGCGACCTTCGCAGGAAGAGCTGTTACGGTAATTGCAGAGTCCAAGGGACACGACACGAACGAGAATGTCGCAAGAGGCTTCGGCATGCCTTCACCCGACGGTTACCGCAAGGCATTAAGGCTCATGAAGCAGGCTGAGAAGTTCGGCCGCCCCGTTATCTGCATAGTAGACACACCCGGCGCTTACTGCGGACTCGAGGCAGAAGAGAGGGGCCAGGGCGAGGCGATCGCCATGAACCTCTACGAGATGAGCGCGCTTAAAGTGCCCGTCTTATCCATCATCATTTCCGAGGCAGGCTCAGGCGGAGCTCTGGCCGTTGCCGTATCTGACGAGGTCTGGATGCTCGAAAACAGTATCTATGCCATATTGTCACCCGAGGGATATGCTAGTATCCTATGGAAAGATTCAAAGAGAGCGAGTGAAGCCGCAGCCGAGATGAAGCTCACCGCAAACGATATGTTGGACCTCAAGATCGTAGAGAAGGTTATAGAAGAACCTGAAGATCTTGCAATGGACAATATAGACGCGGTCACATCGAGGATCGGCAAAGGTCTTAATGAATTCATCGGGAACAATATTGATTTTGATCCTGATACGATCGCGAGGAACCGTTACGACAGATTCAGGAGTTTTTGATGGATGTTAAGACATTACTTGATAAGATGACTGTTTTGGAGAAAGCGCAGCTGTTATGCGGCGCTTCTTCTTTTAGCATGAGAGAATTCAAAGAGCTCGGCATACCGAGGCTCAATTTTCTCGATGGCGGTACAGGCATCAACTTTGAGCAGCTCTTCCCTGACAGATATCAGGCGATATTAGATGAGTACAGGCCCGAAGAAGCAGATAATGTCATAAGATACTTCTACGAAGAAGACAAGCTCACTGACAAAGAGAAGGAATTAAGGGGCAGGATCGCAGATGAGCTTGGCAAGGTTAAGGGCAGCATTACTGCTGCCCCGGGCTGCTATCCCCCGGGTATATTCCTGGGAGCCACATGGAATCCCGAGACTGTCTATAACACCGGTAAGGCTTTGGGCATCGAGGCACTTTGCTATGGAGTAGGTGTCCTTCTCGGTACGCCCAATGTAAATATCCTAAGAGAGCCCAGGAACGGAAGGCTCTTTGAGGGTTATTCCGAAGACCCTGCACTTGCAGCAGGTCTTGCGCCCGAGATCTGCAGGGGCGTTGAGGAAAGCGGAGTCGCATCCAACACCAAGCATTTCGTATGCAATAACTTAGAGAAGAACAGGGTAGGCATCGAAGAGACTGTCTCCATGAGAGCTTTAAGGGAGATCTACTTCCCGGGCTTTAAGGCATGCTCAAAGGTTACTAAGACCTTTATGTCGGCATACCCTTCGATAAACGGAACGCTCTCGAGCGAGAACAAGTTCCTCTTGACGGATGTCTTAAGGGACGAGTGGGGTTTTGACGGTGCCGTCGTAACAGACTGGGGTGCATGCACGGGCAAGACATCGGATGCGATAAAGGCAGGCTGCGATATCTACATGCCCGGTCCCTGGAAGTGGGACGAGGTAATGGAGGCCTTAGAGAGCGGAGCTCTTACAGCAGAGCAGCTCGATAAGGCAGTAGTCAGGGTATTAGACCTTGTCGATAAGCATGCATCACTTAAGATACCCGAAGACCTCACCGACGAGACATACATCGCAATGGGCGATAAGGCGGCATACGAGGCTGCGGCAGAAGGCATAGTAATGCTGATCAATAAGGACAAGGCAATGCCGGTATCACAGGGTTCCAAGATAACTATCCTCGGAAGCAACAAGGGTAAGATCAAGGACTTCGGAGGAGGCTCTGCGCAGGTATTCACCACGAGGACATCCTCTCTTCCCGGCACACTTGAAGACATATTGGGAAGCGCAAGCATAAGCTACGGCGATATGGATGCTTTTGATGGCGGTGCATACGCACTTATCGTCGAGACGATAGAATCAAGAGAGGGCTCTGACAGGGAAGACCTCAAGATGACCAAACAGACCAGGGAGATACTTAACGAACTTATCGCAAGGCGCAGAAACGGAGCCGTGGGTAAGATAGTACTCGTGCTTAACGTACCCGGCCCTGTGGAGCTCGGAAGCTACAAGGATGAGATAGACGGTCTTTATGCCGTATTCTATCCCGGCATGAAGGGCGCCGAGGCTTTGGCTGAGATAATTACCGGAAGGATCAATCCTTCAGGCGCCCTCCCCGTTACATTCCCCGAAAGATACGAGGACACGCCCGCATACCTGTGCTATCCGGATTCATTCAAGTGCGTATACGGCGAAGGAATATATGTCGGCTACAGAGGCTATCAGGCAAGAGGCATAAGGCCCCTGTTCCCGTTCGGCTTCGGTCTTACATATACGGATTTCGAGATAGAGGATGCAGACTGCACTGTAAACGGCGGCAAGGTTACCGTCAAGGCGAGGGTAAGCAATACCGGCGATATGGACGGCAAGGTCATCCTTCAGGCATATTCACACAAGGTAAGTTCCGGGATAAGAAGGCCCGTGATGGAGCTTAGGGCATTTACAAAGGAATTCATAGGCAAGGGTGAGACCAGGGATATCTCTTTCGGTTTCGATGTATCGAGCCTCATGTACTTTGACGAGGATCACGGCAAGTTCCTGTTGGAAGACGGCAAGTACGAGATAAGGATAGGGACCAGCTGTGAGGATATCGCAAAGACATGCGTCATCGATATCGAAGAGTGCTCGGAGGAATTGAAGTTCGGTCCCGATACGAGCTGCGATGAGATAAACAGGGCACCTGATGTACTGGAGGCTTTAAAGGCCGACGTTGCTTTTAGGGGACTGTCCTTCCAGCCCTTCATCACCTGCCTCAGATATACACCGCAGGATAAGGTCAAGGTGCATTTCCCCGAATGCGACAGATTCGAAAACTTCATGACCGCCTGCGCAAAACACAGGAGAGATTGACATGAAGGATATTGAGGCAGTCCTGTTTGATGTGGACGGCACCATATTAGACACATCCGAGGGCATAGTAAATTCGGTAAAGGACACCATAAACAAATACGGACTTGAGATGCTCCCCCAAAGCGAGCTCCTCAAGTTTATCGGCCCCCCGATGGAGTGGTCGATGGAAAGCCGCTTAGGTCTCAAAGGCGACAGGCTCAAAGAGGCAGTAGGCTACTTCAGGGATATCTATGCACATAAGAACCTGATGCAGGCTAAGCCTTACGACGGCATATACGGCTTTTTCGACAGATTGAAGGAGCTCGGTATCCCCACGGCGATCGCGACATACAAAAAGCAGGACTATGCAGAGAAGATCTGCAGGGGCTTCGCCTTCGGCGAATATACGGATATAATCTACGGCTCAGATTACGAGGGCAAGCTTACAAAGGCCGACATAATAGAGCTGTGCATAAGAGACCTTGGCGTATCCGACAGGAAGAAGATCCTGATGGTAGGCGACTCGAGCCACGATGCCGGCGGCGCTCTCAAGGCGGGGGTATCCTTTGCCGGAGTAACCTACGGTTTCGGCTTCGGCAAGTTCGGAGGCGAAGATCCTAAAGATTACAAGATAGACTACCTGTGTGACACTCCTGCTGAACTTACCGCCCTATTTTAAGAAAAATAGTGTATATTAAGATAGAATTTCTGTGAGTTCACGGAGGAAATATGGCTGAATACGATTTTCTTATAGTTGGCGCGGGCCTGTACGGCGCGTCTTTTGCACGTCTTGCAACAGACGCGGGTTACAAATGTCTCGTTATAGACAAACGAAGTCACATAGCGGGCAACATCTATACAGAAGAAGAGAACGGCATAAACGTACACAAGTACGGTGCACATATATTCCATACCAGCAACAAAGAGGTATGGGATTTTGCTTTAAGATTCGCTGATTTTAACGGCTATACCAACAGAGTTGTTGCCAACTACAAGGGCGAGATGTACTCGATGCCCTTCAATATGTATACCTTCAACAAGATGTGGGGTGTAGTAACTCCCAAGGAGGCAAGGGCAAAGCTCGATGAGCAGATCGAGGGCAACAAGGTGGACGAGCCTGCAAATCTCGAAGAGCAGGCAATATCGCTCATAGGTCCCGATATCTACAATAAGCTCATCAAGGGCTATACCGAGAAGCAGTGGGGCAGGAAGGCTACAGAGCTTCCCGCGTTCATCATCAAGCGTCTCCCGGTAAGACTTACCTACGATAACAATTACTTCAACGACAGATACCAGGGCATCCCCGAAGGCGGCTATACCAAGTGGGTAGCAAACATGTTAGAGGGCATCGAAGTAAGATGCAACACGGATTATCTCAAGGATAAGGAGAGCCTCAGAGCTCTTGCTGACAAGATAATCTACACCGGCATGATCGACGAATACTACGGCTATAAGCTCGGCACATTAGAGTACAGGAGCTTGAGGTTCGAAGAAGAGGTATTGCCTGATACGGACGATTTCCAGGGCAATGCGGTCATCAACTACACCGATGCCGAGACTCCTTATACGAGGATCTTGGAGCACAAGCATTTCGAGTTCAACACATGCAAGGGCACTGTCATTACAAGAGAGTACCCCGCTGAATGGAAGAAGGGCGACGAGCCTTACTACCCCATGAACAACGATAAGAACAACAGCCTTTATGAAGAATACAGAAAGCTCGCAGCAAGCGAAGGCAACGTATTCTTCGGCGGAAGGCTCGGCAAGTATAAATACTACGATATGGACGATACCATATTGGATGCCAAGGAAGATTTTGAGAGGATAACAAGAGGTTAAAGATGTTTATCAAGAAACTAACGGCAACGATCATTTCCGCAGTAATAATGCTCTCACCCATGAGCGTTATCGCTGACGAGACAGTAACTCCGACAAATACTTCACAGCAGTCCTTTGAGACGATGTACGGAAGCCAGCTGATGTCATTTCTGAACCATCAGTATTATTTCGAGGGCGAAGCAATTCCTGTTTATGAATCGAATTTCTACTTCATCAATGCATTCTTAGATCTTACACAGTACGCATACTACGGTTACTATCCGTCAACGACGCAGGGCTTTATCGACCTGTCCTCCGCTTATACCGGTGACGAATACGCGACCTTCGGCGACTACTACGTAGCTTATGCGGAGAATATCGTGGAGAGCACATACATCATCTGCGAAAAGGCTGAGGCTTTAGGTCTCACCATATCCGATGAGACAAATGCAGACATCGATGCCATGATCGCCCAGATGGGCCCTGACCAGACCGGTATGTCTGTTGACGATTACCTCCAATTATACTACGGTCCCGGCATGACCGAAGCGGCTTTCAGAGATACGCTCAGCAGATACTATCTTGCTGATGTATATTCACAGAAGTATTGCGACGAGTACGAATTCTCTGACGACGAGAAGTACGTACCTAACATCAGATATGCTCTTTTCTATGCACCCCAGGGCTCAGACGATGCAACATTGCAGGCACAGGAAGCAGCAGCAAACGATCTTCTTGCATCCTGCACGGATATCGCGGATCTTCAGACCAAGGCAAATGAGCTTTATAACGCAGGCACGGTATACGAAGCAAACGACATCTTAGTCCCCAAGGGCAAGATGGTACCGAGCTTCGAGGAGTGGGCTTACGGCGAAGGCAGGACAGAGGGCGAGATGGCAGTCATCAAGTCTGACGAATACGGTTACTTCGTAGTAGGTTACTTAGGCCTCGAAGAGCAGTCTGCAGAAGAACTCGAACCGATCGCTCTTGAAGCGTTGAGCTCAGGCATCAGCGAAGAGATCGAATCAGGCGCATACGAGTTCTATACAAACGATACATATGTACCTGCATCCGCAGTAGGCGGCGACGATTCTCCCGCAGCAACGCTCCCCAGTGTTACAGATCCTCAGGCAACTGCTGCATCAGGGGAGACTCAGCCTGCGGCAAATGGCGTTACCAACGGTGCAAACACGATAGTGATAGTACTTGCCACATTAGGCGGTGTTGCGATAGTAGCGCTCGTAGGCGTGCTTATCTATTCCTTCGTTAAGGCAAATAAGTCTGCCAAGAAGGAACCCAAGAATACGGAAGAAAAAATCACAAAAGAAGACGAAGAGTGATCAGGAGCTAACATGGAAATTACACAGGATCTTGTAAGATATCTTGAAGCTTTGGGAAGGATAGAACTGTCCCCCGAAGAAGAGGTCAAGACTCAGAAGGATTTAGCTGACATCTTAGGCTACATAGACAAGTTAGGCGAGCTCGATACCGCAGGTGTTGAGCCCTTAAGCCATGCAGCAGGCAGGACCAACATAACAAGAGAAGATGTCGTTATAAACGGCGACATGCAAGAGCAGGTCCTCTCTAATGCACCCGAGACAAAAGACGGTACGATATTGGTACCGAGGACATTCGACTGAGGAGTAAACAATGGACGACAAGACGATCTTAGGACTTACTGCTCTTGAACTTGGAAGAGCGATAAAGGAAGGCAAGACGACTTCTCTTGAAGCCTGCAAAGCCTATATAGAAGCGATCAGGGAAGAAGACAAAAAATACAATTCCTATGTAACGGTATGTGAGGAGCAAGCTCTTGCAAAGGCAAAAGAGATCGATGCGAAGATCGCATCCGGAGCTATTACTTCAGATCTTGCAGGCGTACCGATAGCGATCAAGGACAATATCTGCACGAAGGGCATACTTACGACATGTGCATCTAAGATGCTCCATAACTTCATCCCCCCTTACGATGCAACGGTAATAAAGAAGCTCGAAGAAGAGGGCATGGTAATAATCGGTAAGACGAACATGGACGAATTTGCCATGGGCTCTACAACGGAGACTTCTTACCATGGAGCTACGATAAACCCCAGAGGCGCAAATAGGGTACCGGGCGGTTCATCCGGCGGATCTGCCGCTTGCGTTGCGGCAAACCTCGCACCTATAGCATTAGGTTCAGATACGGGCGGATCCATAAGACAGCCTGCATCCTTCTGCGGCGTTACGGGACTTAAGCCCACATACGGCACAGTCTCAAGATACGGCCTTGTTGCCTTCGCTTCATCACTCGACCAGATCGGACCTATCAGCCGCGACGCAATGGACGCCGCTGCTATGTATAACATCATAAACGGCAGGGATGACAGGGATCAGTCCTCAACGGATTGCAACGATGTATCTTTGGATAATATCAAGTCCTTCGATGTTAAGGGCAAGAAGATCGGTATCCCCGAGCAGTATTTCGGCGAGGGCATCGAGCCCGGCGTCAAGGATGCCGTAATGAAGGCAGTAGCTTACTACGAGAGCAAGGGCGCCATCGTGGAGAAGTTTGACATGCCCATAGTAGATTATGCGATCCCGACATATTACATCATCGCGTGCGCAGAGGCTTGCTCCAACCTGTCCAGATACGACGGTATCAAGTACGGCTTTCGCCCCGAGGATGCTACGGATCTTACAAGCGTATATATCAAGTCCAGAAGCCAGGGCTTCGGTCTTGAGGTAAAAAGAAGGATCATGCTCGGCAACTTCGTTCTGTCATCAGGCTACTTCGACGCATACTACAACAAGGCACTCCAGGCAAAGAGCCTCATCAAGGATGCCTTCGATAAAGCGTTCGAAAAGTACGATGTCATCATAGGACCCGTTGCTCCTACAACGGCACTCGAGATCGGCAAGAGCTTATCAGATCCTCTCAAGATGTATCTCGGCGATATCTGCACGGTACTCGTAAACATCATAGGACTCCCTGCGATATCAGTTCCCTGCGGCGAATCAGACGGACTTCCCGTAGGCATGCAGATCATCGGTAAACCCTACGATGAAGAGCAGATCTTAGGATTTGCCTGCAACTATCAGAATGGCAGCAAGGAGGCTTAAGGATGAAAGATTATGAGATGGTTATCGGTCTTGAAGTCCACTGCGAGCTTCAGACTGCAACAAAGATATTCTGCGGATGCTCCACTAAGTTCGGAGGAGCTCCCAACACACACGTATGCGAAGTATGCTCAGGCATGCCGGGCACGCTTCCTACCTTGAACAAGAAGGTAGTCGAGTTCGCCGTCAAGGCAGGACTTGCACTTAACTGCGATATCACACGCAAGAATAAGTTCGACAGAAAGAACTACTTCTATCCGGATCTTCCGAAGGCATATCAGATCTCACAGCTCTATTTCCCGATCTGCCGCAACGGTCATGTCGACGTTAAGACTTCGGAGGGAATGAAGTCGATCGGTATCCATGAGATCCATATGGAAGAAGACGCAGGCAAGCTCGTACATGACCCCGTAACGGGCATGACGATGGTCGATTTCAACAGATGCGGTGTCCCGCTCCTCGAGATCGTATCAGAGCCTGACTTCAGATCCGCTGAAGAGGTTATCGCTTATCTTACAAAACTCCGCGATACCATGCAGTATCTCGGCGTATCCGACTGCAAGATGCAGGAGGGCTCCATGAGAGCAGATGTTAACCTCTCCGTTCGCCCCGTAGGCCAGAAGGAATTCGGCACGAGAACAGAGATGAAGAACATAGCATCCTTCAAGGCGATCGAGCGCGCGATCGAATACGAGAGAGACCGCCAGATCGACCTTATCGAAGAGGGCGGCACGGTAGTCCAGGAGACACGCCGCTGGGACGACGAGAAGGAATACACATATGCGATGCGTTCCAAGGAGAATGCTCAGGACTATAAGTATTTCCCGGATCCCGACCTTATGCCTCTTGAGATATCCGAAGAGTATATCGAGAACATAAGAGCAAACCTCCCCGAATTTGCAGATGCAAAGCGCGAGCGCTATGTATCACAGTTCGGTCTTCCCGAATACGATGCCGAGATCATAACGGGCGCTACCACCCTGGTAGATGTCTTCGAGACGGCAACAGAGATGACAGATCAGCCCAAGGACGTATCCAACTGGATCATGACCGACCTTCTCAAGCTGTGCAAGGATAACCATGTCGCAGCAGAGGACATGGAATTCGACGGCAAGAAGCTCGGCGCTATCATAAATCTCGTAAACGAAGGTAAGGTAAACCGCAAGACCGGCAGACAGGTCCTGGAGAAGTGCTTCACGGAAGATATAGATCCCGCTGAATATATCGAGAAGAACGGACTTGCACAGGTGTCCGATACTTCTGCGATAGAGCCTGTCATCAAGCAGGTATTAGATGAGAATCCCAAGCCTGTATCTGAGTTCCTCGCAGGTTCAGAGAAGAACTTCCAGTTCCTCGTAGGACAGTCGATGAGAGCTTTGAGAGGCAAGGCAGACCCTCAGGCCGTAAGGACCGTGCTTACCAAATTGCTCGATGAGATGAGATAAGACTATGGACACAGTGTTGGGACTTTTACTTGTATTCTTCTTCGTTCTCGTTAATGCATTTTTCTCGGGCACCGAGATGGCTGTCATTACCCTGAACGACGCGAAGATCCATAAGATGGCTGAAGACGGCCACAAGAAAGCAAAAGTTATCGTTAAGTTCTTAGACAGCCCCGGAGGATTCCTCGCAACGATCCAGGTCGGCGTAACCCTCGCAGGCTTCCTGTCATCCGCATTCGCATCGAGCAGCTTCGCAAGCAAGCTCGCACTGCTCTGTGACCCCACGGGCAAATACGGATGGATGGAGACACTTTGGACGGTCATCATCACGATCATCCTCTCATATTTCTCACTCGTCTTAGGCGAGCTCGTACCCAAGAGGATAGCTCAGACATATCCCGAGAAGTGGTCTTTTGGCGTAGCGGGGATCGTAAGGTTCTTCTCCGTCATATTAAGACCGTTCGTATGGTTCCTCACCGCTTCAACGAATGTCATATTGCGCTTATTCAGGATCGATCCCGATAATAACGATAAGAGCGTTACCGAGGAAGAGATCCGCATGATGGTCGATGTCGGCTCGGAATCCGGCAATATCGAGGATACCGAGAAGGAGATGATCGAGAACGTATTCGAGTTCAACGACAAGGAGATCTCGGAGATCATGACCCACAGAAAGAAGATCGTGTCATTGCCTATCACGGCAGACTACGACGAGGTCATGAAGATCGCGACAAGCGAGAAGTACACGAGAATACCCGTCTATAGAGACACCATAGATGACATCGTGGGCATCCTCCACATCAAGGATCTCCTCGGTATACCCGAGCCCACTCTCGAGAAGCCTTTTGTCTTATCCAAGATCATAAGAGAGCCTCTTGTCGTACATGAGACGCGTAAGATCTCATCTTTGTTCGGCGAGATGAAGAACGCAGGCATGCAGATGGCAGTAATCGTTGACGAGTACGGCGGAACCATGGGCATCGCTACCATGGAGGACATGTTAGAAGAGCTCGTAGGCAGCATCACGGATGAGTTCGACGACGAGGCGGAAGCTTTGGTCAGACTTTCTAACGGCGACTATATCGTTCAGGGCGATATGACCTTGAGCGACCTCGAGGATGTACTCGATATAGAGCTTACAGACGATGAGTACGACACCATAGCAGGTCTCGTCTTATCACAGTTAGACCGTGTTCCCGAAGAGACCGAGAAGCCTACGGTCAAGTATAAGAACCTTGACATCAAGGTGCTCAAGGTGGAAGAGAATGCCATCTCCAAGGTAATGATCCACATCAATCCGGTTACAGATCCCGAGGGAGAAGAGCAAGAAGGCAAGGAAGATGACAAGTAAGTACGATCTTGTCCTCTATGACCTTGACGGCACTTTGCAGGATTCCATCCCTCTGATACTTGAGAGCTTCAGGGAAGCTTATATACGCGTAACGGGGGAGTGTTCAAGATCTGATGAAGACTTCATGACCTATATAGGCCGCCCCTTAAAAGACACCTTTGCCATGCATGACGATGTGACTGCAAAAAAGCTTTTCGATACATACCTCGAATATAACGGACAGGAGATGAGAAGGGGCAGGATCCCTCTTTTCGAGGGGATAACGGATATGCTGTCCTCCATAAAAGAGCTCGGGATACCCCAGGGCATAGTTACCTCCAAGCGAAGAGAATCTGCTATGACCACCATAGTCCCCTTAGGGCTTGATAAGTTTATGGACGTCATCATCTGCATGGAGGATGCCAAGAGGGCAAAACCATACGGCGATCCTATAATAGAGGCGGCGTCAAGGCTCGGGATAAAGGACATGAGCAGAGTTCTTTATGTCGGGGATGCGATCCACGACATAATGTCGGCAAAAGACTGCAAGGCAGATTCAGCAATAGTCTCATGGACAAGAATGCCGATGGAAGAGCTCATGAAGGCCGGACCTGACATTATAATAACGGCTCCGTCCGATCTTCCTTGCATTATAGCAACACGCGAATTATAATAATCAATGCTTTTTGAAAAGAGAAATAATAAGGCAGGTTGATCAAATGGCTAACAGCGGCAAGACCAAGAAGAGCAGCGCAAGCAGCGCTAAGACTGCAGTAATGATCTCAGTGATCGTAATCGTTATGATCATTGTCGGTTGGTTTGTATATATCTCCGGTATCCTTCCCAAGACTATCACGGGTATGGAAGTTTATGAGTCAGGCGCAGACGGCACGGCTCATACAACAGTCGAGAAGTATTCCATCCTTGAAGTAAACTTCTACTTCAACGAGATCTTCTCCAACTACGCACAGTCCGGTTATATCAGTGCAGAGAACCTCGATGAGGTTTACGATGAGTCAACGGGCGAGACATACAGAGATATGCTCATGAGCATCGCAGGAAGCGAGCTCCAGAATATCGCTCTCGTTAACCGTGAAGCGCAGGCAAGCGACTTCATGCAGTATTCACAGGCTGACCGTTACGCACAGAGCCAGCTCGACAATATGGCTATGATGGCACAGTTCAGCGGATATCAGACAGTTGACCAGTTCTTAGGCGCAAGATACGGCACGGGAATGACATCACGTCAGTACAAGGACATCGTATCTTCCGAGATCCTCACAAACGAGTACGAGGAATACTTGAAGCAGTTCAAGTTCGCTCCCACAGCAGAGCAGATCCAGGCTGAGTACGACGCAGATCCTTCTGCATACCAGCTCGTTACATTTAACTACTACTTTGTTGCAGCAGAAACAGACGACGCAGGCAACATCACAGATCTAGACAGCGCTACTGCTACAGCTGAGAAGCTCGCAGGCAAGGTAACGGATTCAGCAAGCTTCAGAGAGGCTGTCATGGATTACCTCGAGGATGAGGGCAACGATACAGCTCTCGAGTCATTTGCTGACGATCAGGATCCCACACTTTGCGAGAACTACTCAAGCATGACAATGGCTTATATGCCCGAAGGTTTCTCCGAATTCTTATTCGCTGAGGATACAGAAGCAGGCGCAACCAAGGTCATCACAACAGATACAGGTGCTTATGTGATCCTCTTCGTTGAGAGAGGTTTGGATGAAGAGACAGTTGTTTCTTACAGAACGATCGAGTTCGCAAACGACACAGAGCTTGATATCACAACAGCTACAGCTGAGCAGCTCCAGGCAGATGCCGAGGCTCAGGCAGCCGAGATCATCTCAGGTCCTGTAGATTCCCTCGGTTTCTACAGCCTCGCTAAGCAGTATTCAACAGATACATCAGCTATCGTAAGCGGCGGCCTCGTAACAGGCGCTGTTGCTTCTGACTTCGAGTCAACAGAGGAGAATCCTCTTGCATCCGAAGTTGTTGCAGCAGGACAGTGGCTCTTCGATCCTGCAAGAGCAGCAGGTGATTATACTGTTATCCTCTCAGAAGACAAGTCGATGATCTACATCTACTACTTCGAAGCTTCCATGGCAGGCTGGCAGGATTCAGCAAGAACGAACATCGTAACTGCCGCAACAAACGATTGGGGAACAACACTTAACGCAAACAATCCCCAGTATGTTCTGAACACAGGCTTGATCGAGA
>JAIKWA010000097.1 GCA_024685135.1 Saccharofermentans sp.
ACGGGCTTTGATCTTATCTGCATAAAGCCCTTTACGGCAGTTTGCAGGCTCACATTCATAACATCCGGATACATTCTTATCTATACCGCATCTTCTCACTTCACACCATTCAGCGTCTTTGCACCATGACAGTTCTTTGAACCCGTCCCTTTTACACCCCTTACATGTCACATTTTCCGAGCATAAGCAACATGCCAATCCGCATCTTGCAATTCCCAATTCACGTTTCATATACATCTCCCCTTATCTCACATCAATCTGATAGTCCGTTATTCTGATACAAGAACCATTTATAGCGATATTCTGTCGAGGTGCTGCTTCGAGCCTCCCCGGTTCTGTTAAATCCTGTATATCAGCCGTAAAACAGAGTTTCTCTTACTTCTGAGGAGCTTTTTTCATCTTCTTACGGACTGCCACATTGATTATTATCACTATAACGCAGACAGCCAATCCTATAAGATTTATAGCCGGTGCAAATAAAGTTCCCTTGCTGGAAGAGTTCAGTCTTACTTTTATTATGTAAATGATTGCTGTTGCAAAGCACAAAGCGGAAAGGCCATGGGCCAGCAGCTCGCGTGTAAAATATACCTTGGGCCTGGTTGATTTGTACTTAGTAAACATTATGATTGCCCATACCGTAGAAGCTAAGAAAGCGCCGCCAAACAGAAGATCGACCGTCCATACATATACCAGCTCGATTCCATTACAATAAGCTAACCCTACAAGTGAATTCAATCCGACAAACACCAGATCGGGCAACATAATGATCAGAGTAATGATGTGGAAGATAAGATTTGTAACTCTCATATAATTATCCCTCTCAATTACTTAAATTATTACAAGACATCGATATAAATAACGGCATCGTCATCTTCAATTATCTCATAGAGTTCATCATCTTGTCTTCTGTTTGTTCAGATATCAGGCTGAATTCATTCCTGAATCTTGCCAAGATGACACGGTCCCCGACACCGGGCTCAATACCGGACCTCAGCTTCATTATATAGTTAAATCTATAAGCGTCTACTCCTTTTATGAAGTACCCCTTTTCATTCTTATTGACGATTTCACCATAATAAAACTCTATATCATCCTTACGGATAGCGATTAATGCCGTAATGAGATTATATGCTGCATAAAAAGGGAACAATAATAATGGCAGGATAATAAAAACACCTCTGATATTACCTATGATTGCTACTGCCACATAAACTATGACCCCCGCGATCGCAGCCGCCAAAAGAGACTCCGGAATGAGAATGAGCGCCAAACGAAGATGAAACCGGATAAATCTCTTCCTGAGATCTTCCCCAATAGATACATTCATAAGGAACTGTTCGTCTACAGCTCTATCCACACTGTATCTTACCCCTTTCCCCTCTGTTATCTGATTCTTAGAGTTATCGGGCGCCATGGAGCTCTTCTGCATATCCAAAAGCACTACACGCGGATTATGTTTCTGACACTGCTCATATAAACTTCTCGCAGTGCTTTCAGCTTCACGCTTACTGTAGGATACCGCGATTTTCTTGCCTTTGTTGGTCTTTACAATGATCTTATATGTGTAATACTCGCGGTACTTTGTACTGCCTCTTGGTCCGATTCGCTCGTTGTGCCAGGTCTGTCTTACCTGCAAAGAGGCTATATCTTCATATGCGATAGCAGCAACTCCGGAAGTCACGCCTATCAACATATCGGGCGCAAGAAGGATATCTTCGTATCCCAAACATTCCGTCTCCACGGAATTAGCCTGTTCGTCCACCTGCGCTCTTGTAAACCGCTTATCACCGCATATAGGGAAGTAACTCATAATAACATTCAGGTCCTGTCCCCAATAAGCGAAAAGCACTGCCACGATCAGTCCGATAATGCCAAAAACCAAAAAAGGAACATAATATAGACTATCTGCACCATTAACCTTGTTAATAATTCCGATCACGGTAATGATCAGATTTATAACAAGCAGCGCAATATCAAACCCCATCAATAATCCGTTATCGTTGACATAGCTCAAAAGCACTCTGTTGGTGTACCAATTGCGGCGCGGAGGGATTATCTCTCCATTAAAGTAAGCTTCTATAACTTTACTTAGTTTCTTTGCAGAGCCGACAAATAAAAGGCCGCGCTCCTGGCAGATATTACGGAGTTCTTCTCTGCTCCATGTGTATTTCTTGAATTGTTCGTAATTTATAATACTGTCAAAATCAGGTCTGAGCATAGCTTATCCTTAACAATTCCGCAATCAGATCATCAGAAATCCAATTCATCCTGACATGGATGCGGACTGTATGTATCATCGTTTCTCTTTCCTTAAGAAAGCTCCATTTACTATCAGGGCTGCGAGCGACAGGATCAGTGGAACATTGAAGATCAGCAGGCACTTTGCGATCAGCACAGCCGTATCCATCCACTCCCCGTCCAGAGTCATCGTTCCGCCGATCATGGAGACGACCTCAAAACCCAAGTCGCCGCACAGGAAGAAGAAGGGAATCAGAAGGGCGAACAGCTGCTTCTTGAACTTCACGAACAGCAGGATTATGACCTGGATAATCATCGGTGACAGCGTGATCAGGAAACTTAAAGGGATCCAGCATATCCACAAAACATCGTAAAAACCGATCCCGCCGCCGCTGAGCTCATTATCGTTGATGTAGTAATCCGCCTTCACAGCGGAAAGAAGAATAATGAGCAGAACATCAAGTACTATGGTTATGATGTTAAGCACTTTTACCGGTGTAGGGATGCGATTATTCTGTTCCATGGGTCACTCCTGTATCAAATGTCTGTCATCGTTAAGCAGTTCCAGAACAGGCATCGCGAGGCTTCCGGGAGTTGAATCGAATCTTAAGACCGTTATCCCCGTAAACGACATGTGTATGACAGAACACATATAAGGAAACTGCTGATTGTATATGTGCGAGAGCATCGCCGTCGCCGAGCCGCCGTGGCAGAACAGCGCCACAGTGTACTGCTTATCGTCAGGCCGCATGTTGCGGTAATACAGGCCTTCCCTGACATAACCTAAGCCGGAAAGCCATTCATCGGTATGCATTATCACATTATCGACATCGATGGTCGCGGTGTTGTCAGCAAATACCGGAAGATCACGCCAGTTTGGATCGCGAAGATCCTTCCCTTCTGCCGCGATCTTATCCGCATTGCTCCAGGGGTGTCCCGCTTCAGAGTACAGGTCGTCCTCGCGTCCGTACCTTATCTCCTTCATAAAATCCAGTATCTCGACGGGCTTCATGCCGGTAAGCTTCGAGAAGGCTTCCGCAGTCTCACATGCGCGGCCAAGAGGCGAGGAGTATATCTTTTCGATATGTTCCTTAAAAAGCCGCTTCGCCGCAAGCTCCGCCTGCTTCCTGCCCTCATTCGTGAGGCAGTCCTTCTCATAATCGGGCTCGCCGTGTCTTACGATTACTATCCTCATGCGCTCGTAATCCTCCGGCGACCGGATCTCCTGTTAAATGCTTCCGTCAACATCAAGCTGTGTTACGGTGCCGCCTAACGCAGTAATATTCTCGCGGTAGCACTGGTCATAATCCTCAAAACTATAGGCACAAGCCCAGCCCCATGCCGCATCGCTTCTCCATATAGTTTTGGGGCTGAAATCACTAATGATGCCGCCATTGGGATTAACACGTATTCCATCAAAGTAAACTCCGTCGTAGCAGATCTGATCTCCCAGATCATCGTGATGCCATGTAACCTGGTATATAAGGACAAGCCTTGTGGACTGATCGGCTCTTACATCAGGAATGCCGGATACGATATACGCCCCGAGGAATACAGCGTCAGTTTTATGGAATGTCTTTATTATGCCGTTCTCATTTTTGATGGTACATTCCATGATGTTCATCTGACAGATCCTTCCTGCATCGATAAAGTCATTCATGCTGTCTGCAACATCTTCAGGGGTAATGTCATAATTCGGAGCAGGTGTAGGTGTCACTGTAGCGATGTCCTCGTTAGGCATATCCATATGCTTCTTAAACTGGAGTGCGAAGATTATTACCGAACCGATAATAAAAATGAAGACACCTAAGATTACAAAACCCAATACCGTTGACCTTAAGTCATCAGCCTGCTTCTTCTTAAGCTGTCTTTGTTCGGTCTCCATCTGCGCACGGCTTTGAAGTTCATACTTCTTCTCGAGCAATTCCTTCTCGTGTGCAAGCTGTCGTTCTTCCCTCTCAGCCTCACCCTGAAGTCTTTCATACTCGACATCAGATTCATCGTAATCAATAGCAAAGCTCGCACCGCAGGAATCGCATACGAGCATGTCGCCTTCTTTTTTCAAACTGCCGCTGCAGTTAGGGCACTTAAGATCTACAATTTTCATTTCATAATCCCCTTACAACCTTATGGTCTCAGAAGCACATTGGAATTACATCTTCCAATCCATTCCTGTGAGCTCAAGAACTGGAGTGCGGTGCTTTTTGTTATAGAACAGCTCAATATACTCAAACATATCTCGCCGTACCTCTTCCATTGTATCGTATTTCCTCGTGTTAATTTGAGTACTTTTCGTTTCTTCTTGCCATTTCCATTTCCTTTCCAGATGCATATGGCATTATAAACGACTATACATTTTTCGCCGCAGTCCAGGTCGCATAATGAAAAGATTCTATGCTAATATGTATTCATTAGGGGGGATAAAATATCGTCGCAGTCCAGTGATATACGAGCATAGAGACAGTAGGTTTTTTGGGGCGCTCAGAAAGAAGATCTGATCATGGCTAAAGTCACTTATAAATACATGAGGATCCAGGGCAAAGACCTTGCCAAAAACACTATGACCGGCAAAGGCGTATTCAGCATGTGCTGGGATCTTATAAGAAATGACACCATGGATGAAGAAGACGCATCCTTGTTCCGCGAGATAGATCTGTGGTTTTCGGAAAACCTCCCATGGCCTGAACCATGCATGCGCCAGGAACCTGTTATTTGCTGGTTTAAAGTGGAGAACACTGATGAGATGCTGAGGATGATAAGGCCTGCTTTATGGCTTCTGGAAAAATACGAACACCCTTACTATCTTGTCTATACCAACAGTCCCGGAGAGATCTTATACGAGGATAAGTACCAGATTTGTACCAAAGCGGATGTCCGTATCAGTGAGGTTCCGAAATCCTGGGCAAATGAATCAGGAACACCTGAGTTAAACGAAGAATAAGAAGAGTCTGTAAAAGCCTTCTTAGGCAAATGTAATATTTAATAAATAAGAAGGGATACAAATGAGTAAAGACAGGATCGTTATATAAAGATACTTTATACCTGTCGCGAAGTACGAGCCTGTGAAAGTTCCTACCCTTGCTATAAAGAACGGGAAGGGAACAAGATCCCTTCCCGAACTATATTACTCAACCGGAAAACATGCTTCGGTGACAAACTCTTCCGGGTTTTGTGTCTGCGCAGGACCTACATGGTAGATATTGAACATAGGTCCGTTCATCTTATATCCGTTAGATTCGATCCATGAGACGACTGTTGCATAGGCGTCTCCCATCTGATCGTAACCGCCCTTGATGATGCAGCTGGCAACCTTGACTGCAGGAAGCGTCTTAAACTTCACATGCTCAGTATCCTCGTACTTGCCCTTGACTGCCATGGATACGATGATCTCCACATTCTCTTCCTTGAATTCGTCATCGAGGAATTCAGCGATCGCATAACAGGGATCTGCAGGGATAAGAGGCTGTTTGCACTCTCCCATCATCCCCCATGCCATACCCTCGTCTTCGTAATGCGGAACGACCATATGTACTGTTGCCGCATACCTCTCGGGAATAGTCTTTACATTAACATCAAAATTCATTTTTGGCTCCTTTCTCAGCCTCTTCCGAGCTGTATCCAGAAGCATCAGCTTATACTCCGTTTCCTTTGCCTGCCTGGCGAGTTCATTCTGTCTGGCAAGCATGTAATCGTCCATCTGTTCTTTGTCATCATATATCTCAAGGATACGTACTATGTCAGCAAGCGCAAAGCCCATATCCTTCAGAGCCGTGATCCTTGCAGCAACAAACAGCTGATCCTCACGATAGTAACGGTATCCGGTCATATCGTCCGTCTGTGCCGGCTTCAAAAGACCGATATCGTCGTAGTGGCGAAGCATTCTGATACTTACTCTGGACAGCTTCGAAAAATCTCCTATCTTAAGCATTTACTTAACCTCCATGGATGTTTTATCTTGAGCTCACCACTACCTTAATCCCTAACATAGTGTCAGAGTCAATAGCATTTTTGAAAATTTATGAGATCACTCTATTTTATGTGAACTTCCAAAAGCCCGTGCCGGTCTCAGGATCTTTCTGTCTTCTGATAACGCCGCCAATAACAGGCCTCAGTTCGATCTCAGCCGTATATAAGACCTCTACCGATCTTATATGTCCTGCAGCAACGAAGTGCTCCCCGCCTTCCTTGTAGGAGAATACGGCATGGGTGTGATGGAATAATTCGTCCTGATCGTTCGAAGTTATGCTGCCGTTCATTGAGACGAGCTCTAACATGCCCTCGACTTTCTGAAGTTCAAAGGAATTCTCCTCAGGGATATAGGTCTGTATCTCAGCGCTCCTGCAGCCTCCGATACCGCTGAATATAGCAGAGAGGATATTCTCCTTCCTGCACACTTCAAGGATACTGCCGATCATCTCGTCGCCCTTATCCATCCTTATATATATGGTCTTATCGTATCTTTTGTATTCCATATGATCTCCTTATCTGCGCTTTATCCCCTTAGCTTCGTAGTACTTCTCCTTCACATTATACATGTCCTGATCAGCCATGTGCTCGAGATCGTCTACAAGTGAAACCAGAGCAAACAGGCATGTAACGGCAGCTTTGGGGATCTTGATCAACATTATCCGGTGGATCAGGGACAAGGTTGTTACCACAACGGTTATTACGATGCATGTCATGTAAGTGATATCAGGGAACGTTCCCGAATGAACGCCTATCGCTATGGCAGGACCGGTCAGGACAAACAGCCACAACATAATGTTGAGGTACTTGTTTACACTCACCCTGTTGTTTAAAAGAAACTGCTCGTATTCCGGCACAATACTCTTGTCCATATGACGCATCTTCCTTGATACTTATATATAACAAATATATCACAAGGGCGCTTTAAGTCGGGCTTTTGAGTTAAATCTTTGCTGCTTGTTAATATTTATATCTTCTCAAGGGGACATTTGCTGCAAGGAGCGGGGAATCTTTGCTCTAAGGCCTTAAGATCTTCTGCGGGAACAGCTTCAAATACATTCCTCATGTTGCCTTCTACATGGTCTGCGCTCGAGGTCTTAAATACCGTAACTATATCACGGTTCCTTACGATAAAAGACAGCATCAGGGATTCGGGAGTCTTCATTTCTTTACCGGCGATCTCCTTTACGATCTCATCAGAGGTTACCTTAACTCTGGCCTTGCTGCTGTTACAAAGAGGCGAATATGCCATCGGCATTACGCCATGTTCTTTAAGCCAGGGTATCAGGTCGTATTCTGCTCCCCTGCTTGCAAGGTTATATAAGATCTGATCGCAAAAGCAGTCAGATCCGCCCTCTACCATAAAGAGCTCTTCCATATCGCATGTATCGAAGTTAGATACTCCCCAATGGCGGATAAGCCCCGCACTTACAAGGCTTTCCATGTTATATACCATATCTGCAAGATCGGTATCTCCCCTCCAGTGCAAAAGGTAAAGATCTATATAGTCTGTCTTAAGACGCTCAAGAGACCTCTTGCAGGATTCAAGATAAAGTCCCTTCTTTGCATTCCCGGGAAGTATCTTATCTACGATAAACAGGGACTTGCGGTCTACGGCGCTTACCACTTTGCCCAAAGCCTCTTCGCTACTGCCGTCTCCGTACATCTCGGCAGTATCTATAAGGCTCATGCCGCATTTTCCGATACCATAGATCAAGGCATCAGTATCACTGTCCGTAAATCTGTATGACCCGAAGCCTATTAAGGGGATCCTCTCATCTTTGAATATCAGATATTCCATTTACCCGTGCCTTTACATTTTTGATTCCCTTATATAGTACCAAAAAAATCAGGCAGTCAGAGAATTGCACTTACCCCGGGTTCTCTGACAAAGCCGGCTCCCGTTATTATCCCTCCGCCTATAACGCAATCTTCCTCATCGTAGAATACTGCAGATTGTCCTGTCGAAGGAGCCGTTACAGGGCTTGCAAATACTATCCTGACAAGATCTTTGCTCTCGATATATACCTTGGCTTTATATCCCGTGCCGCGATATCTGATCTTAACGAAGCAATCTATGGTGTCTCCCGGTTCCGGCTCTGATATGCTCATGTAATTCAGATCCGAGCAGAAGATCTCATTAGTATCAAGCGCTTCCTTCCCGGCTATTACGATCTGATTCTCGCCGGCTCTTATCTCTTTTACATAGGCAGGATATCCGAGCGCGAGTCCCAGCTTCTTGCGTTGCCCTACCGTATATCTGATAAGGCCCTTGTGCTTTCCCAGGACTTCCCCATTCTCATTTACAAAGTCTCCCGGGGCAAAACTCTTACCCGTAAACTCCTCTATGAAGTCTCCGTGTTTACCGTTCGTGACAAAGCATATCTCCTGCGAATCTTTTTTGGAAGATACGGAAAGTGATGCCTGCCTTGCTATCTCCCTTACTTCGGCTTTGCTCAAGGAAGCAAGTGGCATCAGGGTCCTTTGAAGCTGCGCCTGACTCAGCCTGTAGAGCATATAGGTCTGGTCCTTATCCGTATGCAGGGCTTTCTTTACCGTGTATCTGCCGTTACTCTTCTTTACGACAGCGGCATAGTGACCTGTAGCAATGTAGCTTGAGCCCATAATGTCAGCCTGATGGAGCAGGAATTCCCACTTGATGAGCCTGTTGCAGAAAACACAAGGATTGGGAGTATTTCCATGGATATAGCCATCGACAAACGGGCAGATTATCCTTTCTTTAAATTCAGTTATGCAATTTAAAGGATAGTATCTGATACCTATCTCCCGGGAAGCTTTCCTTGCTTCATCTATCTCGCAGCACAAAGATGACATCTCAGTACGCAATGTCACTCCGATCACTTCGTATCCCTGCTTCTTGAGCAGGTACGCAGTAACGGCGCTGTCAACTCCGCCTGACATGCCGACAACTACTTTAGTCACTGACTATTCTCCGGATCATTCTCCCTTAGTCTTCTTCTCGTAGTCGTCGAGCGCCGCAACGATAGCTTCTTCTGCAAGCACTGAACAATGCATCTTATAATCAGGCAGTCCGTCCAAAGCTTCGGCTACTGCCTTATTAGTCAATTCTCTTGCTTTAGATACAGGCTGGCCCTTGATAAGCTCAGTTGCCATGGAGCTTGATGCGATCGCGCTGCCGCAACCGAAGGTCTCGAACTTAACGTCTTCAATGATGTCATCTTCGACTTTAAGATAGATCTTCATGATATCTCCGCACTTGAGATTGCCAACTTCTCCTATACCGTTTGCATCTTCAAGGACTCCTACATTACGCGGGTTCCTGAAGTGGTCCATTACCTTCTCACTATATAAAGCCATATCTGTATCCTCCTTATAAAACAAATTCGCGCTTGCCTGCTACAAGATCTCTCCATACCGGTGAGAAACCACGCAGGTATTCAACGACTTCAGCTACATTCTTAACTATATAATCGACCTCATCGGTGTTTATGTTATGATCGATACTCAGGCGCAGGGAACCGTGAGCCACATCGTGCACTCTTCCTATCGCAAGCAAAACATGGCTCGGATCCAAAGAACCTGACGTACACGCACTTCCTGAAGAAGACTGTATCTGTCTGTCATCCAGGAGCAAGAGCAGCGATTCTCCTTCAATACCCTCAAAGCAGAAATTGACATTGCCGGGCAAACGGAGCTTCGGATCGCCGTTTAAGACCGAATGCGGGATCTTACTGAGTCCTTCTATCAGCTTATCTCTCATCTTGGTGACATAAGAGCTTGTCTTATCGATACCATCAACATTCTCTTTGAGTGCCACAGCCATGGCAGCTATTGCGGGTACATTCTCAGTCCCGGCACGTCTGCCCTTCTCCTGCGCGCCCCCGTCTATGATATTTGTAAGCCTTATACCCTTCCTGGCATAGAGGAATCCGGTTCCCTTGGGGCCGTTAAACTTATGTCCGGATGCGGAGAGCATATCTATATTCTGCTGTTCAACATCGATCTTTATATGGCCCATAGCCTGGACGGCATCTGTATGGAACAGTACATTCTTGCTCCTGCAGATCTCTCCGATCTGCTTGACGGGCTGTATCGTACCGATCTCGTTATTGGCATACATAACAGTTACAAGGCAGGTATCCTCGCGTATAGCACGCCTTACTGCCTCAGGATCTACAAGTCCATATTGATCCACATCCAAAAGCGTCACTTCGAAGCCTTCATCAGTCAATCTGTTTAATGTGTGCAAGACCGCATGGTGTTCGATGGTATCAGAGATAATGTGCTTTTTGCCCCGCTTTGCACCTAACCTCGCAGCAGATACGATAGCCTGGTTATCAGCTTCACTGCCGCCTGAAGTAAAGATTATCTCTCCCGGAGCGGCACCTATAAGTCCTGCTATATCAGCTCTGGCATCTTCAAGCACCTCTTTGGCCTTCTGTCCGTAAGTATATAAACTTGAAGGGTTTCCCCATGCTTCTTGATTTAATTCGATCAATGTTTTTAAGGCAGCTTCACTGATCTTTGTGGTAGCTGCATTGTCTGCATATATCATGCATTTGCCTCCTTTTCGATCACTGCTCGGATTATATTTTCATTTACCTACTGTGTCAATAGGTAATTCTGTGTTATACTTGCGGATAACGACGAGATAAGGAGTGGTTCTATATGATAACTACAAGAGCGAGATATGCGATCAGGGTATTGATCGATATCGCAGAGCACGATGAAGGAAGCTTCATCCCCTTAAAGGAAATCGCATTAAGGCAAGGTATCTCAAAGAAGTATCTGGAACTGATCGTTAAGGAGATGGTCAGCAGCGGTCTTCTTTTTGGTGCAAGCGGCAAAGGCGGCGGCTATAAGCTATCCAAAAAGCCCGGGGAATACTGCATCGGTGAGATAATCGAGATCATGGACGGGCCCTTGGTCCCCGTCACCTGCATGCTTGACGGCGCCAATCCGTGCCCGCGCTCATCCGTATGTGAGACGCTTCCCATGTGGACAGAATACGGCAAACTTACTCACGAATTCTTCTATGGTAGATATCTAAGTGAGCTTATAAAGAAATAACCGGCCTCATATGATCTGAGACCGGTCTTCTTACCCTTATCTTCCGAATTATCGTCAGGGGCTGACTATCTCCCCTTCATCATCTGCTGCTCGTAAGGATTATCAGCAGTTGCATCGAATCCTTCAAGCAGGTATCTGTCAGGCATGTAATCGTGAACATCCACATCCAACATATAGTTGCAGAACATTATGGCGCAGTAAGTTATCTTGGTGTTGCTGCTGTCGCCTTCCGGGATCAGGGCGTAGACAAAGCCGTTATAATCATCTGAATCCATAGCGACCAGGTCGTATCCTTCAGGCTCGCCCGTAACAGTATAGATGCCCTTGTAATCGTCGATGCCTATGGCTTCAAGTCTGTCTATCTCACCTGAGTATCCTTCCCCGTAATCGAGCGTCATGTAGACTATGTACTGAGCATCCCAGGGATTGTAGTACATGATCTGGTATTCAATGACCTCGGCATCTATAGTCTCGGGCATTATGTCGAACTGAGGATAATTACCCATCATGTATTCACTGCTGTAACCGGAGCCGTTATGGATATACTTGTTATATTCTGATACGTCCGTACTAAGCTCGACCGGAGAGCTTGCAAACATTGCAAGTGCGAGCCCCAATATAAGCGTCGTGAACAATACATATTGCGTTACGATCACCATCAACGCGACAGTTACTATCTTAACTGCTTTTACCGCTTTCTTGTGTTTTGAGAACCTACTCAGCAGTCCCGTTACATAGAGTGTGATCACACACATTATTATGAAAGCTATAAGTGTGGCGAATATAGAGCCTGCACGCTTAAGATCCGGTTCGTACGATATCGTCTGGAGCACTATCGATATTATCGTTATGACTACTCCTACTATAGACAGTACCTGCACAAACTTAAGGAGTTTGCTCTTCTCTCCTGTTGCATAGGCCGCCATCTTATCAGCGACCTCTCTTGTTTCTTTTTCCATCATCTCGCTTTTCCTTTCCCCGTCTATGATCTCTCTGACATCGACATCATAGAAATCGGCGATCTCAACAAGCAATGAGATATCGGGAAGGTTGCTTCCGGTCTCCCAGCGCGATACAGATCTGTTGCTCACATTGAAATGTTTTGCAAGCTGCTCCTGGGTGAGACCTTTCTCATTACGTAAGATCTTCAAAAATTGTCCTGTTTTCTTCTGATCCAAGGTTTGGGCCCTCCTTTTGTCAGAGTCAGATTAGCTAAAACGCCTCGGGATTAACACGACACAAAGCGAGAATTGCCGTATTTCTTATGAGATTATATAACTTTTCGAGAAATAAGCTCGCACTATATGTTGACATATGTCAGATAAAGGAATAGGATTTAGTTGACATATGTCAAGAAAGAGGTAAAGGTATGACACGCAGACCCAGATGCCGATGCATCGGACAATACCCGGATCACTGGTCGTTCTCCCCTGACGAAGCTTCAAGTGATGAGACCGTGATAATGAGTCTCGATGAATACGAGACCATTAGGCTCATAGACAAAGAAGACCTCACCCAGGAAGAATGCGCAGAGAGGATGGGGGTTGCCCGCACGACGGTAACATCGATCTACAATTCCGCGAGGAAGAAGATCGCAGAAGCCATCATCGACGGCAAGGCGCTTAAGATAAGCGGCGGAGCGTATCAGATAAAGGAATTAGACTTAGGTCTTACAAAGAAAGGAAGTAAAACTATGAGGATCGCAGTAACTTATGAAGACGGCAATATTTTCCAGCACTTCGGACACACAGAGCAGTTTAAGATCTATAACGTCGAAGAAGGCAAGATCGTATCAAGCCAGATCGTTGATACAAACGGAAGCGGACACGGAGCTCTCGCAGGTTTCCTTAAGGCTGCCGAGGTAGACGCTCTTATCTGCGGCGGTATCGGAATGGGTGCCCAGATGGCACTTGCAGAGGCAGGCATTCAGCTCTTCGGCGGCGTTCAGGGCAATGCGGATGCAGCTGCCAAGGCTCTTGCAGAAGGCAATCTCACATACGACCCCAATGCAAAGTGCGACCATCACGACCACCACGAAGGCGGTTGCGGCGAACACGATTGTCACCACGGAAACTGCAACGGATAAGTGTATAATAGGATCCTATGGATTCACTGCTTCAACTGTTCTTAACCTTTGCAAAGATCGGATCGTTCACCTTTGGCGGCGGTTATGCGATGCTCGCTCTTATAGAGAGCATCTGTGTTGAGAAGAAGCATTGGATCACTCACGACGAGCTGATGGAGATAACGGTAATAGCTGAGTCTACCCCCGGCCCCATCGCGATAAATCTCGCAACATATGTAGGTTATAAAAAAAGGAAACTGCCCGGTGCCATTGTATCGACACTGGGCATTATCCTGCCCTCGTTCATAATAATATTTCTTATATCGAAGTTTCTGGACCACTTCCTTGAGATAACCTGGGTAGCAAGTGCTTTTAAGGGCATCAAGCTCGCGGTTGCCGTGCTCATAATCGATGCTGCGGTCAAGATGATCCTTAAGATGAAGAAGGATGCATTCGGCATAACCATACTCGTGATCACAGCGCTGCTTATGCTCACGGTCGATATGCTATCCCTCAAGGTGTCCTCGCTCCTTGTTATGGTAGCTGCGGCGTTATTGGGGCTCTTTGCCTATATCCTTTTCGGACGCAGAGCAAAGGAGAGACCGGCCAAATGACATATCTTGATCTTTTTCTCGGGTTTCTTGAAGTCGGCTTCTTCTCCTTCGGCGGAGGCTATGTCGCGATACCTCTTATAAGAGATGTTGTCCTGAGCCATGGCTGGCTTACCGAAGATATGCTCACTCACATGATCGCAGTAAGCGAGAGCACACCGGGTCCCATCATGGTAAATCTCGCAACATACATAGGCAGCTCGCAAGGAGGTCTTCTCGGTGCTCTTATCGCAACCCTGACCGTCGTAATGCCTGCATTCCTTTTTATCGTTGTCATCATGGCCGTCTTGGGAAAGCTTGTGGGCAACCGCTACTACCAGGCGATCTTAAGCGGGCTTAAGCCCTGCATAATCGGGATAATACTTGCCACGGGAATCTATATGGCAGTGCAGAATTGCGTGCCGAAGGAAAGCTTAAACATAGATCTTACAGCACTCTTGCTTACCGGAGTTTTGAGCCTTGTTTACTTCGGTTCGAGAAAGTTCAGGAAGAACGGGATATCGCCTATCCTTTTGATCCTTTTGTCTGCTGTTGCAGGAGTTATAGTCTACGGCATCTGATGTGCCGGTTTGACTTTTCAATTCATTGAGTTTACATTGGTTAGATATTATTCTCGGAGGCGGTTATGGATTCTAAGAACAGAGGATCATTTAAAGGTTCGCTGGGTTTTGTATTGGCAGCTGCAGGAAGTGCTGTCGGTCTCGGTAACATCTGGCGATTCCCAACACTCGCAGCAAAGGATGGCGGCGGATTATTCCTGCTCATATATCTCATCCTTGCATTGTCATTCGGCTTTGCCCTTCTCACATCCGAGATCACGATAGGCAGGAAGACCAAGCAAAGCCCGCTTACGGCTTATAGCCATCTCGTAAACAAGCCCAAGACCAAGTGGAACATCTTAGGTGTCTTATCTTGCCTTGTCCCTTTCCTCATTATGCCCTACTACTGTGCGATCGGCGGCTGGGTACTTAAGTATGCTGTTATATATGCGACCGGCAAAGGCACGGAAGCTGCAGGCGACGATTATTTCACAAACTTTATATCCGGCACATGGGAGCCTGTCATATACATGGTGATCTTCCTTCTTATCTGCGCCGTTGTAATCTACATGGGCGTAGAGAAAGGCATCGAGACATCCTCTAAGGTCATAATGCCAATACTCCTCATACTTGTTATCTGCATTGCAATATTCTCCCTTACCATCAAGCATACAGATGCAAACGGAGTCACCACTACCGGTCTTGAAGGTCTTAAGGTATATGTCATACCTTCATTTAAGGGTATAACCGCAGGCAAGTTCTTCAGCATAGTAATGGATGCCCTGGGACAGTTATTCTTCAGTCTGTCCGTTGCCATGGGTATCTTAATCGCTTACGGCTCTTATGTACCCGACAAGACCAACCTCATAAAGTCGATCAATCAGATAGAGTTTTTCGATACCTTCGTGGCCTTCCTTGCAGGTGTCATGATCGTTCCCGCAGTCTATGTCTTCATGGGCACGGAGGGAATGTCAGCAGGTCCTTCCCTGATCTTCATATCCTTGCCTAAGATATTCGATTCCATGGGAGCCATAGGAAACCTGGTAGGTGCGGTATTCTTTGCGATGGTACTCTTTGCCGCCATAACGAGCGCGATGTCCATACTCGAAGCCGTTGTATCGAGCTTCATCGACAAGTTTGGCATGAGCAGGCATAAGGCTACCCTGATAGAATCAGCCTTAGCCCTTGTTATCGGCGTTATCGTCTGCCTCGGATACAATGTCTTGGACTTTGTAAAAGTACATCTCCCGGGTGGCGATACAGGCTCGATCTTAGACGGACTTGACTATATAACCAACTACATCCTGATGCCTGTTATAGCGATCGCAACATGTATCCTCATAGGTTGGGTATTAAAGCCTGAAGTTATCACGGCTGAAATTACGAAGAACGGCGAGACATTTGCCCGCAAAGGCCTTTATAAGGTAATGGTAAAATTCATAGCGCCGGTCTTCATACTCTTCCTGATGCTGATATCACTCGGCATCATCAAGCTGTGAGGTCTCGCAGGCTGCACTTACAGTCCGGCTCTCCGGCTGACAATGCGCGAGCAATGTGACCGATAAGCCGAATGCGACGACCAAAGTTAATATCTTTCTTAAACACATAAATAATAAGCCTTCCTTGAACCCACATATAATGGATCAAGGAAGGCTATATTTCTTATGAAAGCTGTGGCAAAGCCTGAGCAAATATCAGTTGGCCGCCGACATATCGAGCTCTACCGAATCAAGATCTGCTAACTCATCATCATCGAGGAAATGACATCCGCAATACTCGCTGTTACCTTCAAGGTCAACATAGAAATAGCAGATGACCTTGTCAGGATCGCTGTTTGTGGCCCGTACTGTTGACGTGCAGCAGATAGCATAGTTGGTGCCTGCTACGAGCTGTGTACCGAGAAGCTCGGTATACTCGTATCCGAATCCGTCGAGCTTGGATGCTGCATCTGTAAGAGCCTGCTTTGCCTT
Organism: Saccharofermentans sp.; assembly: GCA_024685135.1. Lineage (GTDB taxonomy): Bacteria > Bacillota > Clostridia > Saccharofermentanales > Saccharofermentanaceae > Saccharofermentans. Next base: position 16,442 of record JAIKWA010000097.1, read on the forward strand.
CTCGATATCTTCATTGGTTACGTCTCTGTCCCATGCGCCTACCATCTCTTCTTCCTCCTGCCTTACGGGCTCAGACTCATCTTCGGTCTGCTTAGATCTTTTGTCAAAACATCCGCTCATTGCCACACATAATACGGCAGGGATCATAGCAAGTGCGATCAACTTAAAAACCTTTTTCATTTCAGATTACCTCTTTTCTAAGTCTGTCTATGCCATATATACATCTTAGGACGAGATAATGTTGCACCTGTCAGAAAACTGTTTCAGTTACCTCCCGGCATCTGTCCGCCTCTGCCTCCGGGCATCTCGCCACTCGGCATCTCACCACTCATCTCACCGCCGGGAAACTCTCCGCTCGGCATCTCGCCACTCATCTCCCCGCCGGGAAACTCGCCGCTCGGCATCTCGCCCATATCTCCCATTTGACCCATCATACCCATGCCCTGAGAGCTGCCCGTGATATAGTCATCAACAGTTACTTCTGTAGAAGTGCTGCCGGCTGTAATGGTATATGTAGAGCCCTTCTCGATATCGGGTGAGCTTACGAGGACACATGAGTAAGACATTGCAGGTGTATAAGATAAGATCTCATTGCCGCTTGCATCAGTTACCGTTATCTCGCTTCCTTCGCTCTGATTACTTGTGGTAATAAGGATAGAACCCTGAGAAGCTTCGCTGAAGTTCATTGCCATTCCGGATACGGATGCTGCTACTATAGTGCCGCCCGTAATGCTTGCCGTGCCGAGGTAATCCAATGTACCGTTGCCGCTGTTGCCGGGGCCTGATATCGTGATGTATCCGCCTGTCATGGTGATCGAGCCGTTGGAATCGATCGCATCACCGTTGCATTCGATGTCTATGGTGCCGCCATAGATGTAGATCTGAGCTGATGTATCCTCTGCAAACTCTGATGTGGACTCGCCTGCTGCGTTGATCGCATCATCTGAAGATACGATACTGATATCACCTGCGGTTACAGTTACCGTATTGCCCTCGAGGCCTTCGTTGCAGCTTAATATATCTATAGTGCCGCCGTTTACGACGAGGTCTGATTCAGCGTGGATCGCATCGTCACCTGCAGTGATGGTGAATGTGCCGCCATCGATCTCAATGTCACCTAACGTGGTATCGTCAGAATTCTTGGCATGGATCGCATCCTCTGTTGCAGTAAGAGTAAAGTCTCCGCCTGCAATAGCGATAAGGTCTTTGCCCTGGAGCGCATGGCTTGCTGCAGTTATATCGTATGTACCGTCTGT
>JAIKWA010000125.1 GCA_024685135.1 Saccharofermentans sp.
GTCTTACGATAACGACCTTCGGTGTCGCTTTCTACTACTTCATCGGTAACGGTCTGTCTAACTCCGCAGACGGCTGGCCCAAGATCAACGACACCACTCTTGCGCATCAGTTTAGAGACCTTCCGATCCCGCTTTTGTCCAGGATCCCGATCTTAGGCAAGGGATTATTCTCTCATAACATACTTGTCTATGTCGGTATCATCATAGCTATCCTGATGTGGATCTATTTCGAAAAGACCATGCCCGGACTTAAGCTTCGCGCAATAGGTGAGAACCCCGGCTCTGCAGATTCGGCAGGCATCAATGTAACCGTCATGAAGTATATCCATATCGTAATCGGCTCCGGCATCATGGGCCTCGGAGGTCTTTATATGGGTCTTAACATGGGCGGTACCTTCGAGGGCTCTAACTGCTGGATCAACGGCTACGGCTGGATCGCCATAGCTCTCGTTATCTACGCTAACTGGAATCCCGCCAAGGCGCTCCTGGGAACCCTCATATTTGGTTTCTTCAACACTTTAAGAGTCTATAATGCGACCATAGCTTATAACTTCCCAAACACATTAGGCTGGCTCAATAAGATACCTGCGCAGTTCTTCTCGGCACTGCCTTTCATAATCACTCTTCTTGTCCTTATCGTCACTTCGATAAGCAAGAAGAACAGCTCTAACGAACCTGCTTCCATCGGAAGGAACTACTACAGGGAAGACAGATGATCGTACGTCAATATAAAGACAGCGACTTGCCAGACATGATCAGTATCTGGAACGAAGTCGTTCTTGAAGGAATAGCTTTTCCTCAGGAAGAATTGCTTGATGAGGATAGCGGAGCTGAGTTTTTCGCGTCTCAGAGCTATACAGGTGTTATAGAAGCAGACGGCAGGGTATTAGGGCTCTACATACTTCATCCCAACAATGTCGGAAGATGCGGTCACATCTGCAATGCCAGCTATGCGGTATCATCTGAATCAAGAGGCAGGCATATCGGTGAGCAGCTGGTATTAGACTGCCTTAAGAAGGGTAAGGATTTGGGATTCAGGGTCCTTCAGTTCAACGCTGTCGTAGAGACCAATATCCATGCGAGGCATCTTTACGAGAGACTTGGTTTTACGCAGCTTGGGACTATTAAGGGCGGCTTCAGGATGAAGGACGGGCACTATGAGAATATCTGTCCGTACTATAAGGAATTGTGATCAGCCATGCCCGATATAGCGGTTTATAGTGACGACCTTAAAGACGAAGTGTTCCGGTTTACTTTCGGCTGCTTTGAAGAACTCGGGAAGACTTTTGCTCCTCATGGAAGACACTGTTTCTATAATGAGATAGAAGAACATTTCGAGCGTTTCTGGTGTCTTACAGAAGGCGGCAGGGTCTTGGGCACCGTGGCGATAGCAAAACTTGATGAGAAAACTGCAGAGCTCAAGGCTTTATACATTGACAGCTCTTTAAGAGGCAGGGGATGGGGATATAAGCTCCTTGATGAAGCAGTATCCTTCGCGCGGGCACAAGGCTTCTTAAGGATAGTCCTTGATTCCGTGTCTAAGTATGAAGACGCCGCCAGGCTTTACAGACGGTATGGTTTTACCGAAACAGACCGTTATAATGATAATACGTATGCCGATGTGTTCATGGAGCTTGTGTTGTGATCCGGGTTAACACATGACGCTTCGCGTGTCAGTTATTCACAATATGGATAATTGGCAACAGGAGGAAGATTATGATCTATATAACTTCGGATCTTCATTTCGGACATGACAAGGAGTTCATGTACTCTCCGCGCGGCTTTAAGGATATTGAAGAGGCGGATAATGCGATCGTTAATAATTGGAACAGCATCGTGACTGACGAGGATGATGTTTATGTTCTTGGCGATGTCATGCTCAACGATGACGAGAACGGCATCAGGCACTGGAATCAGCTTAAGGGCAATAAGCATTTGATCATCGGCAACCATGATTCGGATGTCCGTATCAAGCTGCTTAAGGAATGTCCTGATACTGAGGTGTTGGGTCATGCTAGTGTGATCAAGTATGACGGATTCAGTTTCTATCTTTCTCACTATCCCACGATAACGAGCAGCTTTGAATACAACAAGAGGCTTAAGCTTGGTCTTATAAATCTCTGCGGACACACTCACGCCAAGGACAGATTCATAGATGAGGCCAAGGGAAGGATCTACCATTGTGAGCTCGACTGCCACGGCAATAAGCCGGTCAGTATAGAAGAGATCATTTCAGATCTTATCGGCAAGAACGAAAGCTACAGGGCAAACGATAATAAGGAGGATACATGAAGCGGGAATTAGGTATAGCAAGATGCGGACTGGCCTGTTGTCTCTGCTCTGAGAATGTCACGTGCAAGGGGTGCAGGCGTGACGGATTTAAGGAACTTTCGTGGTGTAAGGATGCCGAGTGGTGTGAAGTCAGAAGATGCGGATTAGATAAAGGTGTGGCAGGCTGTTTTGAATGCGAGCCGGCAGATTGCCGCAAGGGCCTTTTCGCTGATAAGATCAAGGCGAGGGCGTTCTCGGTATTTGCCAGAAGATACGGGGTAGAAGACCTCCTTGACTGTCTTGAGAGGAATGAGAAGGAAGGCATAGTATACCATCGTGAAGGGATCATGGGCGACTATGACGAGTTTGACGATCTTGAAGAGCTGATAAGCTTCATAAAGAACGGCAGGAGATAACCGGCTTTGGAGAGAGGATCTGAGTCATGAAGAGAACGATCTGCGTTTTATCATTAACGGCTGTCTTATTTCTCACGGTTTCCTGTGCTTTCATTAACAAGGTCGCTCAGAACACGAACCAGGGAGAACAGGTCTATAGTGACATCAATATGGCTTATAAGGATAAGAGTGAGATGTCCATTGACATTAATGTGTTCAAGAGGACTGCAGCGGGTTTTCTGGATTATCTGGACAGCAGGGACGAAGAAGGTCTTAAGAGACTCTTATGTGATGCTCTTTTGGACAGAACGGATACAGAAGCTGACTTGGATGGTATTTTCGAGAACTTCAAAGGTACTATCGTTGAGACTACAAATATAGCATCAGATACGGAAGCCGGCTTGCCTGGACACTATGACGGCGGTTTCTATGTTACTACGACAGAGGAGACGTATTATGTTTATCTTGTGGTGACCGTGACCACAAGGATGAGCGACTTGTCTGAAGATGAAGAAGACCTGCTCGGAATTAATCAGATCCATTTCATGACTCTTGATAAGAAGTACGAACTTAAAGTGGACAAGACAGAGTATTGGGATTTCATAAACAGCCATCCTGACGGAGTCGGACACAGGGGTGATTCATATAACCTTACTTATACCTTTGGAGACGGAGAGGTTAAGACGGTAAGCTGCGACAGGCTTGTAGGCGGCGACTGTTATATCGTGACTTCTTTTGGAAACAGTGAAGGCTATGCCGCGATCAACACACTGCTCATCGGAAGCAGAAGTTATGTGTGGAAGCTGACGGGGACTGACGACAGCATATCCGCGGAAGAGTTGGAAGCAATCGATTTTACTGATGCAGAAACGGCTCATCAGGTATTTGATGCTCTTGAGCCCTATGCGATACCCGATATGACATACTATCACGACGCAGATTTCAGATTCTATAATCTCTCAGACAGAGACAGCAACATGAAGGCATATGTGTATTACGGCACTGACACCACATTCCCCAGAGTAAGGATCTTCGATCTGGATAAGATCTTTGCCGAGCAGGACTGGAATTGAAGAAACGGCTTTCCTTGACAATGTGCCCCGGCCCGTGCTTTAATGGTTATTACAAGCGTTGAAGGGAATAAAGATGCGCTCTAAGCCTGATACAGAGAGCCCGCGGCGGCGAGATGCGGACATTGGCAAGCGTAATGATGAGTCCTCCCGGAGCTGCCGTACTGAAAGCACTTGTAATTAGGAACGGCCGGGTTTGCCCGTTAAAGCAAAGCACATT
>JAIKWA010000133.1 GCA_024685135.1 Saccharofermentans sp.
GACGAGTTTAAACCATATTTTTTAGATAGAGTGTCGCTTCCATAACCCTCACAATGCTTCTCGTAGATTTCTTTCTTTAATTCAAAACTGTATTTCATATATAAACCCCCGAAGTTTGTCCAACTTCAGGGGTTCACTTCAATCTTCCGGAGCTTTTTTGTTTGCTTTATCTTGCGGTGGCCCAGAAGCTTACCGTGACTGTGGTACCTTCTCCCAAAGTGCTGTTTATCGCTATCTCAGCCGAATGAAGCTCTACTATGTGTTTGACTATCGCAAGTCCGAGGCCGGTACCTCCCGTCTCCCTCGATCTGCTCTTATCTACTCTGTAAAAGCGTTCGAATACTCTGTCTAACTGATCTTGCGGGATCCCGATGCCGGTATCCTTGACCGTGAGGATCGGTCTTGCGTTTTGTATGGTGACATACACTTCGCAAGAACCCTTCTCCTTGTTGTATCGTATGCCGTTCTGGACCAGGTTATCTATCATCTCACGAATAAGGGCGCGATCTGCAATAACCCCTGCCGAGGAGCCTTTGCATGTAAGTTTCACTTGCTTCTTGTCCGCCGCGGTCTTCATATCGTTTACGCATTCTTTTGCGACTTCAAAAAGGTCTATGGTCTCGAAGGACTCGCCTCTGTCAAGATGGTCTAATTCAGAGAGCTTGATAATGTCGTTAACGAGCGAATGCAGTCTGTCGGCATTGTGCCTGATCTGCCTGGCGACATGGGCTTCGTCTTCCTTGGCGACCATATTGTTCTCGATGAGCTCCGCATATCCGGAGATGGCCGTTATGGGTGTCTTGAGCTCGTGCGAGACATTTGCCGTGAAATCCTGTCTGCTCTTTGCGGCAGCAAGAATATTCTCGTGCTGGCTCCTTATCTTCCTTGCAAAGGGCTCAAGCTCTTTGTATGCCGGTTCGCTTGCATCGTCTAAATGCTCAGCCATTACCTCCAAAGGTTTCATCAGCTGCTTTGTAAGTAAATGTCCTATAAGCACGCAGGCGATAAGTGTCACTGCGACTATAACAAGGATTACGGGAAGTGCGTTGAACAGGACGCTGAATATGGTTCTTGCCTGCGTCGATACTCTGAGCACCGTACCATTCTCAAGCAGCAGAGCATAGTAGAAGGTATTCATGTTCATGGTGTCAGAACGCCTTGTACTCTCACCTTCACCGCTGTCAAAGGCCTGTCTTATCTCAGGTCTGTCCAGGTGATTGGCAAGTCCGCTTACATTTGTATCGTTATCGAAAAGCACCGTTCCGTCGGCATCTATCCAGGTGATCCTCAAGTTGCCCGGGCTCAAGTTGGCAAGAGAGGGGGCATGCTCATAACCTTTTTGGTATGCGTTCTGGAATACTTCGCTCTCAACGAGAAGTCTCGCATTCTGCTTAAGATCCGCTCTGACCTGATTCTGGAACAGGTTATAGTAAACGAGCGTGATGCCTATTGATGTCGTCACTATAGCCACCAGGGCGATTATGCTTAAGATCAGGTTTATCTTTTGTCTCATGTCTCGATTATATCTTTGCCTATTACATATCCGACGCCGCGGACTGTTCTTATCTGTTTGCCGCTCTCCCCGAGCTTCTGTCTCAATGTCTTGATGTGCATATCGACGGTCCTGCTCTCCATCTCAAAGTCAGCGCCCCAAACATATCTCATAATGTTCTCTCTCGTGAGCACTATATCTTCGTTGTGCATCAGGTAGTGCAGCAACTCGTATTCCTTAAGTGTAAGCGTTACGACCCTTTCTTGGGAAGTCACCTCGTGACGTTCGTCATCAAGAGTTATGCTGCCGACGGAAAGCTTCACCTCGGTATCTTCTGCCGAGCGCCTGAGCAATGCTCTTACGCGGGACAGGAGCTCCATTACCGAGAAAGGTTTACGGATATAATCGTCCGCGCCGTCGTCTAAGCCCTTTACCATATCCATCTCCGAAGTCTTCGCAGTGATTATGATTATCGGGATCCTGCGCGTCTTGGGGTCGTTCCTTAATCTGCGGACTATAGAATAGCCGTCTTCGTCGGGGAGCATTATGTCCACCAGCACGAGGTCCGGCAAGACACTTTCCATCTTCTCGTAGAAGGTGGATGCGCGGTCGAATACCTGGACGATATAGTTACTGTTCTTTAATGCGAGTACCTCTATCTCCTGTATGCTCTTATCGTCTTCAACAATGTATATCAATGCCATTTATATCCCTCTTCCGCTCGGTAATATGTATATATTCTTAAGCCTTTTATATTCTTCCTGATAGTAAGGATCGCTGCCCTTAACTCTTACGCCGACATATTGATGCATATAGAGTTCGTCGGCCTTGATCTCGATCAGCGCCGCTGCTATATTCGAGCAGTGATCCGACACACGTTCGTAGTTTGTCAGGATGTCCTCTAGGAGGATGCCTACTTCCATAGAGCAATTACCCTGCCTGAGTCTTGTTATATGCCTTTGCTTCATCTCCATAACGAGGTCGTCTATGACTTCCTCCAATGGCTCCACATTTGCAGCGGCTTCCACGTCTTCATCGGCAAATACCTGCTTGGTCATTAGCATTATATCACGCACTGCCACGCTCAAAGAGTCGAGTTCGTTTTGACCCTGCTCGCTGAAGCTGAGCCCGTTGTCCTTAAGCTTCTTCACAGATTCTGCGATGTTGATCGCATGGTCTGAGATCCTCTCAAAATCACTTATCGAATGCAATAGAGTCGAGAGCAGATGGCTGTCTTCCTGACCGAGATCCCTGCTGGCTATCTTGACCAGATAAGAACCAATCGCATCCTCGAAGACGTCTACAGACTGCTCTATCTTCTCCACCTTATAGACCTTATCCTCCGAATAGTCTGTCTGTATCTCCATATCGAGCAGGATGGCATCCGTGGTAAGGCTCGCCATCTTTATTACCGCCTTTTTGCATAGCTGTATGGCATACGAGGGCGTGTCGAGGAAACGCTCGTCCAAGGCCAGAAGCTCCGGTGGCATCTCCTGGTCTGCGCCTTCTCCCTTGCCCTTCTTTACCGTTATCTTTGCAAGAGATACGATCTTATCAGCAAACGGGAATAGGAATACGGCACATCCCACATTGAAGAGAGTATGGATAACAGCGATCCCTGCTGCTCCGACTTTATCTTGCAGGAACGGGAAATCTACAAACTGGTTTACCGAATAGAACAAGATCATGAACACGACCGTTCCTATCAGGTTGAAATACAGATGTATAAAGGCCGCTCTTTTGGCATTTTTGTTTGCACCTACAGAGGATATGAGCGCAGTTACGCAGGTTCCTATATTCTGTCCCATTATTATCGGGATCGCCGTACCATAAGTCACAACACCGGATATGCATAGAGCCTGAAGGATACCTACAGATGCAGAAGAGCTTTGTATCACCGCTGTAAGCAAAGCTCCTGCGAGCATACCGAGTATAGGATTAGAGAAGGCTGTGAGCATTCCGGTAAAAGCCGCATTGTCCTTGAGCGGTGCTACAGCGCTGCTCATCGTCTCCATTCCGAACATCAAGATAGCAAATCCCAGAAAGATATTACCTATCGTGTGTTTCTTCGTGCCGTCTTTGCCGGTCATTATGAATACTATTCCTATAGCGGCAAGGATCGGTGAGAACGAGCTCGGCTTAAGCAGGTTTATAAAGATGTTATCTCCGCTTATGCCTGTCAGGGATAATATCCACGAGGTGATGGTCGTACCGATATTCGCACCCATTATGATGCCGACAGCCTGTGTAAGGTTCATGATCCCTGAGTTTACAAAACCCACTACCATTACTGTCGTAGCAGACGAAGACTGTATTATCGCCGTTACAAAGGCACCGAGCAAAAGTGCCATTATCCTCTTCTTGGTGAGTTTCTCCAAGACTTTCTCGAGCTTACCTCCGGACAGCATTACAAGGCCGTCTCCCATAGCATTCATTCCATATAGGAAAAGGGTGAGACCGCCTACCATCTTAAGTATTCCAAAAATATCCACTTCGTCACCTCGACATATTTTGTCAGTGTGATATTAAAGGTCGTTTGTAAAGCCTTGTAAGGTGCCTTTGTAAAATCCGGGTAAAATCTTTGTGTTTTACATGATCATTACCCTAACCTGAATTCAGTCTTTACAGAGCAAAGATATCTTTGGCGTAAACGGAGGTATCGATATGAAGAGTTTATGGGATCAGATAGACAGGTTTGACCTAAGTGTCAAAGCTAAGCTTCGTATAGCGTTTCTATTCCAGGGGATCATCTATGCCATCGGAGGATTCCTTGCCTGGTCTCTTATCAGCCACTGGGCATTTGCCTCGACCGACTGGCTTATATG
>JAIKWA010000031.1 GCA_024685135.1 Saccharofermentans sp.
ACAGGGCTTACGTCTGCATTCTCCGCACCGTAGAAATTGTACATATGTCTGGCCCCCTGCTTATATTATGTTTTAATTATAAGGCAGAACCGGTCTGTGATGAAAGCAAATGTTTTTTCTTTTCGCTGCGCAGGATAAAAAAGCAGCATATTCCGCAATAGGCCATGGCCGAGCCCCATGCGATGGGATCGGTGACGCATGCCGCGTTCCAGCCGATAAGGGGGATCACCCAAAGAGACATCGCAAGTCTTGAGACCATCTCCCAGACGCCTGCGATCATGGCGACGAAGGATCTGCCGATACCCTGGAGCGTGTATCTGAAGATGAAGAGCATCGCAAGAAGGAATGTCATGGTGGCATCGATAACGATATATTTGTAAGCTGCTGCGATGACCGCCGTCTCGTTAGCCTTGACGAATACCATGATGAGATATTCTCCGCCTAAGACATTTGCCGCAAGAGTTACTATGTAGAAGATACCCGCGATTATCAGGGACTTAGCCATACCCTGCTTGATGCGGTCGAACTTGCCCGCTCCGTAGTTCTGTCCGACGAAGGTCGCAAGAGCGGTGCCGAGGGAATCGAACTCGGGGATGAAGAGTTGCTTGAGCTTAAGTGCTACCGTGTATGCGGATATATAGACATAGTCGAGACCGTTTACCGCAGTCTGCAACATGATGGAGCCGATAGCCGTAACAGAGCACTGAAGTCCCATGGGGATTCCGAAGCCGACAAGCTTCATACAGGACTTTGCTTCCGGTTTTGCGTCGCCCTTCTCGAGCCTTAATTCCCTGAAATTCCTGAACAGACTTATCGTGCAAAGGATACCCGATATACCCTGAGCTATAACGGTTGCGACCGCAGCGCCCCTTACGCCCATATTAAAGGAGAATATAAAGAGGAAATCCAATGCTACATTGAGCACGGCGGATACGACCAGATAGATAAAAGGAGTCTTCGAATCTCCCAAAGCCCTCTCCATGGAAGCGCTCTGATTGTAGAGCACCGTCATGGGAAGTCCCAGGAATATTATCAGCAGGTAATCCGCTGCATCCTTGAGATATTTATCGGGGGTGTGTATAAGCCTCAAGATCGAAGTCGTATATATACTCGTTACGACAGTGAGTATAAGTGCAAGGACAGCCGCAAGATAGAAACTGTTTAGCACGAACTTTCTCATCGACTTGTAATCGCCCGCGCCAAAGCGCTGGGATACAGGGATGCCGAAGCCTGCACAGGTTCCTATCGCAAAGCCGAATATCAGGAATGTAATGGATGCGGACTGGCCTACCGCAGTAAGCGCATCGACACCAAGCTTCTGCCCTACTATGGCACTGTCTGCCATGTTGTAGAGCTGCTGGAAGATATTACCCAGGAACAGCGGTATCGCAAACTTTGCGATAAGCGTGAGCGGGTTTCCTTTTGTCATGTCTGTAGTCTTAGCCATCATTCCACCTATAGGGCTAATATAATAACTTAAAAAGTCATTGTATATAAGGTTGATTTATTAACTGTTAAATAAATGTCCGTAAAAAAAGATCAAGGGGCGATATGTCCCCTCGATCGTTACTTTTTCTTCTTTTTGTCCTTGAGCTTCTTTTTCTTCTTCTTTTTCTTCTTGAGCTGCTCTATATCAGGCGCTTCAACGGGCGCCTTGGGGACAGGTACGCTCGAAGTCTTCTTGAGCTGAGGTGCTTTGGCCTGAGATCTTCTCTCCTGTGCGCGCTTCTTGCTTACGCCTCTTGCTTCAGGTGTGGTCAGCACTACAGGAGGTTCATTGAGCTGCATTATAAAGGAAGACAGATCGCTTGCCGTCTCGGAATCGATCGAATAGTAAGTGAATCTGCCCTCGCGTCTTGCGTTTAAGATCCCGCTGTCAGTAAGAAGCCTCAAGTGATGTGACAACGTAGGCTGCGTGATCTTGAATTCGGGCAGGATGTCTCTTGCGCATATCTCACCTGCGGATGCGATCTTGATAAGGATCTTTATCCTGACGGGCTCGGCGATAACGCTAAGGCTTCTTGCGAGGTCTTCTGTCAGATAATCGTCGTTCAACAGGCTCACCTCTTATTAAGCAATGAGCTGATCCTTGAGTGCTTCTTCGAATTCGCCTAAGTTAGCGCAGGCGATAACTTCAGTGTTGTCTTCCAAGAGGATCTCATCGTCGCCTCTTACGAGAACCGTCATAGGCACGCCCATCTTACGGAGCAAGAGGAGCTGATACTCCTTGGAGTTCTCTACTGAGAGATACTTGCAAAGAAGTCTTAAAACCTGCTTTGCATCCTCAAGATAGATGCCGGAGAGCTTCATCAAATGATCTACGACATACATGCCGAATACATCGTTGAAGTCCAATACATTCTTTGTGGGGAATACGCTTGCGAAAGCGGTGAATGACATCTTGCCTACGATATCGAGACCCTTGAAGTCAGCTATCGGGATCTTGAAGCTCTCTACATTTGCAGAGAAGAGCTCCTGCATCTGCTCTACTGTAAGCTCGTTCTTGAGCTCCTTGATCCTCTCGATCCTGGCAATCGTCTTCTCTTCAGGGAAGAATGTTGCCTGACCGATGTCAGTTGCCTTATGGATAAACCAGCTCTCGGGAATGAGGCCCTGACGCTTCCAGCGGTATAAAGTACCATAGGATATCTGCTCGAGGCTTAAGAGTTCTTTCTTTGAAATCAGTTTTTCATCCATAATAAATGCCACCTTCTTCACATTATTGTTTACACAGATTGTAAATTAACAATGTTACAAACAGGTGGCACCTGTATAAACTTAAGACAACAAAATCAGAAGCCTAAAGCGTGGAATATCTCCTCTACGCCCGTAAGGATAGCCTGGCGGGGTGCTTCATCGATCGCAAAATACATGATGAGCGTAAAGATAAGGCAAAGGATTATCGCTATGATGTACCAGATAAGGATAGCTCTTGCAAAATGCTTTAAGTTCTTATTGCGTGGTACCAGGGCGAGGATGATCGTGATGATAAGGCCCAGGACCGGCAGATAGCATAAAAAGCCTGTCCAAAAGTACTTGGAAGTGGACATTGCCTTGTACTCTGCAGGGCAGCTGTCTATAATAGCCTGCTTCTTCTCGCGCTTGATGCGCTTCTTCTCAGCCTTGGCAGCAGCTTTCTTGGCATCCTTCTCAGCCTTTGCCTTTGCCTTCTCGGCAGCCTTGGCAGCAGCTTCGGCAGCTTTCTTCTCGTCTGCTGCAGCTGTAGCTGCAGTAGCAGCGGCGGCAGCAACGGCTGCCTTCTCTTCTTTTGCTTCTTTTGCTTCGGATTCGACCTTCTCTACCGAGGAGGCTAATTCTTCCTTTACTTCTACTGATTCTTCCTTAATGGTCTCATTCAGTTCGTTCTCATTGTTATCAGACATATAACAAACCTCCCGGATTGATCATAAGGTGATTATAACACACCTGATATCAATCGGGCTGTCTGATACTGTAATACACCTGTCCGTTGTTAAGACCGCCTCTGTTGATGAGACCTAATTCTTCTACCGTAACGAGCTCGAAGCCCTGCTCCTTGAGCTTGGGGATGATAGTCTCGCAGGCGATGACCGTAGGCTCATAGATGTCATGCATCAAGATGACATCGCCGTCCCTTACATGACCAATTACCGCATTTATAGTTGAATCCACATCTCTTGTAGCCCAGTCTCTCGTATCGATGGACCACAATATGATCGGCAGTGAGACTTCCGTCTTGAGAGTATCGTCTATCCTTCCTCCCGGAGGTCTTAAGCAGGTTGACCCGATGCCGGTTGCATCGAGCAGCTCAGCGTCCGTGCTGCCTATAACATTTGCGACTTCTTCGGGAGATGCCTTATCGAGATATGTGTGTGCATATGTATGGTTACCCATCTCGCAGCCGATCTCAACGGCATGCCTTAAGGTCCCGGGGTACCAGTCTACTCTGTTGCCGACTACGAAGAAGGTAGCCCTTGCATTGTTAGCTTCAAGTATCGATACGAGCTGCTCCGTGTACTGCGAAGGGCCGTCGTCAAAGGTCAGTGCTACCAAGGGCCTGTTGCCGTCTACAGTCCTCGTGACAAGACCGTCACTTCCGATATAGTACAGAGTCCTTCCCTGCACTACCTTGGCATCCTTGAGGAGCAAGCCGTTCTGGAAACCGTAGATGGTATCGCCGAACTGCATCATGCCCTCTGCGGCAACGCCGGTATCTGTCATGAAGTAATACTTTTCGGAGCCTTCTTCTATCCAACCCGTACGCATGGCTCCTGTATCGGCATCGAGATAATAAGTGCTTCCGTCAATATCCGTTATACCCTTATCGATAATGCCGGTATCCGTCGAAGAATGGTATTTCTGTCCGTCTAATTCAAACCAGCCCTTGACCGTATTGTAGCTGTCATCTATGTAGTACTCATCTTCACCGATAAAGACGCGCCCCTTAGCGCATATTCCGGTTACTTCATCGAGATAGATCTCCTTGCCGTCTATAGTGGTCCAGCCCTTCGCCATAAGTCCGGTATCGGGATCGAAATAGTAATCGTTGCCGTCTATGTTAATAAAGCCGGTCTGCATGGAGCCTGTCTGCTCATTGAAGTAGTAGCAGCTGTCACAAACGAGGGAATCTACCATTCCCTTTACCATACGGTGATCTGCAATGCTGAAGTAATAGCAATTGCCATCAATATCAGTAAAGCCGTAGGCCTCATTGCCGTTATCGTCGTAGTAGTAGATACCGCCACCGATATTTACAAAACCCCGTTCTACCGATGACCTTATATGGCAATTCATTGCAGCGCCTGTTAAGACCATCGTTCCGCCGACGATCAGAACTGTCGCAGCTATCATACCAATGCTTCTGATACCCACAAAAAGACTCCCTTAGAAATAGTAACTAAATACTATATGCCGCAACGAAGACTTTCAAGCGCGTAAATTTACTATTTAATTACATTAGCTGATACTTATTACTTTATAGTCCTTGTCTTCTACTGCTTTTGTAAGTATCTCGTCACTTACTTCGCTATCAAGAGTGACTACAGCTTCATCCTTCTCGTGGGATACTTCAGCTGATGCTACGCCGTCTATAGCCTCAAGAGCTTTCTTAACGCTTGCCTCGCAGTGTCCGCACATCATACCTTCGATCTTCATTGTCTTTGTCATGGTCTTCTCTCCTTGAATAATATTTGTAATGTCTAATACATCCGCCTTTTTAGTCCTGCCCGGCTTATACGGGTCATAGAGATTAATCCTCAATGCATTCATGCATACGGTAAAACTCGACAAGCTCATCGCAAGAGCTCCGAGCATCGGATTAAGAGTAAGTCCCAAAGATGCATATGCACCTGCTGCAAGAGGTATCAATGCTACATTGTATATGAACGCCCAGAACAGATTCTCTTTTATGTTGAGTGTCGTCTTGCGCGATATCCTTATCGCCGCGGGAACATCTTCGAGCGCCGATCTTACGAGCACGATATCCGCGCTGTTGATCGCGACATCAGATCCCGCACCTATCGCGATGCCGACATCTGCTTCGGTGAGCGCAACGGCATCGTTTATGCCGTCACCTACCATCGCAACAGATCCAAACTCTTTAAGTTTCTTTATTACAGAAGACTTACCTCCGGGGAGCACGCCCGATACCACATCTCTTATGCCCGCTTCGATTGCTATGGCATTAGCTGTCTTCTCACTGTCACCTGTGAGCATTACCACATTGATGCCCATATCGCCGAGCTGCTTTATGGCCTTGGCTGCATCGGGCTTGATGCTGTCAGCTACGCCTATAAGGCCTAAATACTCACCGTCCTTTGCAAAGAACATACAAGTCCTGCCCTTATCCTGCAGTCTTGAGGCTTCCTCCAAAGCGATAGCGGGAACAGAGCAAACGGAAGATATGTAACCTATATTTCCTCCATATACAGATATGCCTTCAATGCTGCCCTTAAGTCCCTTACCGGGTACTGCTTCAAACCCTTCAGTCTCTGCAAGAGAAACCTTATTAAGATCAGCATATTCCGTTACGGCTTTGCCGAGCGGATGCTCGCTCTTTGCTTCAAGAGAATAGGCAACATATAAGAGCTCACCTGTATCAGCGCCTTCATCAGGGATAACATCCGTTACTTCAGGCTTGCCCCTTGTGATCGTGCCTGTCTTATCCATAGCAACGATCTTGATCTTACCGGTCTGCTCCAATACGGCTGATGTCTTAAAAAGTATTCCGGATCTTGCGCCCAGGCCGCTTCCCACCATAATCGCAACAGGGGTTGCAAGACCCAATGCGCAGGGGCAGCTTACCACCAGCACCGCAATACCTCTTGTAAGCGAGAAGCCGATATCCTTGCCTGAGATAAGCCAAATGGCCGTAACTATCGCTGCTATAACGAGTACACAGGGTACGAACACGCCTGCCACCTTATCTGCAATCTTGGCGATAGGAGCCTTTGTCGCAGCAGATTCACTTACCATCTTTATGATCTGAGCAAGTGTCGTATCCTCGCCTACCTTGGTGGCCTTGCAGAGGATATAGCCCGAGCTGTTTATCGTTCCTGCGGAAACTACAGATCCCGCTTCCTTATCGACAGGGATGGATTCACCTGTAAGTGCCGATTCGTCAACTGCGCTCACACCCTCTATTACTATGCCGTCAACGGGGATCTGCTCGCCGGGCTTCACCTTGAAGATATCGCCCTTAATGACTTCTTCGCAGGGCACTGTGACATCCATACCGTTCCTTACGACAACTGCCGTCTTGGGAGTAAGATCCATAAGGTCTTTGAGCGCGTTTGTAGTCTTACCCTTGGATATCGATTCAAGCATCTTGCCTATGGTGATGAGCGTTACTATCATCGCAGCAGATTCAAAATAGAGATGTCCGTCGCCCTTATCCACGGTCATGGCCAGGAGCACGCAGAAACTGTATCCGAAAGACACACCCGATCCCAAAGCGACGAGAGTATCCATATTAGGAGACAGGTGCAGCAATGTCTTAATCCCCGATACGAAGAACTTCTGATTTATCACCATAATGAGCCCTGCAAGGAGCATCTGTACTATACCGAGTCCTACGGCATTACCGGACAAAAATGCGGGAACGGGGAATCCCCACATATGTACGCCCATGCTGAAATACATAAGGACCAAAAGTAATAATACTGACGATATAAGCCTTCTTATAAGAGGCTTTGTCGTGGTATCTAAGACAGATTCCGTCTTCTTTGCGCTGCCTGCTACCGATGCCCCATACCCTGCCTTACTGACGGCAGCGATAACGGCATCAGGATCGGCGCTCCCTTCTACAGTCATGGAATTTGTAAGCAGAGACACAGCGCAAGAAGTTACGCCACTAACACCGTTTACAGCCTTCTCGACATGAGCCTGGCATGCAGCACAGCTCATTCCCGTTACATCGTACTTTGTCATTTCATCATCTTCTGTAAGAGCTCAACAAGCTCGTCGATCTTCTCTTCGGACCCTTCTCTTACATCATCTTCTACGCATGTCTTGATGTGACTTGCAAGGAGCACCTTCGAGAAGCTGTTAAGTGAACATCTTGCAGCGCTTACCTGATTGAGCACATCAACGCAGTATGCATCCTCTTCGATCATGCCCTTGATGCCTCTTATCTGGCCTTCTATCCTGTTAAGCCTTGTGATGAGATCCTTTACTTCCTTCTCATCGCGCTTCTTTGTCCTGCAGCAACACTTCTTCTCAGCCATATGAGCTCTCCCTTTCTAATACCCCCTATGGGTATGTAATAACACAAAGAGAATATACCCCCTATGGGTATCTGTCAACCATTCTTGCCAACAAGCGCAAAACAATGTATAATTGCGAGGCTGACGGATGCTTAGCTCAGCTGGTTAGAGTACCTGCTTGACGTGCAGGGGGTCACAGGTTCGAGTCCTGTAGCATCCACCATACATAGCAAGCTTAACCCTCAAACACAATGTTTGAGGGTTTACTTTTTTAGCAGTATCTTTATTATCATTATGTATTTAGAAGCGGAGTGATCATATGAGTAAGCAAAAGAGTCCTGTCGCAATAATAGTCCTGTCGATCCTGTCTGTCTCAGATGCTTTGATCGCATTGCTCTTTGCGATCCTCTTCATGATGACCGTGACACAAAGCCCCAGTGTTTCCGGTGATTACATCACCAATGAAGCTGTTGTTTTTGCAGTGGGATACATTACCTATCTGATGATAGCGATCGGTGGGAGCGCATTAAGCTTTATCACAGGTCTTATCGGCATGATCTTATCCATTGTTCAGAAACGCTTCAAGCTCATCTGGCTCCCGGCAGTTGGTCTTATACTCTCCATCGTATCCTTTGTCATCGTCTGCATTTACGCACTCTGATCTACTGCCAAGGCGTTTTTATCCTTACTGTCAGTCTTCCTTATTCGTATTTCTCTTCTCTGCCCAGGTAATTGAGTTAGCGATCGCTATGCATGCAAGTCCCATGGCAAGATATGCGTTCTTTCCTTCGATTACCATGCTCGTGATTATAAGAGCAAGAGCTGCTATTCCAAGTATTATTCGTAAGATTTTAGACATTTGTTTGTCCTCCTCATTTGTTATGAGCAGATCTTAAATCTTCCCACTGACCAAAAGAAGGACACAAAACAGGCATTTACGGGATGGGACAAGGTGTGTCCCTGTCAAGCTTCGGGGAATACCGCGGTTACGACCACGCTCTCACCCTTAACATCTGCGTAGACATCACCGCTCATCTTACGCATCAGGCGCCTGCATATGTAAAGGCCCAGACCGCTTCCTTCGCGGCCGCTGCTGTTAGACCCTCTCCAGAAGCTATCAAAGACATGAGGCAACTCACTTGAAGAAACAGGGTTTCCAAAGCTTCTGACATTAACGAGGCAGCAATTCTCCTCACGGAGAACGGACACATCGACGCTCCCTCCTGTTCCATACTTAAGTCCGTTCTCAATAAGGTTCTGCAAAACCTCGATTGCTCTGTCAAGATCTCCACTTATGAGGACATCTGCATACTCACTTATAACGACCTTAGTCTTGGTCACTTCATAGCGTCCCTCGTAATATACCTTTATCTTACCGAGAAGCTCTGACAGATAGAATTCCGTGATCTTGACATCCGGGATCTGAACATCGTCTCTTGCAGTTCCCGTTATCTCCTTCATGTATCTCTCTATCTCGTCCGCCTTGGCATTGATACCTTCAGCTACTTTTATCTTCTTTTCCTCGTCCTCATAAAGCCCTGAGGACAGAGCTTTTGCTGACAGCTTTATGGCAGATAGCGGGGTCTTGATATCGTGAGACAAGGACAGGAGCAGTGTCTTTTCTTCTTTTTCTAATTCCCTATTCCTTTTGCGGTCGCTCTCAAGCTTGTCTCGAAGAAGATCAAGCCCCCATACCATCCTGCCAAGATACTTGGATTTCCCGGCCTTGACACCTTCCTGGAGGTTGCCTTTGGACAGTTCCTCAGCGCTCTTACCGAGTTCATCCATGGGAAGGATCACATGCTTGCGGATAAAGAGCAGAACTAAGATCAATATGAGGAATGTTACTGCTATTACCGTATCGCAAATCAGGAGAACTCTATAAGAAGGTGCCTGCTTGGTGCCGAAGCTGAAGCGGTAAAGCTTTCCGTTTATCTCTCTTATCTCGTAATCAGATGAGGGTTTGAAGAAATCCTCACCCCCCTCGTCTTCTGTGACCTCTGTGACATTCTCGCAGGAGGAAAGGTCGAGGTCTGATGCAGGAGTACCGCTTGCGATCTCCTGCTCAAGTCTCGAGATCTCTACCCGGTAGAACCTTCCTTCCTCAGCAGGATCCTTCCTCATATCAAAGACAACAAACAGATTCACCCCTGCTGCAAAAACAAGAAATAAGATAACGACTATTGCGACGAATCTGTTATATGCCTTCATTCGAACTTATATCCTTTACCCCATACCGTTAAGATCCTCTTGGGATCCTTGGGATCGTCCTCGATCTTCTGCCTGAGCCTCGTTATGTGCACTGTAAGAGTCTGCTGCTCAGAGTCACTGTCAAAGCCCCATACCCTTCCGAACAGAAATTCCTTTGTAAGGACTTTACCTTCGTTCTCTGCCATAAGCAATAAGAGCTCGTATTCTTTAATGGTGAGTTCTATCTCCCGGCCGTCTTTATAGGCTTTGTAATCAGCCTTGTTGATCACTATATTCCCGCAAATAAGCTCATCCGATGAATAGCGCCTGGCAAAGAGACCTTTTACCTTGGCTATCAGGATATCTATATCGTATGGTTTCTCGATATAATCGTCTGCGCCAAGGAGAAGTCCGTTTATCTTATCGTCCTTCTCCGTCTTGGCACTCAGGATAAAGATAGGGACATTGCTGTTTTGTCTGATAGCTGAACATACTGCATAGCCGTCCAGGCCCGGGAGCATGATATCCAGAAGGATCATCTTAGCGCCGAACTTGGCAAACTTACTAAGAGCATCTTCGCCCGAATAAGCTGCGCTGACGAGGAAACCCTCCTTCTTGAGAAAATCGGACAAGAGCTCCGATATCTCCTTATTATCTTCGACTATCAGTATATCCGTCATAGGTTACCAGCCCATCTCCATCAACCAGTTCGTAAGATCTCTTTCCCTCTTCTTGAGCTCTGCCTCACCGTCAGTCTGGCTGCCAAGCTCATACTCACCCTGTATGTTGCCGTCAACGATGTAAAGGACTCTCGTGCATCTTGCGGCAACCTTGGCATCATGTGTTACGAGCATTATCGTAGCACCGTCGTTATTGATCTTCACAAGCTCATCCATGACCTCGTTGGAAGAAGTTCTGTTAAGCGCTCCGGTAGGCTCGTCGGCAAAGATTATCTCAGGCTTGTTGATCATACTCCTGGCTATGCAAGCTCTCTGGAGCTGTCCGCCTGATACTTCATTTATATCCTTGTCTGCCGTATCTATTATACCTAACTTCTTCATAAGTTCCTCGCCTCTTGCCTCGGTCTCGGATCTTGTCTCGCCAAGCTTCTTGGACTGAACTGCAGGAAGGATGATGTTATCCAAGACTGTAAGGTTCTTCATCATGTACATCTGCTGGAAGATAAATCCCATGTGGTCTAGTCTTACAGCTGCCATCTCTTTGTCTGACAGGTTCGTGATCTCCTTGCCGGAGAGAGTGACCGTTCCGCTCGTAGCCTTATCCATGCCGGATACCGAGTAAAGAAGTGTCGACTTGCCGGAGCCTGAAGGTCCCATTATGCCTACCATCTCTCCCTTCCTTATATTGAAGCTCACATTCTTCAATACATGATTCTGTCTCTTGTTCGTGATGTATGTCTTGCAGAGGTCTTTTACTTCGATTATATTTTCCATTTTTACTTTCTCCTTTATTCGATGTTAGATGTATCAGATGCTTTGACCGACTTGGTGTAGAGCGATGTCAGGTATGCCGCTGTCACTGCGACTATCAGTATGAGGGCCGGGTAGAAACCGAATATCATCTCAGGTCTGTACTCATAATCCACCTTGGATGCTCCCATGAATGCGAAGATAGGTGTGATGATGAGCTTGGTCGCAGGCAGCGACAGAAGCGCCGCGAGAAGTACTGCGATCAGCGATGCAAGACCGAGCCTTATAGTATGCCAGAGAGTGACCGTTCCCGTTCCGAATCCGAGTGCCTTGAGCAGAGCAATCTGGTCCTTCTCGTCGGAGATGAATGACCTCTCCATCAGGATCGCGACGAGCACGATGACTATGAACGTTATGGCGAGGAGAAGGTCTCTCGCGGCACCGATGGGGCCTGACGACTGTGTGCACTTGTCAACGAACTCTCCCGCATTCATTACCTCGCCGCCGTCGCAGTCGATGACCTCTGCGACCTTCGCCTTACGCGCTTCGATCTCCTCTGCGGACGGGTCATCATCGAAGTCTATCTGATACTCGAAATAATTCGCCGTACCGCTGAAATTGAAGCCGCAGTCCTGGTGCAGCCTTACGCACTCACCGAGCTGGTTCATAGTCTGGAAGGTACCCGTTACGATCAGTTCCGTCTCTTCTCCGCCGTACTCCGCGATCACGGTATCGCCTATCTTAAGGCCGGTAATGTTCGCAACCTGATTGGTTATCGCGATCTCGTTTGCGTTCTGCGGAGCTGAACCCGTAAGGCATGAATAATCCTTTGCATCCGTGCCGACGCCGTACTGGCTCCAGAGACCATACTGCTCGTCGCCGACTTTGTATGTGATCATATAGTTGAGTTCCTTGTACACATGACCGGGGATGCCTGCATCTGCAAGTTTGTCTTCCAGTTCTTCAAGTCTGTTCTCGACTCCGGGAATACCTTCAACTGCAACGATCTCAGCTATGTCATCTTTCTCGATCCCGAAGTACAGGTCGCTCGGCTGACCGAAAGTCGTCGCAAGTGTGCTTCCGGTAAGAGTAGTTACCGTATTCTCGAGAACGAGTACGAGCAGTGTGCACAGGCAGAATGTCAGAAGAATCGTAATGAATCTCTTGGGTGCGCTTAAGATATCGTTGATCGCAAGGAAAGCCGCATTGTTTCCGCGGAAGCTCTTAAGCCTTACGCCCTTCTTCCTGCTGTAGCGTTCGCCTGTCTGTCCGCTCCTTATCGCATCGAGCGGAGTCATGGACTTGACGCCTCTGGTGCAGTGATAAGCAAACATCAGGACTACGGCGAGAACCATGACTGAACCCAGTATGTTCATAAGAGCCGAATTCTCGCTTCCGAGGACCATCTTATCAGAGACGGAAGCCAGCAGGAGCTTGCCGAACGGGAAGCTTAAGATAAGTCCGATGACAGCGCCTGCGGCACCAAGCATAAGGTATTTCGTTATATACATATAGCGGATCTTGCTGCTCTTCATTCCTATCGCCTTCATTACACCGATCTCGCGGAATTCTTCTGCGATGGTAAAGTTGATAGAGAACTTAAGGACCGTGAAGGATACGATCACGAGAACAAGGCTCATGGCAACTACGATGAAAGCCGTAATAAGATCCAATATATAGGCCGTCTTGAATGTTTCTCTCGGATAAGACAGGATAGTGCCGTTAATGTTTGAGACCTTGGACTTCACGAGTCCGGGATCAGTCGAATCGACATGGCTGAACTGGAGAGTATACATAGTCTTATATTCTTCGTCCTCATTGATCGTCTTCCAGTCTTCGCTGTTGATGAGGAACCTTGAATTTCCCATAAAATCAGAGCCCAGGAGCGCATCTTTTGCATGGCCCGCGATCTCGAAGGTGTATACCTTGTCTCCGATCTCGATATCGACAAGATCGCCCGG
>JAIKWA010000059.1 GCA_024685135.1 Saccharofermentans sp.
TTCTCAGCCGACTGCTATGTGATCTTTGGGATATTCTCCCGACGTTGTTCTCTTCCTTGCTATGGCGGCAAAGACCAGTGTCATGCCGCCGACTCTGCCTACAAACATAAGGAATATAAGCAGATACCTTGATATCGTTCCCAGATCGGGCGTGATGCCCAATGATAAGCCTACCGTAGCTACCGCAGATGCGCTCTCGAAAAATGTCGCTCTCATAGGCAGATCCTCTATCCTGCTTATGATCATCGCTCCCGACAAAGACAGGGTAAGATCAAGTGCGAAAACCGCAACCGCAGACTCGACGATATCGAGAGGGATCCTGCGCTTGAACACGGAAGGAGTCTTCTCTCTTCTGAATGTCGAATAGGTTGCGATGAGAAGTATAGCTACAGTTGTGATCTTCATACCGCCTGCAGTGGAGCCCGGAGCGCCGCCTATGAGCATCAGGATTATCGTAAGAGCGATGCCTGCATCGGAGAAGTTATTGTAATCTGTCGTATTGAAGCCTGCCGTTCTCGGAGTGATGGACTGGAACAAAGAAGCGAGGATACGGTTCTTTGTGGGGAGATCCTGGTACTCGAGGAAGAAGAGCAGGAGGAAGGGCACTGATATGAGTATGATCTCACATACGATTATGAGCTTACTCTGCGTGCTGTAATATCTGAACTTGAAGCCGTGGTCCTTGATGTCCTTCCAGGTGATAAAGCCGAGACCGCCCGTTAAGATGAGGCAGAACAAGGTGATAACGATCACGGGGTTATTTGAATAAGGAACCATCGAAGAGAAGGCTCCGTAAGATCCGTTGAGATCGAAGCCCGCATTGCAGAAGGCTGATATAGCTGTAAACAGGGAATACCAGATTCCCTTTATGGGACCGAAATCCTTGATGAAGACGGGAGACATGATGACTGCTCCCATAAGCTCGAACATTATCGTTCCCTTTATAATGAAGCTCATGTGCCTTACGATGCCGCCGAGGTTAGGAGCAGATACCGCTTCCTGCATCGTCGATCTCGTTGACAGCCCGATCTTCCTTCCGGCCAAAGTGGTAAGAAGAGTAGTTATGGTAACTACGCCCATGCCGCCGATCTGAATGAGTATCAATATAACCACCTGTCCGAACATGGACCAGGTGCTCTGGGTATCCTTTACTACGAGACCTGTAACGCAGCTTGCCGAAGTCGCAGTAAAGAAGGCCTCGGTAAAATCAGTAGACGATCTGTCCTTGGTAGCGATAGGGAGCATGAGGAGCGCCGTACCTGCCAGGATCAGGACCAGGAATCCCAGGAGTATTGTCTGTGAGCCCGTAAGATGAAACTTAGAAGGCTTTGTTGTGTCTTTGTAATTTGCCATAGGCTAATTATATATTTCTTCTTCTTAAGTGCAATTGATTTTTGAAGGATATTAAGTGGGGCAGCAAGCAGAAATGAGCTGTGTAACAATGTTACAAACCTTAAAGATAAAGGCAATAAGCCGTATTCTTCCAAACTTGAGACTAAAGTACAAATATTGCCACACAAAAACTGTTATAATCTTGTGATCAATGTGTTAGTAATAGATTCATGGAGAATTCAATGGAACCGAACAGCAGCGAGAACGAGTTTTTCTCAGAGATGGAATCGATATACGGAGCATCTTCGTCCTATGTGACAGATGCATCCGAGCTACTAAGCGGGCTTAATGCCGAGCAGGAGGCGGCCGTTACACACCTTAACGGACCTTTGCTCATATTAGCGGGTGCAGGCTCAGGCAAGACTAGAGTAATAACCTACAGGATCGCCTACATGATGCGCAAGCACAATGTAAGGCCCTCCAATATCCTTGCGATAACCTTTACAAATAAGGCCGCAAGGGAGATGCGCGAGAGAATTGAGAGCCTCGTCGGCGACGAAGCCAGGTTTATCTGGTGCGGCACATTCCACAGCATCTTTGCCAAGATCTTGAGGAAGCATGCCGAGCTCATAGGCTTCAATTCCAACTTCATGATCGTCGATTCCGACGACCAGCTCAAGCTCATAAGAGATTCCATGAAGGAACTTGATATCCCCGAGAGCAGGTTTAAGCCGAGGTCGATCTTAAGTGAGATCTCCAAGGCCAAGAATAAGCTCATGGGAGTAGAGGCCTTTACAAAGTATGCGGGAGGCGACTACTTCCTGTCTTCCTGCGCCAAGGTCTACAAGAGATATATGGAGAAGCTTGCGGCCAATAACGCGATGGACTTCGACGATATCTTAGTCAATATAGTAAAGCTCTTCAAGGCTGATCCCGAGGTGCTCGAGAGCTATCGTGAGCGCTTCAGATACATAATGGTGGACGAGTATCAGGATACCAACACTCCTCAGTACGAGGCGGTAATGCTCCTTGCAAGCTCACATAAGAATATCTGCGTAGTAGGTGACGACGACCAGTCCATCTATTCGTTCAGAGGTGCTGATGTCAAGCTGATCCTCTCCTTCGAGAAGGATTTCCCGGGCTGTAAGGTGATAAAGCTCGAGGAGAACTACAGATCGACTCAGACGATCCTCGATGCGGCAAACTGCGTAATCGCACATAACACCAAGAGGAAGTCCAAGACATTGAGGACATCAGGTGCCAAGGGCGACCGGATAATCCTCATGAATTCAGATTCAGGTCAGGACGAAGCGAGGTTTGTCGCACAGACCATCAAGATGATGACCGAGAAGGGCAAGTTCCGCTATAAGGACTGCGCGGTCCTCTACAGGATGAACGCCTTGTCTCGTAGCATAGAGTCTACATTGTCCTCATTCGGCATACCCTTTAAGGTCTATGGAGGCTTAAGGTTCTACGACCGTAAGGAGATCAAGGACATCCTCTGCTACTTAAGGCTCATAAGCGATACGGCAGACAATATCTCTTTTGAGAGGATAATCAATGTGCCCAAGAGGGGCATCGGTGATACCACCGTAGATAAGATCAGACAGATCGCGATAGAGGAGAATACCGACCTTTATACAATTGCCCGCAATGCGGATGCTTATCCGGATCTTGCAAGGTCGGCAAACAGGCTTTTCGACTTCACGGAATTGATCGAGAGGATGAGAGCCACTCTTCTTGCAGGCGATATGGACTTCATGCATTTTGTAGACTATGTCGAGAACGAATCGGGAGTAATAGACGAGATCGTTCAGCAGAGGGAGAAGAAGGGCGAGATCGTAGACAGGGTCGAGAACCTCAAGGAGCTTTTGTCTGAAGCTGCAGAATTCGACAAGGAACACAGAGGCGAGCCTTCGGAGGGCGGAGATGAGTTCATAGACACATCGACGGCTGATACGACAGAGGGCATCTTAAGGATATATCTCGAGAATGCCGCACTCGTCACAGAGGGCGATAACTTCGACGAATCGGATGACTTCGTAAAGCTCATGACGATACACTCAGCGAAGGGTCTCGAGTTCGGTGCGGTATTCCTCATCGGATGTGAGGAGGGAGTGTTCCCGGGATACCGCGCGATGGAGAGCGAGTCCGAGGTCGAGGAGGAAAGGCGTCTTATGTACGTTGCGATCACCCGTGCCAAGAAGAATCTCTTCTTAGTACTCTCGCGTCAGAGACTCTTATTCGGTAATACGCAGTGCAACAGGCCTTCGAGGTTTATCTCTGAGATCAACAAAGAGCTTCTGTATCCCATGGGCAGGCAGCGCCAGGAGGCAAAGCCTACAGAGAGCCCTTCAAGGCGCGAGGAGTCACGCAAGACGATAAGCGCATCTTTGGCTTCGCAGTTCGACCGCAAGCCCAAGAAGGTCGAGGGAGCACTTACCTCGGGCGAAGTCACGGAGGGCATGATGGTCTCTCATCCGAGGTTCGGCGAGGGCAAGATCTTAAGGGTGGAGCTTGCAGGCGGAGACGCTCTTGTCACGATAGATTTCGACGGCATGCGCAAGAATATGTTGGTCAACGCCTCGGGTCTTAAGCGAATATAGTATAATAAGGTTCAGGTAATTAGGAAGGAAGAAGACCATGGACGATATCAATTCTTTATTTGGCCTGTACCGCGACAGCTTCAAGGATCTTGAGAGCGGGGAGCGCATAAGCCCCGTAACCTTAGAGAAGATCCGCATGGTGCACGATGCAAAAGAGAAGACTTTAGGCACCTATGCGCAGACAAGCAAAGCTTCCAGAGGCAGGAATACCCCCGAGCCTTCTTGCAATATCAGGACCTGCTATGAGAGGGACATGGGAAGGATCATATACTCCCAGGCTTTCAGAAGGCTCAAGCATAAGACACAGGTCTTCTTCAATCCCGCTAACGACCATATCTGCTCAAGACTTGAGCATGTCATCTATGTAGATTACATTGCGACCACGATAGGCTCCGCATTGAACCTCAATACAGACCTCATAAGAGCCATAGCATTAGGCCACGATGTAGGTCACACTCCCTTCGGTCACAGCGGAGAGAGAGTCTTAAACAAGAAGCTCAAGGAAGTAGACGACAAGCTTTATTTCGAGCACGAATCAAACGGCCTCAGGGTACTTGATGTGTTGGAGACTCACGGCAAGGACTTCGGTCTTAACCTGACATTCGAAGTAAGAGACGGCATCATCTGCCACTGCGGTGAGCACTACGACGAGCAGCGCCTCGTACCTTGCAGAGATAAGACAGAGGACGATCTTAACTATCTTATCCCCAAGGCAAGAAGGAAGACTCCTGCGACATTGGAAGGTTGCGTCGTGCGTTTTGCAGACAAGATCGCTTATGTCGGAAGAGATATCGAAGATGCCTTAAGGACAGGCGTTATCGAGAGTGAGTTCAACCTTCCCAAGGGCTACGAGGAAATGGGCGGTTCTAATTCCGGCATAATCAATTATCTTGTCGAAGATATCGTTGAGAGCAGCTACGACAAGGATGAGATAGCGATGTCGGATACCGCGGTCCGCACTCTTGAGACTGTACTGAGAGAGAACGTCTCCAAGATCTACACGGCACCTAAGGTTAAGGTCTATGAGAGGTATTGCGATGTTATGCTCGAAGCTTTATTCGATGCTTTCTACGAAGCGATATGCAACATCGACAGAGCGAGGAATTCAAGTAACGAAGCGATAAGGCAGTTTGCTTCCTTCGTAGACAAGCATCCTGAGAGGAATAAGTCCTTGGATGAGATGCCTCTTGCCATCTATGTATCAGACTATATTGCAGGCATGACCGATCAGTATGCGGTCAAGTGCTTTAACGAATTATTCAAGAGTTGAGGTAATTATGGAAGAATACGGTTTTTACGCAATGCTCGACAGAATGCAGTACATCATAAGATGGGGCATGATGAGAAATTCGCGTACGGAGAACATAAAGGAACACAGCTTCGATGTAGCGGTAATAGCGCATGCTCTTTGCCTCATACATAACAAGACTAATCCCGGATCTCCCGTAGACGAATACAAGGTAATGGCGTATGCCTTATACCACGATTGCACGGAGATCATAACGGGCGATCTGCCTACTCCCATCAAGTACCATAACAGGGAGATAACAAAAGCGTACAAGGAAGTCGAGCAGGAAGCTGCAGAAGCTCTCGTATCACTCCTTCCCGAAGATGAGGGATTAAGGCAGCAATACTTAGAGCTCTTGGATCCCTCCCTGGATACAGAAGACAAGGTCTTCGTACATAAGCTCGTTAAGGCTGCAGACAAGATCGCAGCTTACATAAAGTGCGTAAGAGAGGAATCTTCAGGCAGCATCGAGTTTAAGGCTGCCAAGGAATCTACGGGTAAGTCTATAGCTGCGATGCAGCTTCCCGAAGCTGATTACTTCATGGAGCACTATGTTCCGCCTTACGGCTATACACTCGATAAACTTACGGGCGCAGGGGACGATTAATGTTCAAAAGGCGCATCGAATATCTGATACTCGCAATGGTGATGGCTGTATGTGCCGTCATCTTTTGCGTTAATCTGATCTTAAAGCTTCCGGGCTCGGGTTTAAGCGGCAAGGGTGCAAATAACGATTCCGAAGAGATAGTCTACAGGGCAGCTTCGCAGCTTTATTCAGATGAAGCGGCCAAGTCCATATCAGACACTGCATCTGATCTCATATCAGGCGGCATCCTTACGACGGGCGACTATCTCGTATCAGTCTATACTTCACCTTCGTACTATCTTAAGGGCGCAGACGATGCGGGCTTTGCAAGAGATCTTACGATGAGCATCACGGGCGAAGAGGACGAAGATATCGAAGAAGATATATTAGAGGATCTTGAAGACGTAAGCAGGATGAAGGCTATAGATAACGCGGTATCAGATGAGAGGCATGCCTTCGGTGTGTCAGCATCCCTTGCAAAGGGAACGGGCTCAGTGATATCAGATGTAAGTCTGCAATCAGGCATAACAGGCTCGTCAGGTTATACGATCGGAATAAGAGAAGCCGCAGGAAGCTTCGAAGCGACAGGCTCTGAAGTGCGCACGGATTTCTTCGTGGATAACGTCTTATACCACGGCTATCTCAAGGTGGAGGATTCAGACGGAGCAGGCAGCAGAGACTTCAACATCTCCTGGGATACAGCAGGGGTCGAAGCGGGCACTCACGATGTCTATATAATCCTCAGGTCTTCAGACGGAAGAGCGAAGGCGATATCCACGGGAACAGTAAATATCCCCGTGAGATTTACGGTTGCTCCGGGCACGGTTTCTAACGGGAATATCGAAGCTTCCAAGGACAGTGCATGGTATATGTTAGATTGCGGTGAGGGCAATAACTGCTATATGGATTTCGTCGATATAGCAGACGATATAAGCGTTACCCTTTACGATGTATACGGCAATCCCATAGGCACCAACGCTCACGAAGACAGCAAATACGAAGTCTTGAGAGGCAGCGCTCAGGACACCGCACAGATAGCATCCGAGACAGGAATAGAAGGTGTATCCAATTGCTTCTATGCCGAGGTCAGAAGAGCGGATACTACATCCTTTGAAGGGGAGAATGTATCCTATAAGTTAGTCACTTCATCAGATACCGCATACTACAACGGCTCTTACTGTGCAGTTGCTCCTGATGGCGAAGACTATGTCCTGACCGATATAAACGGTGCGAGCTACGAAGTAACCAAGGACGAGATAAACCTTCTGCCCTTGAGCTCGAGCCTGTATTCGATGCGTGTATGGAATTCGGTATCGGGCAGGTATCTCGGTATCTATCCCGAGTTTGACATCAAGACAAAAGACTATGCTTACTATATGGACGGCAACAGCATGGTAACCGTCAATTGCGAAGCGCTCGAAGGGTATTCTGCAACGGTTACGATAAAGGCCGTGCATAACGGTAATGAGATAACTCTGCAGCCCGGCGAGATCTACGAAGTGCAGCAGGGCGAGACCGTTATTACCGCATCCGTCAATTCCTTCGACGGCCAGGCAGGTGAGTATAAGATCTATCTGCTTAACGGCGACGACGACGGCTCGTTCGGAGAGGATACTCTATCTGCTTTCCCTTCGAGTTATTACAGCGGGCTTTGGCTATTGCACAATATCCGGCCGAACTATGTATTCAAGGCATATAACACCGGACTTGATTTCGGCACTGTCCTTGATGCCGAGAACAGCAGCGGCAGGAACTTAGTCGAGTATTCCAGCTTCCCTGATTATGTAAGAGCAAATTCACAGGTTTACGATGCGCCTGACTGGATGGCTACAAAATCCGAAGTAACCTCATACTTCTTGGATCCGCGTAACTTCCTTATCCCGGACAGGGTATTTATGTTCGAGCTCTTAAGCTTCGATCCCGAGGTCCACACGGTAGAAGGCGTAAAGTCCATTATCAGCGGTTCGTTTATGGATACTTCGGAATACGATTATGCCAATGCGATCTACGAAGCCGGCAGGAATGCGAATGTATCACCTTATTTCCTCGCGAGCAGGATAATCCAGGAGATGGGTTATTCGGGTGAATCCCCGCTTTGCAGAGGCGAATTAGACGGGTACGAAGGTTACTACAATTTCTATAACATCGGAGCTTATGCGACTACCGCAGAAGGCGGCGCCGTAGTTAACGGAGCCAAGTATGCAATGTGGGGCAAAGACCCTGACGAGCAGGAGATCTCAGATACCGAGGCAGCGATGCTCCTTCCCTGGGATTCAATTGATAAGGCTATCTCGGGCGGCGCACTGTGGATCGCATCGGGATATATCGATAAAGGTCAGGACACTTTGTACTTCCAGAAGTTCGATGTAATAAACGACGGGTCGGAGCTCTATGTACATCAGTACGCACAGAATGTAATGATGGCGTACTCCGAATCTGTGAGATACTATAATAGCTATAAGAATATCGGTATGTTAGATCAGGCGTTTGAGTTTACGATACCGGTATACAACAACATGCCGGAGGAATACGGTTATCTGCCGTAAGTGATACATGAGGAAGCACTTAGCCAAGGTCATATCTTTTGCAATGTCACTGATACTGTCAGTGACTTGCCTTTTGCCCGGCCTTGTAAGAGCTGATTCATCCATGATCATATCCGCGACATGTGAAGTATCCAATATCGCAAGAGGTGACATCATAACGATCAAGGTAATGGCAGACAACATGCCTAAGATCGTGTCCTTCGGTCCCATAGTCCTGGGTTACAGCAGCGAGGTCGCTGAGTATATGTCCTTCGAAGCGGGCTCCGAGCTTACCAACTTCGGTTTTACAGAGACTCAGGAAGACGGCAAGATCATAATCTCGGCGGTGGATACTTATTCTCAGCCTTCTGATGAGGAAGACGAGGAATATACATATGCACCCTTCGAATCAGATTCTCCCGTAATGCTCTACGAAGTATCCTTCAGAGTAAGGCCCGATGCCATAGGCGAGATGTCTGCATGGCTTGAAGACTTGGGTGAGTTCAGGAATTCGTCAGACGAGGGCGTTGAGGTCATAAAGGGTTCGGGCGTTACCATCCCGATAAGCGAAGCCCCGATATCAGCAGATGCATCGCTTGCTTTCCTCAAGGTAAGAGGCGTTACATTAACACCTGAATTCGATCCCAACATCACCAGCTACACGGCATCTGTAGAAAGGTCCGTTACCGAAGTCAGCATTACCGCAACCCCGTCTAATCTCTGGGCTGCCGTCATCATCGACGGAACGAATAACCTCGAGATCGGCGAGAATGTCATAAATATACAGGTAACTGCTCAAGACGGCATAAATCACATGAACTACACTCTTCATATAACGCGTAAGGAGAGCTATGTTCCCGATAACGCATCGCTCGTAGACGGTCAGGGCAACACTTATACCTTCGTGGATCTGCCCAATGAATTAAGCGTACCGCAGGGCTTTACTCAGACCACGAGAGTTATAAACGGATACTCTGTTCCGTGCTTTACAAAGGAAGGTGTCGCAAGCGTTCTTCTGTATCTATTTGACGGCAGCAACAGCCCGGGACTTTATTTCTATAACGGCGTGGAGAAGAGCATAACCAAGTACGATCCCAATAACACGATCATAAGGATGAGTAAGATCCTGAAGTCCACTCCTCTTCCTGACGGAGTCGAGATCCCGACGGGTTATGTCCCTGCTGAATACAAGACCGAGTCAGCCGTAATGACGGGATATGTCAACGAGGACAATCAGTTCATCTGCTATCTAACGGATGAATCGGGCAACGGAGCCTTCTATCTCTATAATCCCGAAGAACAATCCTTCCAGATGTTTACGCCTCAGGACAAGAGGGCGGAAGTGCTATATAAGTACCTTCTGAATATTTTTATAATCGTTTCGCTCATTGAATCGATAATTATTGTTATAATCGTTTATCTGGTCAGAAGAATATTTGTTGACAAGACTACGCCCAGACCTAAGAGGGTATAGGCTTAAGGAGTTTTTATGTGGATCAAGACGATATTGCTCGGCGGTGAAGGATTAAGCCCCAAGCAGGAGAAGTTCAGGAAGATTTTTATGTACCTGGTATCAGGCGGTATCACCACCGTTGTAAACTGGGTATCTTATATTCTTTTTGATAAGCTCATTGCTAACCCCATGATGGTCAATATGTTCGGTCATGACATATCGCTCAAGACCGTGATAAACCAGATCGTGTGCTGGATACTCGCAGTGCTTACCGCTTACATCATCAACCGTATCTTCGTGTTCCGCTCCAAGGGCAACTGGTTTAGAGAACTTATGACATTTGTAGGCGCAAGGATACTCTCCTTCCTCGTGCTCGAGCTCGCACTCTATATGGTAATGATCAAGGCTTGCGAGGGCATCACCGGAGTCCCTGTTGCAACCGTCATGTTCATGATCGCATCCTTCGGATTTACATACGAATATCTGGTCAAGGGTATCAATTCGATCTTCGTCGTCATCGCAAACTACGTGATGAGCAAGCTCATGGTCTTCCGCAAGGAGGATATGGTCGACTATACATCCTCCGGCAAAGAGGAAACAGATGGCTGATACAGGCACCCCCGATTTCCTTAAGGACGCATTAAAGTTCGGGATCAACCTGGGACTTGAGCGTATCACAAGACTCCTGGAGCTCATGGATGATCCCCAGGACAGCTTTAAGAGCGTTCATATCGCAGGTACTAACGGCAAGGGTTCCGTAACGGCTTTTACCTCCACCATCCTATCTTTGAGCGGGCTTAAAGTGGGCGTTTTTACATCGCCTTATATAGAGCGCTTCAGCGAGAGGATAAGGATCATCGACGGCAAGGAAGGCCTTGAGCGCTTGATGGAAGATGAGGCATACGGAGAGATAGACGCATCAGACCTTGCAAGGATCAGCGCAGTGGTCGAAAAGTATGCTGCGCAGATGGCAGATGAGGGCTTCGAGCCTCCCACGGAATTTGAGCTCATAACGGCTATATGCTTTGCGTATTTTGCAGAAAAGAAAATAGATGTCGCAGTACTTGAGGTGGGCCTTGGCGGAAGGCTCGATTCCACCAATGCGGTAAGATCGCCTCTTTGCACGGCGATAACTGCTATAGGTCTCGATCACTGTGACAGATTAGGCGACACGATAAGCAAGATAACTTACGAGAAGGCAGGGATAATCAAGCCCGGCGTGCCTGTCGTACTCTTAGATCCTGAGATAACTCTTCTCAGTTCTAAGGATGAGGTCTTATCCGTTGTAGATTCCGTAGCAAAAGAGAATTCATCCGAGGTCATAATAGCGGGCTCTAAGGAGCTTCCTTCCTCATGCTGTTTCATGGATAACGGAGACATGAGCTTCGAGTACAAGGAAGTAGTCTATAAGACGCATCTTGCTGGAAGGCATCAGGCGGGCAATGCCGCTGTTGCGATAGAGATATGCAAGGTCATTGGGATAGATGAAGATACTATCCGTACGGGTATCGGGCTTGCCACATGGAAATGCAGGGCTGAGACGATACTTACTTCGCCTTCTGTTATCCTTGACGGAGGGCATAATCCGCAGGGTGCAAGGTCACTGTCTGATCTTATGCATGAGAGGTTTGGATCAAGCCCCATAAGGCTCGTTATGGGCGTTATGGCAGACAAAGACGTTAAGGGGATAATCGAAGCTTACAAAGAAGGCGGGATGAATATCTGTGAGGCTTTCTTAGTGCTGCCTGACAACCCCAGAGCCATGGAGCCTGCCTTACTTTCTAAAATAATAAATAATGTGTATAATTATAAGGTTAAGACCCACGAGGTCTTGAGCCCTGAGCAGGGTGCAGATGAAGCACTGGCATTGTCCAAGCAAGACGGCATGCCGCTTCTCATAACGGGATCGCTCTATCTGCTCGGCTCGGTAAGAAAACATTTGAGAGGACAATCTGATGCACGACTACCTAAGTCTTGTAATGATGATACAACCGATCGATGAGAAGAGTCTCATCCTTTTCGATGTAAGTTCCGAAGAGAAGGGACGTATCGTTAAGCAATTCAACAAAGCTCTCGTAAATGCACAAGGCGACGGAACTGACGTAGCGCAGATCTTCCTCAAGCCGCTTATTACAGAATATTCCCAGTGGGGTGATCCCGCACTTATATATGGCCTTTGCCTCGCAAGAGAAGGCAGCTTCAAGAGGGCAGAAGGCAGCTTCACTTATGCCGTGGCAAACGTGCTCGGCTCAGAGCAGTATCTCACGATAGCCCAGGAAGCTTTGAGGATGGTAAGAGAGGATATCAAGAATCCTCCCGAAGACCTTCCTTCTTCAGACATAGCAGATAAGATCAAGGCAGCAAAGATGTCTAACGGAGAGTCTCCCGCTCAGAGGCAGAACTTCCAGGCACCTATACTCATGCGTGCCCAGAAGGAATATGAAGCGCCCAAGATGGCGACTGTCCGTGAGAGACGCGACATAATGATGAGATCGGGCTCTGTCGGAGACGAGATGTCAGACGACCATCTTCAGATAGAAGATGTTGAATCCGCAGGCGACAGACTCAGAAGGATGACCAAGATCGCAGCGATCCTCATCTCTATTGCAGTAGTGATCCTTGTCGTGATCTTCTGCGTAATACCGCTCATGAAGGCTACGGTAAGCGGCGCTAAGGATACGGACAAGCTCACGTACTTGGAGAGCTTGCTTGAGAGTAATAATTCAGATCCGGAAGTATCCGAGATCCTTGCAAGATACGACATGCATTTTGCTGAGGCAGAAGGAAGACAGCCCACGGCTACAACAACGACTTTGCCGACACAGCTGACTCTTGAATCTGAACCTACTACGGAGGAGACGACAACAGGTCTTGCACCCGTAATCGTCACCCCCACACCTACATCAACAACAGCATCGGAGGAAGGATAATGAAATACATAAGCACCAGAGGATACGACAGAAAGTATTCTGCATCTGAGGCTATCATAGAAGGTCTTGCACCTGACGGAGGCCTTTTCGTACCGGAGAGCATACCTTCTCTTTCAACAGAGGAGATCGCACAGATGAAGAACATGCAGTTCTTCGAGATCTCTGCAAAGGTACTTGCCAAGTTCCTTGACGACTTTACCGAAGAAGAACTCATGTCATATACGAGACAGGCATACAGCGAAGAGAAGTGGGGCGAGAATCCCGTACCTCTCGTACAGATGAATCAGTATAACGACAGGGAATATATCTTAGAGCTCTGGCACGGACCTACGTGCGCATTCAAAGACGTTGCTCTGCAGCTGTTGCCTCATCTCATGACTGCAAGCGCAGCTAAGACAGGTCTTGATAAGAAGATCTGCATCCTTACCGCTACATCAGGCGATACAGGTAAGGCAGCGCTCGAGGGCTTCAAGGATCTTCCCGGAACAGAGATAATCGTATTCTATCCCACAGGCGGCGTATCTGAAGCTCAGAAGATGCAGATGGTAACGACTGAAGGAAGCAATACTCATGTAGTAGCCGTAAACGGCTGCTTCGACGATGCACAGACAGGCGTTAAGAAGGCATTTGCAAATAAGGAGCTTGAAGCAAAGCTCGCGTCAAACGGCATCATGCTCTCTTCTGCAAACTCCATCAACTGGGGAAGACTTGCACCTCAGATCGCTTACTATGTTTACTCTTATGTTGAGCTTTTGCGCACAGAGAAGATCGAGATGGGCGAAGAGATCAATATCGTAGTTCCTACGGGTAACTTCGGTAATATCCTCGCTGCATGGTTTGCAAAGCAGATGGGCATCCCGGTGCACAGACTCATCTGTGCATCCAACCGCAACAAGGTGCTCTGCGACTTCTTCTCAACAGGTACATACGACAGGAACAGAGAGTTCTACAAGACGACATCTCCTTCAATGGATATCCTCATCTCCTCTAACCTCGAGAGACTTTTATACGAGGTAACAGGTGATGTTAAGGTCGTAACAGAATGGATGACGGATCTTAATACCAAGGGTAAGTACACGGTAGATCCCAAGACTCTCAAGACGCTCCAGAGAAACTTCGTAGGCGGCTTTGCAGATGAGACGGGCGTTGCCAAGACTATCCTCGATGTATACGACAGAACAGATAATGTTATCGATACACATACTGCAGTAGGCTTTAACATCTACAACAGATATCACTTAAGATCAGGTGACGAGTGCAAGACGGTATTTGCTTCCACGGCATCACCGTTCAAGTTTGCTCCTTCGGTAATGGATGCTTTAAGAGGCACAGGTTATTCCTCCGGAAGATCCATAGAGACAGTCATCAAGGAACTGAGTGACGAGAGCGGACTTGAGATACCTGCATCTATCGCAGAGCTCGGCTCCAAGGAGATAAGACATAAGGACGTAATCGAGAAGGAAGAGGTTGAAGATAAGGTAGTCTCAATACTTCTGGGATAATACAACTTACACAAAGCAAGGGGAAGCTTATGAAACTGTCTGATTTGCTGGACTATAAGGATATTGTCATTCAGTGTCACGATAATCCGGACGCTGATGCCATCGCTTCGGGATTTGCTCTTCACGAGTATTTCAAGCAGAAGGGCAAGGCCGTAAGGTTCATCTATTCAGGCAACTTCAAGATCAAGAAATCCAATCTTGTCTACATGGTAACTAAGCTTAATATCCCCATCGAATACGAGGAGAGCTTAAGGACGGTCCCGGATCTTCTCATCACTTGCGATTGCCAGTACGGCGAAGGTAATGTAAGACAGTTCCCCGCAAAGAATATCTGCGTCATAGACCATCACCAGCTTGCGATAAGGATACCCGATATCAGCGACATAAGACCTAATATGGGTTCGTGCTCAACTGTTATCTGGGATCTTATGAGAGCAGAGGGCATGGAGATCAAGGGTGAGCTTGCGACTGCAATGTACTACGGCCTTCTGACAGATACCAATAACTTCGCGGAATTAAGTCACCCGTTAGACAGGGATATGAAGGACTATCTGAGAGTCGATACGGATCTCATCAACAAGATGTGCAACATGAATATCACCTTAGACGAGGTAAAGATCGCAGG
>JAIKWA010000102.1 GCA_024685135.1 Saccharofermentans sp.
CCCTTGATAGTGCTCCTTGCACCGTTGCCGTATAAAGCTACTCTGCAGGGCTTTACCGGAAGTGTACCGTCGTTCTCCAGGACGACCACGCATTCACTTGCGAGTTCTCTTACAAGGTTCATGTGGGCTATCTCCATAGGAGTCATGTCTTCGGTCTTATGGGCATGGTACGGCATACAGTTCACCTCCTGGCATATTAATATATAATAAAGCAAGATCAGTATAAATGCTCGGGATAATTTGTAAAATTTGAATTAGTTCTTTACAAGTCCGAACATTTTACTTTATATTTTAAACAAATCTACACTGGATTGGGGGTAATGATATGAACATTGAGAAGGAACTCGCAAACCGCCTTATGAACGAAGGCGAATCAGCAGGACGTCAGGAAGCATATAACATTGAGATCAACTTCTACGAAGTAGTTGCGAGTGGCAATATGCAAAAGCTCGAAGAATTTCTCGTCTACATCAACGACACACAGAAATTCGGCAAGCTCTCAAGCAACGAGCTTCAGAATGCCAAGTACCACGCTTGTATCCTCGCTGCCCTCGTATCACGTTTCTGCATTGAAGCAGGCATGGAGATCGCCGTTGCTTATAACTTGAGCGATATCTATGTAGAGCTCATCGATGCCGCTTCCACTGCTGCAGATGTTGCAGCTATCCAGAATGATCTTTTGCGCACATACTGCCGCAAGATGAACGACCAGTCCAAGAACAGAGTCGTATCAAGACATATCGTTATCGCGATCGACTATATAAGATCTCATATCCAGGAGAGCCTTACTGTCGAGACCATAGCAGATTCACTCTCGCTCAATTCCAGCTACCTGTCCAAGCTCTTCAAGCAGGAGATGGGTATCACCTTAAGCAAATACATAAGAAACCAGAAGATAGATGTTGCATGCAACATGCTCCGTCACTTGGATGAGTCGTCTCTTTCCATCGCAAATTACCTCGGCTTCTCATCGCAGTCACACTTTATCCAGGTATTCAAGAAGACTACCGGTATGACACCTGAGGAATACCGCAAAAGGAATTATCACCAGAGCTGGATGAAGGGCGAAGAAGAAGAGTGATCACTCGATACTCTTAAGGGACTCAGCCATATCTATGGCGTCGGTCTTACGGCGCATTACCAGATCCACGATAACCGAGAATAACAGTACGAAGCCCAGAGCTATGAAGTAGCTTGGGGTAGCTATGCGCACGTTGTAAGTTACCATATCCATCTCTATCTGCTTCATGACGAACTGATGCAGGAATATGCCGAGTGGGATCCCCGCAAGATATCCGAGCAGAACTAAGACCATATTTTCGCGCATGACATAAGAGCCTACTTCTCCCCTGTAAAAGCCCATGACCTTGAGGGTCGCGATCTCTCTTATCCTCTCTGTGATGTTGATATTGTTGAGGTTGAACAAGACGATGAAGGCAAGGCAGGCTGCGCAGGCAACAACGAGCACGATGACGTAGTTCATGCGCTGCATGGTTCCCGCAAAGCTCTCTCTGGAATCCAATGTGACAAATCTCGTCTTGAGGTCGTAATTAGATGCGAGATATGCCGACAGATCGTAAGGATCCAAGTTCTCTTCATCTACTATGGCAAGGGCCTGATCGGGAGCAAACCTCTCGCCGAATGCCTCCTTGAAAGTCTCGGGGGTCATCATGATGTAGTGGTAAGTGTAGTTTGTGAAGATATATCCTACCGTGAGCTCAACGGGAACCTCATCGTCGCCGTAGAAGACCGTTATCTTGTCTCCCGGCTTAATGTCGTTCTTCTGGGCGAGGATGTGGTTTATTGCGACAGTTCCGTCTTCAGGCCAGGACATAAGCTCGCCCGTGATATTGTTTGTAAGGCCGAAGATCTCATCGATCTCAGGGTCGTCTGATACGAACACATCGACGTCTCTTACATATCCGCCGCCGTTGTTGGTAACAGTCTCTGCCTGGATGAGAGCATATGTGATATCGCTTGCGAAATGTTCTTCTGCCTCATCCATCGCGCCTCTTATATCCTCTTCGTCGTAAGAACTCGTGAATACTGCTCCGAGATCGTATTTGAGGATATTCTCATACTGATCGTCTACAACGTTGCAGATCGAATCGTAGAGGCCGAAGGCGGTAATGAGGAGCGAGGTGCAGCCTGCGATACCGATTATCATCATCCACATTCTCTTCTTGAACCGGAATACGTTTCTTGCGGATACCTTGTATAAGAACTTGAGCTTTCTCCATATGAAGGCTATACGCTCGAGCAAGATCCTCTTGCCGGGCGCGGGTGCCTTAGGTCTTATAAGATCTGCAGGCATTCCGCGGAGCTCTGTTATGCAAGTATAGATCGTAACGCCTGCCGTACACAGGATGGATATCGCAAAGCAGAGAATGAACATGCCTGCGCTATTCTGGAAACAGATATCGGAGAAGCCGTACATCATTGCATAGACCTCCCAGATTACCCAGGGGAATAACTTGGTGCCTCCGATATATCCCAATACGCAGCCGATCACGGCAGCTGAGCCCGAGTAGATAACATACTTCATGGTTATGGCTGTCTCGGAGTAGCCTAAGGCTCTCATTGTTCCTATCTGTCCTCTCTCGTCAGCTACCATCCTGCTCATGGTGGTAGAGCATACGAGAGCCGCTATCGCAAAGAAGAAGACCGGGAATACCGCCGCAACGCCGTCTACGATCGTGGCATCGTTATCGAAGCAGACATAACCGACATTGGTATCTCTGCCGAGCACAAAGGTCTCGGGGCGCTCAACGTCTTCTAATACCTGATATGCATATACGAGATTCTGCCTGAAGGCGGCGGATACTTCATTCGAGAATTCATTGCAGCCTTCTGTATATTCTCTAAGTCCGTCTCTATATTCTTCCCAGCCTTCTGCTAAAGTCTGCTCTGCCTCTTCAAGATCAGCCTTGCCTTCGTTATATTCCGCAAGACCTGATTCGTATGCCTGCATTCCTGCATTGTACTCGGCAAGGCCATCGTTATACTGCGCAAGTCCCGCCTCATATTCGGCTCTTCCCTGCGCTAACTGCGCACTGTAATTGTTATATTCGGCAAGTCCTGCCTCGTACTCAGTCTGAGCAGTGTTAAGCTGTGCTTCAGAAGCATCCAATTCGTCTTCTGCGATATCTATCGCGGCAAGTCCCTGCTGCGCCGTTGTAAGCTTAGTCTGGTAATCTGCCTTTTGCTGCTGCAAAGTTGCGAGCTGTGTCTGCAAAGTAGAAAGCGTGGCTGAGAGCTCTGCATTCTGAGGATCCTGCTGGAGCTGTGCCTCGATCCCGGATATCGCAAGCTGGGTCTGTGTTATGCCCTGATCGAGGCTCGTTATCGCGCCCTGGATCTGAGCTATCGCGGTATTAAGATCACTCCTGTTAGATGCTATCTCATCTCTTCCCTGCTCGATCTGCGCTCTTCCCTGAGCTATCTGTCCACTTGCTTCGTCGAGCTTTACCTTGTTGGCATCAAGCTCATTTTGCGCGGATTCAAGCTGCGCTGCAGTAGCGTCCAGTATTACCTTGGCTGAGGTAAGCTCTGATTTGGCATCCTTAAGCTGAGCTCTTGCATCTCGCAGTTGTTCTTCGGCATCTTCTAATTCCTTGCGGCCGTCTTCGATCTCATTTGCGCCGTCTAACAGCTCCTCGTGGGCATCTTCTAATTCCTGCCTTGCATCGTCTAATTCAGCTGAAGCATCAGAGCGCTCTTCTTCGAACTCATCTATTCCGTCGTAGAGCTCGCTATAAGCATCCTGCAGGATAC
Source organism: Saccharofermentans sp. (assembly GCA_024685135.1). GTDB lineage: Bacteria > Bacillota > Clostridia > Saccharofermentanales > Saccharofermentanaceae > Saccharofermentans. Next base: position 3,775 of record JAIKWA010000102.1, read on the forward strand.
CGTCAAATCTTGCGCCGATTATGGCGTCTAACTCGTCTTCGAGTATTTCCTGCTTGGCCCCGGCCCAATCGTCGTATTCGTCCGAAAAGGCTTCAAGATCGTGCTCAAAACTGATGTATGCTTCCGAATAGTATTCGTAGTCAAAATCAGACAAAGCTGCATAAACATAGTAGGAGATCTGACCTGAACCAATATCCGTGCTGCCTCTCTGGAAATTCAGGTAAAGAGGTGACCTTACCGTGCCCACGATCTTGTATTCGCCTGCAGGAAGGCTGCTTCTTACGCTCTGATCGTTCTCTTCGGAGATGGTTATAGTCCTGCCTATTATGCCCGGATCGTCGAAAACATATTCGTCCACAACTATCTCGCCCGGTTCTTTGGGCATTGCGCCTGCTATAAGCTTAAGGGTGTTCACATTATCCGTTAAGGACATAAAGCGCACGGTCTGAACGCTCTTGCCGTCGTCCATGGTTACCATGGCATCCTGGAATACCGCGCCCTCGCAAGCCTTAACGCCTTCTAATTGTCTTAACTTCTCAATATCTTCGTCGTCGAAGCCAATGGTGGATATCAGCCTGAAGTCGAACATATTAGTCTGGCTTAGGAAGATCCTACCCGTCTTGTAGAAGGAAGGTGTAGTCATCTTGAGACCTGCAAAGAAGCCGACACCTAATGCGATTATGGCAAGGATCGCGATGAAGCGCGACAGCGACATCTTGATCGTTCTTAAGGTTGTCTTTACGTAGGGTGTCATCTTACCATTCGATCTCTTCGACGTTTACCGGATCATCCTGAGTGACATTGCTTATGACCTTGCCGTTCTTGACTCTGATGACCCTGTCGGCCATCGCGGTAAGTGCCGAATTGTGCGTGATTATTACTACTGTCATGCCCTTGGAAACAGAAAGCTGTTGCAAGAGCCTTAATATCGATTTACCTGTCTGATAGTCGAGAGCGCCCGTAGGCTCGTCGCATAAGAGGAGCTTGGGGTTCTTTGCGATCGCTCTTGCTATCGCGACTCTCTGCTGCTCGCCGCCCGACAGCTGCGCGGGGAAATTGTTCTTGCGCGCTGCAAGTCCGACTTCATTCATTAACATGTCGCAGTCGATGGGATCTTTTACGAGCTGAGCTGCCATCTCGACATTCTCGTATGCCGTAAGGTTCGGGATGAGATTATAGAACTGGAATACAAAGCCTACATTCTCTCTTCTGAAGGTCGCAAGCTCCTTGGTCTTGAGCTTTGATATCTCCCTTCCGTCTAAGAAGACCTCACCGGTCGTAAGCTTATCCATGCCGCCTAATATGTTGAGGAGCGTGGTCTTACCTGCGCCTGACTGACCTACTATGACGCAGAGCTCGCCCTTGTTTACGAAGAAATCGCAACCGTCCAAGGCACAGACATCAACATCTCCAGTCTTATAAACCTTCCTTACGTTGCGAAATTCAATATAAGCCAATAGACTTTCCTCCGTTATCTGTACTCGATATGCATCGGCGAGATGTAGTACTCGGAATCGAGATCCGATATCGAAGAAGGCACGCTGATGTAGAGCTGGCTGCAATCGTCGAAGGCCCACTTGCCGATATATGTGCATGAATCGGGTATGTAGATGTAGCTTAATTCATCGCAGTAGTCGAAGGCTTCTCTTCCTATGGACTCAAGTCCTGAAGGAAGATAGACGTATTCGAGATCCTCACAGGTATTGAAGGCCTCTGCCTCGATAACCGTTACCGTCTCGGGGAGTATTACGCTCGTGATGAGATCGCAGTCTACAAAGCATCCCTCGCCTATCCTGTCGATGTTTGAATCCGGTGCGAATACAACCTTGTTAAAGTTGTTGCAACCATAAGGAAGGACTACAGTACCGCTTCCGGATATCGTTAATGTACCGTCTCTTGTTATCGTGTATGTTGCGTTATCGCCGCAGCTGCCTGAAGCTTCGAGACCGTGGACCGTATCCGCATCGCAGATCTTGTGGTCGTAGGAGAATGCTTCAAGAGGGAGCAGATAGTATGAGAAGGAAGGCTCGTATTCAGTATACGTACCACTGTCCCAGGAATCGCCCTCGTAGTATGAACCGATATCGAAGGTGGGATCCATGTAATACCATGTACCCTCGATGCAAACGGCTGCCCATGCGTGGTCGCAATCTTCGTTTGTGGGAAGCTCCTCATCCATCATCTCATCGTAGTCTACAAGACCGATGCCGAACTGTACCGTAGCGGGGATGCCCTGTGCTCTGCAAAGTGCGGTAAACACGTTGCCGAAGCCCTCGCAGATCGCGATGCCTCTTCTCATGAGGCATACGGCGCCGTCCTGATATGTCATGGTGTCATCTTCGACCTGAACGCTGTCATACGCCATCTGGGATATGATGTAGTAGTAGATCCTGAAGACCTTCTCCCAATCGCTTGTAGAGCCCTCGCAGATCTGATCTGAGTAAGATACCAGTACCGGATCATCGCACTCGATATCGTTCTGCGGCTCCAGCATCTCGTTTAAGGACTGTTCGTCTGTACGAAGCTCTGAGCATCTTTGGACATTGAAATCGTAGTTAGGTGACTTGTAGAACTTTACTTCGCCGCCGTCCCAGATCACATAGTTGTTATATACGTAGAACTTGGTCTCCTTATATGTGTATGTGATGCCGACAAAATAGAGGGCATCTTCATCCATATAGCCTTCGAGGTCTACCTCGATATCAGCAGCTTCTTCGTTGAAGGTCTTTACCGATTGGCTCGCCTCCGCGTCGAAAAGTGTAACTGTCAGATTCTCTATTACCTCTGAATGTACATAGAAAGATGATCCGCTTACTCCTACCTCGATGGGATTACCATCTACCGTCATGTAGTTATAAGAGGTGAAATCCGCAGCCTCGAGAGCTGTATCCGTCTCGGCCTTGACCGGACCGGGAATACAGGTAAGAAGTGTGGACAAAGTAAGTACAACAGATAAAGTAACAGATAAGACAGACATTACATACCTCTCGCTATTGCTATTGCTTCTTCAGCTGTCATCTCCTTAGCTTCGGAAGCATTTCTCTCCTTAACCTCAACGATACCCTCTCCGGCTCTTCTGCCGACTGTGATCCTCAAGGGGATACCGATAAGGTCTGCATCCTTGAACTTAACGCCGGGACGCTCGTTCCTGTCGTCGATGAGCACTTCAACGCCCGCATCATTAAGCTCGCCATAGATCTTCTCTGCAAGTGCCATATTAGCCTCGTCGTTGACCTTGGTAGGTACTACGATGACCTTGTAGGGAGCTGCGACTGAAGGCCAGATGATGCCGTCGTCATCGTGATGCTGCTCGATTATTGCCGCAAGGACTCTTGATACACCGATACCGTAGCATCCCATGATCATGAGGTTCTCCTTGCCTTCCTTGTCGAGATATACGCAGTTCAATGCCTGGGAATACTTTGTGCCGAGCTTGAAGATATGACCTACCTCAACGCCTCTTGCCATCTTGAGTGTTCCCTTTGAGCACTTGGGGCAGATATCGCCTTCCTTGGCATTTGTGATATCAGCGACCTTATCTGCTTCGAAATCTCTTCCATAGTTAACGTTCTTGAAGTGATAATCAGACTGGCAGGCACCTACTACGAAGTTCCTCATGCCGGTAACCTCGGGGTCAGCTACGATCTCGATCTTCTGCTTTAAGTCAATAGGACCTGCAAAGCCTACCTTGGCGCCCGTGATGAGCTCAACATCTGCAAAGGCAGCGAGCTCGAGCTCTGTTGCATCGTAGAGATTGCCGAGCTTTGTCTCGTTGATATCCCTGTCACCTCTGCACATAGCGGCAACGAACTTGCCGTCTATATTGTAGATGATGGTCTTAACGAAGCTGTCAGCTCCGCATCCGAGGAAGGATACGAGCTCTTCTATAGTCTTTGCGTCGGGTGTGTGGATCTTCTCAATGGCGAGCATATCCTCTGTTGAAGCCTCGCCTCTTGTCCAGCCTGCCTTCTCCTCGTTTGCAGCATAGCCGCAGGAATCGCAATAGCAGATACCGTCCTCACCTACTTCGCTCTTGACCATGAACTCCTGTGAACCGGAGCCGCCCATAGCGCCTGAATCGGCATCGACGATCGTGTAGTCGAGGCCCAATCTGTCGAAGATCTTCCTGTATGCGTCGTACATATTCTTGTAGGACTTATCGAGACCTTCCTCGTCAACGTCGAAGGAATAAGCATCCTTCATGACGAACTCTCTGGATCTGATGACACCGAATCTCGGTCTCTTCTCGTCTCTGTACTTGTGCTGGATCTGATATAAAGTAACCGGAAGCTGCTTGTAAGATCTGATGCTGTCTCTTACTACTTCCGTAAAAGGCTCTTCGTGTGTGGGGCCTAAGCAGAAGCTTCTGCCGCCTCTGTCAGTAAGTCTGAACATCTCAGGTCCGAACTTCTCCCATCTTCCCGAGCCCTGGTAAGCTTCTGCGGGAAGGAGTGCGGGCATTATGAGTTCCTGAGCGCCGGCTTTATCCATCTCTTCTCTGATGACCGCTTCTACCTTGCGGTAAGCCCTGTAGCCCAATGGCATGAATGAATAGATACCTGATGCTGATTTGCGGATAAGACCCGCTCTTAACATTAACTGATGTGAAGGTATCTCGGCATCTGCCGGGATCTCACGCTGAGTGGCCAAAAACATTTTTGAAACTCTCATATATACTGCTCCTGCTCTTTTAAATTACAAGTAATAAGTATAAAGCAGAGCAGGCTATTTTGCAATTAAAGGTCCAAAATGCCTATGAGGAGGAATATGTCCAATATTCCGCAGATGATGAGGATGATGGCACACATGAGATATACGCGGGATCTGCGCTTCTCGATGTCACGTTCGGTCGTACCGTAAACTGCTTTTTTTGTCGGCTTCTTAAAGCTGCCAAATGACATCTTGACCATCCCCCCCTTACTCTATGTTGTGCTTAAGTAAGATGATTATAGTCTCCCAAAGAATTACATGCTTTGCAACGATATGACAATCTATTGACAAATGACGGATAGATTGCCTCAAACTTCGCAAGATTTAACTGTTAAAAGAACATATGTTATAATAGTGTTGATTTTATGGCCACAAATACGGAGGATACTGTTTGAGTATTAAAGATCTGATGAGAGGGCTCAGGCCCGACAAGGACGCCATCATCAAGGGTTCAAGTGCAGCCCTGGTAATTGTCCTGTGCACTGCTGCATCAATTGCAGTACTTCATGTAGTAAACAACACTTCATATGCTGTCTTTGCAGACAGCGAGCCCGAGCAGACTGAAGCTGCGGTTGAATCTGCCGCAGCACCTGCAGAGTCTTCTGTAGAATCTGCCGCTTCAGACTCGCAGCCTTCAGAGACTATCGAAGCATCTTCTGCATCTGAGACTTCTGAGACTTCTGAGACTTCTGAGTCTGAGACAACAGAAGCTACGACGACCGAGACGACGATATCTGAATCCGAATTCTATCTTGCTGTCTATGCTACAGCTTCTCTCAACGTAAGATCCGGCCCCGGCACGAACTACGACATCGTTAAGCAGCTTAATCCCGGCGATCAGATCGACGTTATCGCCATCACCAGCAACGGCTGGTACAAGACATATAACGGCAACTACGTTTCCGTCGAGCACACCACCGATGTAGCGCCTACAAATACTCCCACACCCACGCCGAGGCCTACTTCCACAACGACCACGGCAAGGTCTACCACGAGAGCTACCACCACTACGGCAACAGCTACGACGGCATCAGGCGAAGGCATCAGCTGCAGGATCACCTTCTACGGTCCTCAGCCGAACGGAGACGGCACATACAGCACGAGCACGGCAACGGGAACAACATGCTCACAGGGCAGGACCTGTGCAGCAGACTGGTCCATCTTCCCAGCCGGCTCAACCATCTATATAGAGAACGATCCTCTCGGTGGAGACGGATATTATATAGTCGAAGACAGGGGCAGCGCAGTTAAGGGACACATCATCGATATATATGTAGATGATGAATCCGCTTACGATACAACGAGACGCACCGTCTACGCACAGTAAAGGAACAATACATAATGAGCAACAATCCCAATAAGCCTGTTAGGATCAACAGGCGCAGTTTTGGTCCCGACGGACAGAGCAAAAAGCAAACACCTGCACTTAAGATAATCCCCCTTGGCGGTCTCGGCGAGATCGGCAAGAACATGACTGTTTTCGAGTATGGCAACGACATGATAATGGTCGATTGCGGTATGAGCTTCCCTGAAGAGAATATGCCGGGTGTAGACTGCGTTATTCAGGACTTCACATACGTAAGAGAGAATATAGACAAGTTAAGGGGCATACTCCTGACTCACGGACACGAGGACCATATAGGCGCACTTCCCTTCTTCCTCCGCGAGTTCAAGTGCCCGGTATACGGCGGCACGCTTACGATAGAGCTTGTCCGCCACAAGTTGGAAGACAGCAGAGTTCCCTTGGAGGGCATAAGGCTCGAGAAGTGCAAGAATGCCGACAAGGTTAAGCTCGGCAAATACTTCGAAGCAGAGTTCATAAGAGTCAATCACAGCATCGCGGATTCCTATGCCTTGGCGCTCAAGACACCCGTCGGCACCATCGTGCATTCGGGAGACTTCAAGATAGATTTCACCCCGATAAACGGCAAGACCATAAACCTTCAAAGATTCGGTGAGCTCGGTCTCGAGGGCGTGCTGATGTTTATGTGCGAGAGCACCAATGTAGAGATAGAAGGCTTCTCCCCTTCCGAGAAGCATGTCGGCGATTCCTTCAAGTCCATCTTCCGCAAGGCTGAAGGCAGGATAATAGTTGCCACCTTCTCTTCCCACGTGCACAGGATGCAGCAGATAATAGAAGCTGCAGAGCACTACGGCAAGCATGTATGCCTCTCGGGAAGATCGATGGTATCCGTATTCAAGATCGCAAATTCTTTAGGATACATCACGATGGATCCCGATACCCTTATAGATATAAGCGCAATAGATAACTACGACGACAAGCAGGTCGTAATCCTAACTACGGGAAGCCAGGCTGAGCCCATGAGTGCCTTAACGAGGATGGCTTACGACTCACACCGCTCCGTAGACATCAAGAAGGGCGATACGATAATAATCTCTGCTGACCCCATCCCCGGCAACGAGAAGCCGATATACAGGGTCATCAACGAGCTCTACCGCAAGGGCGCGCATGTTATATACCAGTCCCTTGCTGACGTTCACGTATCAGGCCACGCTTATCAAAATGAGATAATGATGCTCCACACATTGGTAAAGCCCAAGTACTTCATCCCTATCCACGGCGAATACAGGATGCTTTGCCTGCATAAGGAGATGGCGGTAAATCTCGGTATGGACGAGGACAATGTCTTTATCTTAGGTAACGGTGATGTCTTATCGCTTACACCCGACAAGGCAGAGATAACAGACCACGTTGTCGCAGATGCGGTCCTTATAGACGGCTCCGGCACGATGGGCGCAGATGACAGGGTCCTTAACGACAGACGCCACTTGAGCGAAGACGGATGCGTCAGCATCGCGATAACTCTATATAGCGACAGCGAGAACCTTGCCTGCCCCATCAGCGTAAACTCAATAGGATGCTTTGACGACGAACAGAATCTTAATGTCTTATACGACATGATAAGAGACAAGGCTGAGACCTTGCTCAAGTCTTCGGGTTCCAAGACGGGAAGCGTTGAAGCCTTTGTTGCAAAACGCGCATTCAGAGAGCAGCTCAAGAATTACATCTCACAGAAGACGGGCAGAAAGCCCATGATAATCTGCAATATAAGCCGCGTTGACGCACCTGACGATTACTACTACGGAGACAGGTAAGATCAGCCTCTTACGATATTATCGACATCCTTAAGTGTCTTGATCTTCTCGACTACTCTATCGAGCTGTTCCTTGCCCGATACCTTGAGCGTGATATACAGCTTGGCTGCAGGGCCTTCACTGACGGCGTTGAGATTCTCCACCTTACACTTCTCCTGTGTGATCTTATCGAGCACATCCAGGAACAGTCTGTCGTAGTTATTCGCCATGACAGTGATCTTTACCAGGAATGAAGAATACTGCGACTTCTCGGTCCAGTGTGCCTTAACGAGCCTGCTGTACCTCTCTAAGTCCTTGCGTGACTTATCCTTATTGGCGATTATATGCCTTATATTTGCGCAGGTGACCTTATGTATGCCTACGCCTGATTCCTGTGTTACATATCCAACGATGTCGTCGCCGTATACCGGGCAGCAGCATCTTGCCATATGCGTTGCTATGGTATCGAGTCCGTCTACTATTACCTGCTTGGAAGCGGCAGCCTTAGCCTTCGCTTCGCTCTGCTTTGTATTCCTCGTTACGCCCGAAGACTCTTCTATCTGATGAGGGTCTCCCGCGAGCTTGCTGATCTCATCGGCATCCAAAGTCTTGACCTGCTTGGACGAAGCGGGCTTTGCGGTCTTGGAATGCGACTGGTCGAACTTACCTATCTCTATAGGCAGGTTCTTAGGATCGTATGCGACGTTACCGTCGGCAGTTACCCTGTAGCCGAGTTCCTTCCTTTCAGCTTCAGAGCAGCTCCTTATATAGTCGTCTCTTAATCTTCCGAAAACCTTGATCACGCTGATGCTTCCGTATCCTATGGCTGCATACATATCGTCCAAGCTCTGGAAGTTATTGCGCTTCAATATGGTCTCCAAGGACTTATGCATGAGCAGCTTACTTGCGGTAAAGCCGTTACGCTCGATCTCTCTGTTGAGCTCGAGCTTGCCCCTTGCTATATTCTCATCTCTTGTTTCCCTCTTGAACCAGTTGTTGATCTTGGATCTTGCATTGGCGCTTCTTACGATCTTGATCCAGTCGCGTGAAGGACCCTTGACGAGCTTGGAGGAGCTTAAGATCTCAACGACATCGCTGTTCTTAAGGCGGTAAGACAGAGGTACTATCCTGCCGTTTACCTTGGCACCGTGCATATGGTTACCGATATTCGTATGGATCGCATAAGCAAAGTCTATGGGGCATGAACCCGAAGGCAGTTTTATGACTTCGTGCTTAGGCGTATAGACGAAGATCTCGTCCGGGGCGATATTCATCTTGAGTGACTCTAAGAATTCACCCGAGTCTGACAGCTCCGTCTGGGATTCAATTATCTGACGGACTTCGTCTAACTTCTCATCGTATCTGTCAGCCTTGAACTCGCTCGATGTTCCGGCTTCCTTATAGTGCCAGTGTGCCGCGATACCGAACTCGGCGGTCTGGTGCATCTGGTATGTTCTTATCTGTACTTCAAAAGGCGTGCCGGTATGAGATACGACAGTCGTATGTATGGACTGGTACTTATTCTCCTTAGGCATCGCGATATAGTCCTTGAACCTGCCCGGAACGTGCTGGTACATCTCGTGTATGATGCCCAATACCTGATAGCATTCAGTTACCGCATCCACGATTATGCGGCAGGCATAGAGGTCGTAGATCTCGTCTATCGTCTTGCCCTTATCGTGCATCTTCTTATAGATGCTGTAGAAATGCTTGGGCCTTCCCTCGATATCGAAGTGATCGATGCCGTTCTCCTTGAGCTTGGCTCTAATCTCGGATACAACCTGCTCCATGAAGCCTTCGCGCTGCTCACGGTCTCCGTTAACGAGATTTATCAGGTTGAAATATTCTTCAGGATGGAGATACCTGAGGCACAGATCCTCGAGCTCCCACTTGATCTTATAGATACCGAACCTTCCCGCAAACGGGACATAGATATCTAATGTCTCCTGAGCCTTCTCTATCTGCTTTTCCGGGGACTGGAACTTCAAGGTACGCATATTGTGGAGCCTGTCTGCGAGCTTGATGAAGATAACTCTGATATCGTCTGATAAGGCGAGGAACATCTTGCGCACATTCTCGGCCTGTATATCCGTCTTGTTGTTATATACAACGTTATCGAGCTTTGTATTGAGCTTGGTAACGCCGTCTACTAAGTTTGCTACAGATACGCCGAACTTGGCCGAGACCATCTCCCAGTCAGCTGCGGTATCTTCTATCGTGTCGTGGAGCAAAGCGGCAGACAGAGTCGCACTGTCTACCTTGATGTCTGTAAGTATCCTTGCAACAGCAATAGGATGGATGATGTAAGGTTCACCCGTCTTACGCTTCTGGTTGCGGTGAGCTTTGTATGCGAATTCAAAGGACCTCTCGATGAGATCTAAATCCTTGGCAAGGTCTTCGGGATCCACCTTGGCTGCCTGTGCATAGTCTGAATATAACTTTAAGACTTCCTCGAACTGCTCGCGTATCTCGGGCAGCACCTCGCACATTTGGACATCGTCATCCAGATATGCGCGCTCGGCGATATCTTCGGAAGATACATTTATCGTATTATCAAACTTGCCCATATCCTGTCAGCCTTTTGTATGTTTCTGCTTCGGTCAGTTTGGGTTTGCCCGTAGCCTCCAGAAGACTGAAGCAAAGCCTTGTCGGATTTACGGATCCGAGGCTGAGCAGACCACACTCAGCGAAGATCTCGAGACACCTCTTGATCTGGAATGGTGTAATTGTAACACCTGTATTCACATTTACAAGTTTTGCAAGGAGATTGCAGTCTGCGGTAGACATACCTTTGCTGCAAAACTTGTTAAGCGTTATATAGCTTGCCTTGAACTGCTCTGATGTGGGGATAAGATCCTTGGAAGGGTCTGATTCCTTGCTCATCTTCACTATCTGATCGATGCCGAGACCGCTCATGTAGAGCTTCTCTGCTATACCTGCCTTCTGCCATATGAACCTGTCTTCGAAGTGGGGATGGATATCCTCCATATGAAGAGACAATGTCGTGTCTCCCCTTACGCAGAACTCGTTCATGGTATAGCAGATATCTATGATGTCTCCCACCTTGAGAAGGTCAAGATAGCTTCCCATTCCAAAGCCCACTGCAGAGAGTGTCTTGCCTGACTTCGGGTTATTGCTGTCTGTGAGATCGAGCCTGATATGCGCGCCGTCGCTCATGGAATATATGCCTGTTATAAGAAGATCTGATGTCTTGAATACCGGCTTGGAATTGCCGATGCCGAAGGGTCTTAATCTGCAGATCTCTTCGTAGGTTGCAAAGGATACCATGTCTGTCTTAAGCTCGCAGTCGATCTCTATCGCATCGGTCTCCTCTATGCTCTCTGATGCTTCCTTGAGCCTTACGGCTTCTGCCTCCAAGGCATCTAAGAACTCGCCTAATGCCTTCTTGCGGACCATCATGCCGGCAGCCTTCTTATGGCCTCCGAAGTTTACGAGCTTATCTGAGATATTGGTAAGAGCTCCGAACAGATCGAAGGAGCCGTATGCCCTGCCCGAGCCCTTAACGCATTCGGGATCTATCGTATCGTCTGTAAATACTATCGCAGATCTTCTGTATGTCTGGGAGAGTTTGCCCGCTACGATACCGAGCACGCCCTGATGCCAGTCCTTGCCGTATACAACGATGGGGCCCTGGAGCTTGGTAAGCGCCCACTTAGAGGGTCTGTTGGGGTTCTCGAGCTGCGCACATGCCTCTTCGTATACCTTGGATTCTATGGTCTTGCGCTCTTCGTTCTCGCGTGTGAGATCGTCTACTGCAATACCTGCCTGGGTTATGTTGTTCTCGAGGAAGAGCCTTAAGGCATCAGATGAATCGTATAATCTGCCTGCGGCATTTATCCTCGGCACATAGTTGAAGGATATGAAGGTCTCGTCTAAGTTCTTACCTCTCGTGAGCAGCTTATCGTTCATGGCCTTTAATCCGACATTAGCAGGGTTTGCCATGCTCTTGAAGGCCTTCTTGATTATCGTTCTGTTCTCGTCTGTGACGGATACCAGGTCTGCTATGGTAGCAAGTCCTGCAAGCTCTATCGTCTGATGCCAGAGCGCAGGTGTGACCTTATGTCTGCCGTCCCTGCCCAGAGCCTCTACGATCTTAAGAGCAACGCCCGCTCCGCAAAGCTCTGTGAAGGGATATGTGTTGTCCTCTCTCTTGGCACAGATAACGCAGTCTGCATTGGGGATCTCGTCCTTGACGTTATGGTGATCCGATACGATGACGTGGATGCCGCGCTCCTTGAGCTCTGATACCGTATCGACATTGGTGATCCCGCAGTCAACTGTGATCACGAGATCGGGAGATTCTTCTATTACCTTGCCCATGATCTTCTCCGTAAGACCATAGCCGTGCTCAGCCCTGTGAGGCACGAGGTAGCTTACATTGCAGCCGTGATGTCTGAAGTATCTTACGAGTATGGATGTGGCTGTAACGCCGTCGCAATCGTAATCGCCGTATACGAGGATCTTGCCGCCCTTATCCATGATCTCATTGATGAGATCAACGGCCTTATGCATGTCGTTATAAAGGAACGGATCGTGCCATTTGCCATTGTCATCAGAAAGGAAATCCTGAACTTCTTCAGGAGTATTAATATCACGATTTGTCAAAAGCACGTCAAGTAAAGCATTAGCATCCGCTATATCAGCAGATGACCTCACGTGCCATTCATTACCGGTAAGCAACATAAAATATAACTCAACTTATTTTTTGAAATTATAATATCACAAGTGTTACTCTAATTGCACACCAATTAACAGTTACCAGTCAGAGTCCCAGTCACTGTCGCCGTAATCGTAGGTATCGTAGTCGTAATCCCAGTCATCGTCATCCCAGTTGTCATCTGCCCAGTTGTCGTTATCATTGCCGCTGTCATAAGCTTCTGTCGGGAATTCCTCGACCTCGTCTTGGTAGCCGTCGTCAAGTGAGGAATAGTCTTTGCACTCGTAATAATCACTGTAGTTCTCAGTAAGCTCTTCCGGTGCATCGGTCCTGATCCATGCGCCGTCATCGGCAGCCATATACCATGAATTGTTGTTGTTATAATACCTGTCTCCGTCATAGGAATAGTATCCGGTTATGGGGTGTTTTCCCATTGAGATCAAGATGAAGAATATGACCAGCATCACAACCGCGATGGTGACCACTGCCGTAAGGCAACCGCCAATATCCTTCGGATGTGTTCCCGCAGGGCGGGGCGCGGCTTTCGGCTTGTTAAGGTCTGCCTGTTTACGCTCGAGGAGCTCTGATCTCATCTTCTGATAGATCTCATTGACTGCATAGGCTTCGTCGTCACCCTGATATCTGACAGCGCGCTCACCGTTTGCCTTGTTCTTGTACACGGTGACTATGCCGCTCGTATCGTTCTTATATATACCGAAGGCCTTAGGCTGTTTATAATCCTCGCCTATGAAGAAACGCATCTTCTCTACGGGGATATTCTTATCCTCAATAAACTTCTTAAGCTCTTCTATCGTCTTCGGGATCTGATCGCCGCTGCGCATCATGTGCTTGTTTACGGCACCGCAATTCGGACACTTATCCAAAGTGTCATCTATATTGCTTCCACAATAATCACAAGTAACCTTCATATTCAATTCCCCACTCACCTATGTATCCAAGGCGATTATAACACGATTCAACCGTGTCACAAAATCAGGCTAACCCAAGCGCCTCCATAGCTTTGGAAAGGTCGGGGACTATAAGATCCGCAAGTTTATCAGTCTCTTCGTTCGAGGGGAGAAGATCAGGTACCATCACGGTATAAAGACCTGCCGCTTTGCATGCCTTTACTCCGTTATATGAATCCTCGAACCCGCAGCACGAAGAAGGCTCAAGGCCAAGTCCTTCGCATGCCATAAGGAATATCTCCGGATCAGGCTTTGATCTTGTCACCTGATCACCGCATACCAGCACGTCGAAAAAAGGAAGCGTGCCGAGCACATCCATCTCATGCACTACCGATGCTCTTGAAGTTGAGGAAGCAAGTGCCACCTTATATCCTTTTGCCTTAAGGGCTTTAAGGATATCCATCGCATAAGGCTTCAGGTGTATCTGCCCCTTTGAGAGCATCTGCCTGAACCTGTCTCTTGTCTGCTGACGGAACTGCTCTACCGGAAGCTCATCGCCATAACGCTCTATGAAGCGTTTGTTCGTCGCTTCGGAATTCTGGCCTATCACGCTCAAGGCAAATTCGGTGATGCCCTCCAGATTATTCTCATAACCTATCTGCTCCCAGGAACGAAGAACAGCCCTCTCCGAATCGAGGAGAAGGCCGTCCATATCGAAAACAAAACCTTTAAACTGCTCTTGCAATCAGACCTCCATG
>JAIKWA010000112.1 GCA_024685135.1 Saccharofermentans sp.
TGAATGTGCCGAAGTATTCCGTAAAGGATGCTGCTGTGGTCACAAACTCAACAAGGTATCTGTTCTCGCCCAGAGTCATTATCTGTATGTAGCCTACGGTCTTGCGTCCGTTTATGTTTGCCGAGACCTCGTGTCTTCCCAAGACGTTCATGTCGTTTGCATTATCTGCTGCAAAGTAGCTGTAAAGCTCGAAGAACTGATCGGGACGGGGCGGGATTGCGCTTATGAGATAACCATCCATTGATAAGGCTTCGGCATAAGATCCTCTGGTTTCAACAACACCGTTTTCGCCCGTGAAATCCCAAAGGTGCCTGGCATTATAGACCTGTCCCAAATGGAGCGTGTCTCCTTCAATATGGTAGTTGTCAATGCAGAGGAAGTTGTACTTATGCATCCCTGCAATATAGGCGATATTGTAAAAAAAGCTGCCATAGTTCAAAGCCTCACTATCGAATTGCGTCAGATCCAAACTGTTTGACACATAATAATCCTTGTAGTCCACAAGATCCCATATCTCATCGCATCTGACATTATTTACCGTAAATACCGCACCATTTGAGTTAGCAGAGCTATTCACTGTGCCTATAAGTTCTTCGTTCTTTGTTATGTTGATCCAGTCGTTAATGCTCTTATATGCGGGAATGGAATCGTAATCCGTCTCTACTATCGGCATTATGCTTCCGTCCTCTTCTATCTTCGCGATCCTTACATAATCGGCTCTGTAAAGATTTGTCAGAGCATATATAAATTCAGCTCCTATGTCGCCGCTGTCGTATTTCTCTACAATATCCGAATATCTGTCCGCAAGAGCATCGCAGCTTCTGTCTACCATTGTCTCGTAACGGTACTTAAACCCGTAGGTAAATACGCCGATAAAGATGATTATTCCGATGAGAAGCCCCACAACAAATCTCGGGAATACAAATTCAATGTACTTCTTCATAAAAGATCCTCCTTTGTGTCAGTCGAGCCTGTATCCGACACCTATTACTGTCTTGATACGGGCACCTTCACTGCCAAGTATTTTGCGGAGGTTTTTTATCCGGTTATCTATCACGCGCTCTGCCACATACAGATCGTCGTCCCAGGCTACTGCAAGCAAGAGCTTTCTCGTAACACATGTCCCTGGATGTTCTAACATGTACTTAAGGATCTTATATTCCTTTGGAGGAAGATCGACCGCTTCATCTGCGACCTTTACTTCAAGCTTTCCGGGATCTAAGCTTATATCCCCGCTTGTAAGTATCTTCCTTGCAGGTTCTTCCTTTGCTGTCCGTTCAAGAAGTGCGATAAGCTTGCTGTGCAAGACCGCGATCGAAAAGGGTTTTACGATGTAATCGTCCGCTCCGAGCTCGTATCCGTAGAGCGTATCCTCTTCTCTCACTTTACCGGTCAGGAATACTACCGGAACATCCGATCTCTTCCTTATGATCTTGCAAAGCTCAAAGCCGTCGATGCCGGGCATCATGATATCAAGCACTATCAGGTCATAGGTATTATTCAATATCTTTGTAAGACCGTCATTGCCATCAACGGCAAGATCAAGCGCGATCTTATTCCTTCTTGCGAAGTAATCGCTTATGACTCCTCTTATCTGTGCATCATCTTCAACCAACAGTACGTTGTACATGAGTTTGCCTCCTTGGAAATGATGTTACATATTCAGTGTATCGTTTGTGTATCGTTTTGCAAAAACTTTGATTCTTCTCGTAACACAAGCTCTCAACACATACTATAACAAAAAGGAGGCCTTGTTATGACAATAAATAACAAGGTCTCCTATTAGACTGTAATACTATTACCGAACTTAGAAGAAATCACACTCCGCAGTCCATTTGTTGTTTTGGCTATCGTAGAAGAAGTAAAAACTACCATTATCAACAATATTGAGATTCACACTTGGGTCAGATGATATTTGAAAAACAAATTGTTCGTTAGGATAAGCACTACCATCTTGGATATATGCAGGATATCCTCCTACTTTATGCATATCATAAGACTTTTTCTGAATGTCGCGGCCATATTCAAAATCACCTTCATTCTCAAGTCTTATCAATTCATTTAGTGTATCAGTTGGTATGCAATCCCACATAGGGTAATCGTCATCTACCATTTCAGATTTAACGCGACCCGGCTGAAGGTATGGGTTTTGCAGATCACATTGAATCAACTGATCATCATTCTTGTGTGGTATAACTGCAAAATAACCATCTAATTCATTAAGGTGATCATATATATTTCGAGAAATATAAACGTTGCACCTGTTAATTCCACTCAATTCTGGAAGAGCAAAACCAAAATCGTCAACATACAAACTTGCTAAAGGGATCATGGCCTCACCATCTACATCGACAGGTATATCCTCCTGCCCCCCTCGCAACTGTACCGAACCGATCCAGCTTTCACTGTTGGGATCAGACGAATCGTTATCATCAGCGATAAATATTATTGCTGATTTCCTTAAAGCATTTCTAATAGTTTCTATATCCATAGTTATTTCTCTACTTTTATTGTTATAAAGCCATCTGAGCTAACGTTATCCAAAAATTCTGTCTTTCTATATTGAACGCATTTCTATTTATTTGGGAAGCTTGTTGTATATGCAATCCGGGCATATCATGCTCTGCAGTTGTCAAAATTGCAAGTGGCGAATCCATAGACTGTCCAACATGATGCAACTCATATCTTGCACCCGTTGGATCAAACGGCGCTCTTCCTGACTGCATTAATTGAAGATTAGTTAAGCCTTCCGGATTATTATTAGGAGATACATAATCAAGATCAATATCCCTTATAAGCGCTGCTCTTCCGCCAACAGGCCTGCTTATCAATCCCGCATCGCGATACACTTCGTATTCTTGAACATTTCTAAACCTGGAAATGATTTCAGGGTCAAATCTGCTTTCACGTTGAATAATCGCAGCCTCATCCATTGTAAGTCCACCGGCAGTCATATTATGGAGTTCAAGTGTTTTAAACGCGCCTCCGGTAACAGCTCCCGAGATAGCACCAAACATAAAGCCTTCGCTACCTGCCAGTAATCCATCATCCAAAGCACTATCCCAATCACCGGTAGTTAGTCCCGTT
Source organism: Saccharofermentans sp. (assembly GCA_024685135.1). Lineage (GTDB taxonomy): Bacteria > Bacillota > Clostridia > Saccharofermentanales > Saccharofermentanaceae > Saccharofermentans. Next base: position 3,088 of record JAIKWA010000112.1, read on the forward strand.
GATAAACCGGCAGCTGCACCACTGATTATTCCTCCAGACAAGCCCATTATCGCGCCGGTTTGGGCGGAAGCGAAGAATATACTGCTAACAGCAGCTGCTCCAACACCACCACTTACTAATCCTACTGTTACGCATACGGCTATTACACCGGTACCAATGGCAACATTACGTATAATTTGGTCATAAGTATCGTCGTACTCTGTCGCAGGCTGGACAACCGTTTGACCGTTTTCCACAGTAAACACATATGGTTCACCCTGGAACTGTTCTTCTAACTCTTGCAAAGTATAGCCAAAAAATATGTTGGCCTGAGAATTGTATGTAAGCTCGTCAATGTACTCCTGTGATATGTATATAGCACTGACATCCTGAACATACATATCCTCATCGAGTTCTTCTACCAGGTTTAAATAAACTGTATCTTCTACAAATGGCAGCAATCTCGAATCGCTCATAGAAGAAAAATCCATGTATTCAACATCAGCCTCTATATAATCCTCCAAACTCAGATCAGAGTAATTAAAGGATGTGGTTACAGCTTCCGTCGCTTGCGGAGCAGAGGCGGTATCTGTCATAGCCGAAGTACACCCGGTCAAAAGAACTGAGAGTGCCAGAACACAAGAAACTATTTTTTTCATAGACTTACTCCTCGCTGGGTGTTTCATTATCAGCTGAAGATTCAGGAGAATCTGACCGATCTTCACTTATCGGTTCTTCGTTTATTTGTTCTTCGTTTGTATCCGTAGAAAATACCGGAGTAGTTTCATTCTTTTTCTTCTTTGCAAACAGTGAGTCCCTCTTCAGATAGACAAATACTCCACCGCCTGCTAAAACCAAAAGTACTACTACGAGTACTATAACACCGACAGGACTCTTTGAGTCTTTTGAGTTATTATCCTTACCCGTCATACCAGAAACCACAGCCGCTGCATCAGACTGGCTAATAACTGTCTCTCCCGTTCCGGGCTCGATCATGGAACCGTCGTCAGCAATCTGATATCCTTCCGCTACAAGTTCTTGAATTTCGCTTAAGGAGCGTCCGGTTACTACATAAGCTCGCATAACGGGATCTGTACCAACATAAATAGTTTTAGTTGTATTCTCGTTGGTATAATTATTCTTAACTGTTATTGTGTAGATTCCTTCATCCACATATTCCGTACCATCTGATGCAGGTCTGTTGAATCTGACATCTTCCGTATATCCATTTCCACTCTCAACATAAACCGATCTTTGAACATTTATATCGAGATATCTGGAGTTTGCCAGATCAAGATAGAACCCATTCTCTGTATAAGCTTCATTGGTCAATTCCGAACCGTTAGAAACATCAAACGGGAATACCATACAGTTACCGTTTCTGATTTTGAAAGTGAAAAATATTCTATAGTTAGTATAAGTCGGGACACCTACTAAAGTATTCCAATCTGCTCCATAGCTCATCTTCTCGATCTCATAATCGAGGGCAACTTCGTAGTCCCCTTCCTCGCACAACTGAACTACCGTATCTGCACCTTCGCTTACGCCATCCAAATAATCTTCATATACGATTGGATCCGAAGTCGAATTCTGATAATCAGTCTTTCTTATGATCAACAAACCACGACAATCGTTATACTGCTGAGTAGAGAAATACTGATCGTATCCATTTGTATCGGCAAATATAGTAAGATTGTCATCACCATTTAAGCTATCAATATCTTGTAAAAGCTCGAAATGCAACTCAACTTCATCGCCAACATTCTTTAAGAACACATCACCACTCTCATCAGTTGTATGCTGAGTATAGCCACTTACATAGAATTGACCGAGTGTCCATCCATAATGAGGATCATCAAGTTCCAATTCGCTACTTCCTGAATATCCGTTATCCTTACCGGTACTTGTTACTGTTCCTAGATTCCAACGCTGATTTTCATCAGCAAACACGCCGTAACATGAAAATGAAACAACAACTGAAACTGCCAAGACCAGGCATAAAAATCTATTTGCCTTGCTACTCATAATCCACCTCCACACCCTGAGATTATATTTTGAATTATATTCTAATGATGCACTGCTGTTGTTAAGTTTTTATTAATTAGTATAAAACCTTTAGATAATAGATGCCTTGCGTTAACATCCCGCTAACTAAATTTAAGTAAAACCCCTTGCATTATTATTCTTCAAATAGTATCCTATTGCACGTGGTGAACACTGTTCACCTGATGAGAGGATATTATGACCAAAGAAGGAACTCTGACAAAGGATAGGATAACAAGTGCTGCCCGTGAGGAATTCATGGAGTATGGCTTTATCGATGCTTCCATGCGAAGGATTGCAGCCAAGTCCGGCATCACCGTATCCGCCCTCTATAAGCATTTCAAAGATAAGGAAGAGATATTTGCATCTTTGGTGGAGCCCGCATTCAAAGAGCTCGAGCAGGCTTATCTTGCTTCAGTCTCTGAAGAAGAGAGCAAGATCGATCCGAGCTACATGGATACCAGATGGGAATACGGCTCCGATGCGACCTTCGTCATAAGATTCATATACAGTCACTTAGATGCCTTTAAGCTCATAGTATGCAGATCCAAAGGAACAAGATTTGAAGGTTATGCAGATTACCTGACTGAGCTCGAGCTAAGGACATCAGAGCAGTTCCTCGGCAAACTTTCCGAAGCAACAGGCATAAGCCTTCTGTCCGCTGCGGAATACAGACTCTTTACCGTCAACACGATAAATGCAGTCTTCCTGCCCGTCAGATACGGCATGACCGAAGAAGAGGCATTGGAATATGCCGCTCATTTGGACACCTTCTGTCTTGCAGGTTGGAAGGCACTATTTACCTGATACTATATTTTTTTGCTCATGAGGTTAGAGTTTACTAACTTTTGATAAATAAAACTAAGAAAGGAAATATACAGATGAACAAAGCATCATCCAAAGAAAGATCCACGATCTCCTGGATAGCAGAGTTTGCCGGCATGGATAAGATCTCATATATATTGAGTGTGTTCCTGGCAATAGTAAATGTATCCTGCGGGCTTATCTCCTACCTGTTTGTGGCAAAGATCGTAACTGCCCTGATAGAAGGCAACCGGGATCTTAACTTCTACTTCAGGCAGTTAGGGCTTATAGCTTTATGCTGGCTTGGCAGCAGACTCTTCCACTGCCTGTCTACCGCCCTGTCACACAAAGCTACCTTCGGAGTACTCGCTCAGATAAGAAGGAGGCTCACGGCAAAGCTTGCAAGGATACCCTTAGGTGACGTTACCGAGGAGGCTTCAGGCTCTTATAAGAACATCATAATAGAGAGGGTCGATTCCATCGAGACTACTCTGGCTCACATGATCCCCGAGGTAATATCAAACCTCATAGTGCCCGTAGCGCTCCTGATATTCATGTTCAATATCGACTGGCGCCTTACCCTGCTCTCGCTCATAAGCGTGCCCGTAGGAGGAGTCTTCTTCACACTCATGATGACGACCTCAGGCAAAGACTACGAGAACACGATCGTTAAGACAAAGGCCCTTAACGATACTGCAGTCGAATACATAAACGGCATCGAGGTAATAAAGGCCTTCGGTAAATCCAAGTCCTCTTACGAGAAATTTACCATTGCAGCCAGGGAAGGCGCTGACTGCTTCATAGAATGGATGAGAAGATGCAATGTCTGGCAGAACGTGTCAATGACACTTATCCCCGCGCAGCTCCTTACTCTCCTTCCCTTTGCAGCATACTTTTATATGAAGGGCCTTACTTCAGGTCCCGACATCTTAATGCTCGTAATCTTATCCATGGGTCTTGTATCCCCCTTCATGACGGTAGCAAGCTATGTGGATGACGTTGCAAAGGTCGGACTCATAATAAGCGAGGTTACCTCCATCCTCGGCAAGCGCGACCTCATCCGTCCCGATAAGGCTACTATGGCTCCCGCCGATAACAGCATAGAATTCAGGAATGTACACTTCAGCTACGAGACCGAGGAGGTATTACACGGTATAGATCTTAAGATAGATGCCGGCACGGTAAACGCTCTTGTCGGCCCTTCAGGCTCAGGTAAGTCCACGATAGCAAAGCTCATCGCTTCCTTCTGGGATGCTGACGAAGGACAGGTCCTCTACGGCGGAGTGGACATAAAGGATATCCCACTTGCCGACTACAACCGCAATATAGCTTACGTATCGCAGGATAATTATCTTTTCGACGAGAGCATAATGGAGAACATCAGGATGGGAAGACCGGGTGCAACGGACGAGGACGTCATCAATGCTGCCAAGGCCTGCGGATGCCATGAATTCATCTCCTCATTGGAGAAGGGTTATGACACGATAGCAGGCGGCGCGGGCGGACACTTATCCGGCGGCGAGAGGCAGAGAGTCTCGATAGCGCGCGCCATGCTCAAGGATGCGCCCGTGATCATCTTAGACGAAGCTACGGCTTATACCGACCCCGAGAACGAAGCGATCGTTCAAAGCTCAGTCGCAAAGCTCGTTAAAGGCAAGACCCTCATAGTGATCGCACACAGGCTGTCCACCGTCACCACGAGCGATCAGATAATCGTGGTAAACGAAGGTAATATCGAAGCGTGCGGAACGCAGGAAGAGCTTCTTGATACCTGCCCTCTTTACAAGCAGCTTTGGCAGGCTCATATATCTTCCAAGGATAGCGAGGTGGCATAAATGTTTAAGACAATGAAACTCTACTTTGGGTTCTGCAACAAAGAGAATAGAAGAAAGCTCACTCTTGCACTCATTCTGGGAACTCTCAAGGCCATGTTTGCCATGCTCAAGATCCCCGCGATAGCTATCGTCTTACAGGGACTGATAGAGGACAATATGTCCATGAGAAATGTCTGGGGTTCACTCGCCGTTATGGGCGTGTCCATATTGGGACAGATCCTTGTAAGCCTTAAGGTAACTATGCTCCAGACGGAAGCAGGATACAACTCCTGCTCTTCGAAGAGGATAGAGATCGCAGAGCATTTAAGATACCTGCCGATGGGCTTTTTTAACCGCAACAGCCTGGGCAGGATAACTAACATCACGACCAACACGATGGAGCAGCTTGCAGATGTATCCACAAGAGTAGTAATGACGACAACTCAGGGAATAATCACCACCTGCGTCATCATGGTATCCCTGTTCTTCTTCGATTACAGGATCGCACTTATCCTCCTTGCCGGCATTATCATCTTCATGAGCTTTAACTACTTCATGCAGAGGGCAACCGCCAAGGTTGCACCGGTGAAGCACTTAGCTGATGAGAGCCTCGTATCCTGTGTCATCGAATATGTTCAGGGTATCGC
>JAIKWA010000077.1 GCA_024685135.1 Saccharofermentans sp.
GTGCCGCTTAAGATCAGTTCAAAGATAGTTCCGACGATCGCTCCTACGCCTGTAAGAGTTGCGGATATGCATATATACTTGATGAGCTTTACGATGGAAAACTTTGTCTTCTCGGGCTTTGATATCTCAACCTTCTTAAGCAGCATCCATATCGTAGGAAGACCGATGAGATCGACGCTTACGACGATAAGGAGCATCGATACAAGAATCTGATGGTCCCTTAAAAGCTCCGGGAAAGCCAGTGAAGCTATGAGCGATATCGCGAGCTGAGTTAAGGTTACGATGATTCCGAAGGCCGCATAAGAAGGACCTATAGCAGTAAGCCTTCCCTTAAGCTCTTCGTCGCCCTTATACTTGGCACGCAGGAGCAGGAGGGATATAATCGCTGCGACCGTTATTGCGAGCGTTATTACCATGCCGATCCTGCTGTCGAAAGCAGACTTCGATATATCTATATTGTATGTCACAACCGTAGTGCAGTTATCAGGTATGGCATCGAAATCTATATCCTCTATAAATTTATCCAGGTCTTCTTCAGACATATCAGGTACATTCTCTTCGAAGAAGCATCTTACCTCTTCTTCGTTTGCCATGAAGATAAACTCCAAGGTGTAATCGCCCTTATCCAGAGTTCCTTCCATGACGCCTTCCGTGGTATCGCCGGTGGCATAGTCCAAAGCCCTGCCATCTTCATCTCTTACTACAAGACCTGTGATGTGGCGTTCTTCTGTAGCGATCCAGGAATAGTCCAAGCTGTAGTAAGCATCTTTATCTACCGTTAATTCTTCGATGAGAGGCTCTGTCACTACTTTGCCGTCTTCAACGGTTACGTCTACCGTTTCATTTATGTTGCCTGCCTTGGTTAAGATGCCGGCGCTGCTGTAAAACAGCGCTATTCCGACGAAACTTAAGATGACTGAGATCAGCGATACTACCGCAAGTGTTTTGTTTGTTTTATTCATTCTTCTATCCCCCGTTATAAAATCATAAATATTGTATTTTCTTTGCTTTTTGAGGTCAATAGAGATTTGCCGGGTTTAATTTTGGAGCAAAGCAAGTTAAACTATTCAGGTATGAAAAGAGGTATGTTCCATGGAAAATGTAACAGGTGATTCAAGAAACAAGATCATAGTAAGGACAAGCATTATAGGTATCGCGGCAAATCTTTTGCTTGCAGGATTCAAGGCTGTGGTAGGCCTTCTGTCAGGATCGATCGCGATCGTGCTTGACGCCGTAAACAACACATCGGATGCCGCATCCTCGCTTATTACGATAATCGGTACGAAGCTCGCAGGCAAGGACCCTGACAGGAAGCATCCCTATGGTCACGGAAGAGTAGAATACCTGAGCGCGATGATCATATCCGCGATCGTTCTTTATGCGGGTATCACTTCGCTCATCGAATCCATCAAGAAGATAATCACTCCGGTAACACCCGACTATACAAAGGTATCGATCGTTATCGTAAGCGTTGCGATAGTAGTCAAGATCGTGCTCGGCACTTTTGTTAAGAAGACAGGTGAGAAGGTAAACAGCGATTCGCTTGTAAACTCCGGTAAGGACGCTTTGCTCGACTCGATAATCTCCGCATCCACACTTATTGCGGCAGTTATATTCCTTATCTGGAATCTCTCACTCGAAGCATGGCTCGGTGCGATAATCTCAATAGTCATCATCAAGTCCGGTATCGATATGTTAAGGGAGACGATCTCCCAGCTCTTAGGCGAGAGGGCAGAAGGCGAGCTCATCAGGAAGATAAAGGCTTGCGTTAATTCCTTCCCCGAAGTAAGCGGCGCATACGATCTCGTGCTCCATAACTACGGCCCCGATAACTACAACGGCTCTATCCATATCGAGATAAGCGACAAGCTCACCGCAACTCAGATAGACGAGCTCACCAGAGCCATAACATATAAAGTCTACGAGGAGACAGGTATCGCAATGACTGCGATAGGAATATATTCCGTAGCGGCAAGTGACAGTAAGTCCGGACAGATGCTCGTCAAGATCAAGGAGCGCGTTCTCAAGATAGATAACGTCATCCAGATCCACGGTTTCTATGTAAACGAGACTGACAAGACCATAAGGTTCGATGCTGTGGTAAGCTTCGATGCCAAGGACAGGAGAGCAGTGGTAGAGCAGATCTGCAAAGAGGTCAAGGAGCTCTATCCCGAATATACTCCCACAGTATTCCCGGATATCGATTTCAGCGATACTTAAACGCCCATATCTTCAGCGCCGAAGCTCAAAGGCAACAGCTCGCCCAGGGTATATGCCTTGAAGTCTGTCTCAGACTTTACAAGGATCACCTTGAGGTCTTTGTCTGCAAATTCAGATAAGACCTGACGGCATACTCCGCAGGGAGGACAATAGTCGAGTTCGGCGCCTGATCTGCCGCCTGCTATAGCTATCGCTTCAAAGTCCTTACAGCCTTCGCTTACGGCCTTGGCTACAGCGCACCGCTCGGCGCATATGGAGGGACCGAAGGCTGAGTTCTCGATATTGCATCCGGTGAATATCCTGCCGTCAGGGGTAAGTATAGCCGCACCTACGCGGAAGTTGGAATAGGGTGCGTAACTCTTGCTCCTCATGCCTATAGCTGCTTTGCAAAGCTCGGTAGTCTTATCCATAGCCTAAGTCCTCCTTTTGGTTAATAATAACAGATATGGCGTGCTTATATTAATATTAAATATTATTTACACGCATTTGTGCTATAATGTCGCCGTAACTTATTAAGGAGGACGGATATGGCACTTCCCAAAGACCCCAATATGCTCTTAAGCTACATCAACACAGGGCTTAGAGATAACTACGCAAGCCTTAGCGATCTTTGCGCATCTATGGGAGAAGACGAGGCGCATATCACCGAAGTCCTTAGCAAGGCAGGATATGTTTATAACAGCGGACTCAATCGCTTTATGCAGCAAGACTGATCACAAAGGAGAATCATTATGAAACGCAGACCGGTAGTACTTATGGTCCTTGACGGGTTTGGCCTGTCCGACAATCACGAATACAATGCCGTTTATATGGCAAACACACCTGTTATCGACAAGCTCGAGGCAGAGTGCCCCTTCGTTAAGGGATATGCATCAGGACTTGCAGTGGGACTCCCTGACGGACAGATGGGTAACTCCGAGGTAGGTCACATGAACATCGGTTCCGGAAGGATCATCTATCAGGATCTTACTCTCATCACAAAATATATCGAAGACGGTGTCTTCTTCAAGAACGAGGAGCTCTTAAGAGCGATCGACAACTGTAAGAAGAACAATTCAGATCTCCATGTTTGGGGTCTTCTCTCTGACGGCGGCGTTCACTCACACATCACACACCTCTATGCGATCTTAGAGATGTGCAAGAAGGAATGCTTCGACAGAGTTTATGTTCACCCCTTCTTCGACGGAAGAGATACACCTCCGGCATCAGGCAAGAGCTATCTTGAGGCATTGGTCGCAAAGATGGCAGAGATCGGTGTAGGTAAGGTTGCTTCCCTGTCAGGCCGTTACTATGCAATGGACAGAGACAACAACTGGGATCGAATCCAGCTCGCTTACGATTCACTCGTAAAGGGTGAGGGCGTTAAGGCAACAGACCCCGTACAGGCTATGCAGGAGTCTTACGATAAGGAAGTTTACGATGAGTTCGTTCTTCCTACGGTAATCACTGACGAAGCAGGCGCTCCCCTTAGCGTAGTTAAGCCTAACGATTCCATCATCTTCTTCAACTTCCGTCCTGACAGAGCAAGAGAGATAACAAAGGCTTTCTGCTACAGCGACGAAGATATCGCATCACAGCCCGGCGAAGCTACTGATTCCAAGTGCATCAAGAGCCTTATAAGAGCAAACGGCTTCATGCCCGTTACATATGTATGCTTCAAGGACTACGAGGAGACTATCCCCAACAAGTTCGTAGCATTCAAGAAGGAAGAGATCGTAAACACTTTGGGTCAGTATCTTGCAGACAACGGCTTAAAGCAGCTCAGGATCGCCGAGACAGAGAAGTATGCACATGTTACATTCTTCTTCAACGGCGGTATCGAAGAACCCAACAAGGATGAGGACAGAACTCTCGTTCCTTCACCCGCAGTTGCAACATACGACCTTAAGCCTGAGATGAGCGCTCCCGAAGTTTCAGAGAAGCTCGATGCAGCTATCTGCTCAGACAAGTACGATGTAGTCATCATCAACTTCGCTAACCCTGACATGGTAGGCCATACAGGTGTGTTAGAAGCTGCTATCAAGGCAGTCGAGAGGATCGACGCTTGCGTAGGCGGCGCGGTTGAAGCAGTTAAGAAGATGGATGGTGTCCTCTTCATCTGCGCTGACCACGGTAACGCAGAGCAGATGCTCAACTACGAGACAAAGCAGCCTCACACAGCTCATACAACAAACCCCGTACCGTTCATTCTCTACAACTACGATCCGGAGTACACACTTAAGGAAGGCGGCAGACTCTGCGATATCGCACCTACGCTTCTCGAGATCATGGGTCTTCCCCAGCCTGCTGAGATGACAGGTGAGTCTCTCCTTATCAAGAAGTAATATCAGACTTTGAAGATGGGCCCGGCCTATGCCGGGCCTGTTTCTTTGTTTGAAGGGCTTAGTGGTATTATATAGTCACTACGAGAGGAGAGGATGAGCTTCGGCATGGCGCCCCTATTCAGCATAACGATAACCTGTTATAACTATGCGCGTTTTATGCCGCGTTGTCTTGAAGCGATCAAGAGACAGAGCTTCAAGGATTACGAAGTTATCCTCTGCGACGATTGCTCTACTGACGATACCGTCGCCGTTGTAAACAAGTTCATCGAGGATAATCCCGGGATGGATATAACTCTCCTCGTAAATGAGAATAATCTTGGCGTTCTCGGAACGCGCAACAGACTTCTCGATAATTCCAAGGGCAAGTACATAATGTTCTGCGATTCGGACGACTGGATGGACGATAACTGTCTTGAGGTCCTGGCAAGGTATGCGCAGGACGATCCGGACCGAATAATCGCTCAGTTCAGGGATGTGGATCAGGACGGCAAGGTCGTTCAGGTGCAAGACCTGCCCGCTAATCCCAACAAGTGGATATGCGGCGTTCACCACGGCTCTGTCTACAAGAGGCAGATATTCACGGACCATAACATCAAGTTCGAGTGCAAGTACCCGGACGATGTCTATATCAATGTCTTGTTCCATAAATACTGTGGCAAGGTAAGCTTTGCCCATGAGACGATATTCAACTGGTATGTGCATACCGATTCACAGTCAAGGACTCCCAAGGCGGATTCGCCGTGGATAGGTCACAGGCTCTTAGAGTCAGCTTCATCTTACATCGTTCCCGTAATGAACGACTTGGGAGATGAGAGGGACTACTTAGAGCTTATGTATATCAAGATATACTGCCTGTCCATATACAGCGTTCAGGGACTGCCCCTTAAGATACTCCTCAGTGAATACGATCAGTGCCGCAAGATAATGAGACAGAACGACCCTGATTATCTTACCAACCGCTTCCTCAAGCGTTCATCTGAATCTCCGATGCGTAAGTATGCAACTAAGATCGTAAGGATGACTGCTCTGTTTGAGAAGATGCATCTGATAAAGCCGGCTCTCATCGGATATTTCCTTGTATCCAAAGTACATTATTTCGATCTGTAGGTGATATATGAGCAAAGATAAGAAGCTTTACACTTGGTCCCTGGTGACACTTGTTATAGCCTTCATCGGCGGTCTTGCAAACGACAGGCTCAAGAGCGATATGTTCGGTTATATAGATAACTGTGTATATATCCTCTTCTTCGCGCTCTTTGTCCTGGCAACATACTTCTATACCAAAAGAGAGCATGAGCTGTCCGTTACGATAGAGCTTTTGTGCGTGGAGTTAACAGGCGCTGCCTTCTTTACTATGGAGCTTTTGTTCAACGGTAATCCCGATGCCGATATCGTAGTCGGAATATTAAGCTTTGCTCTTATGTGGACCTCTTTCTTCCTTACTCTGATCAAGTTCTATAAGGAAGTGATACCTGAGGTGATCGCATTGATCCGCAAAAGCTTTACCAGGCACATAATGCTCTGGGTAATACTCATAGTCTATGCGGTCATGTTTACCGCCAATTACTCGGTATGGTACAAGGGAGATTCATTCACATATTTCTCTGCCGCATCTCTTAATCTCGATATGTGGGATTATACCCTGAGCAAGATCCACGCCTTCATGATGGGCGGACATCTTACATACAGCTATAACTTCCTTCTCAATATCTTCCTTTTGCCTTTGCGCGGCTTTGGCGTAAGGGAGGAGATAGCCTTCAGGATCGCAAACCTCGTTATCTCGGAGGTAACTTTAATCCTGTTCTATGCGACATGCTGCAAGCTGTTTAAGAACTTAAGTGCCTTTGCAAGAGGAATGCTCCTCGCGGCATTTACCTTTGCCCCTTTATTCTGGGGCATCTCATATCTTGCAAGCTCGGACTTTGCATTACTCTGCTTCTTCGTCTTGTTCATCTTCGCATACTGCTACGATCTCAAGATAATGAAGTTTATAGGCATAACTTGTATGTGCTTTACAAAGGAGACAGCGATATTGCTTCCTCTGGGCTTCTTCATCGGAAGCTTCATCTATGAGATGGCATCTCAAAAGGGAGTAAAGCCCCTTGCCAGGATCGCTTCATTCATAAAGAAGAACCTTGCGTTTATCGCAGCTTCGCTAATCTTTACCATTAACATGTTCTTAGGTCAGAGAGGCTGGATACACGATTTCCACGATATCTTAAAGCAGGTTATCCTCGGCATTCCGAGAGCAGACCTTCCCGATAAGGTAGTTCCCGGTCACTATCAGCTCTTCAAGCTCAATTCGCTTTTTACCGCACACTTCATGTGGGTGGTAACAGCGCTTATCGTTATCTATCTGATCTATGCCATAGCAAAGAAGCCGGGGAGGAGCTCCAAGTCCACGGCGCTCATAATAAGCCTTATCGTATCAGCTGTATGCTACTACGGTTTTGAGCTTGTTTACTTCAATTATGTTCACTACAGATATTCACAGTACAACCTTCTCATCATGATGCTGCTTCTGGGCTTTGCCTTGAATGAGATGGTTACTGCAAATCTCTTAAAGAACCTGATACCCGTGATAGTAACCGCGCTCTTCCTCACCGAGTGCTATGTCACGATAGACCCTATAACCAGGATGACATGGAATACCTTCGACAGCGGTAACGGCGAAGCTGTTACGATGCAGATGTATTTCTATCAGGTGGTAGACGGAATAGGTTATGTCGAGGGCGACAGAAACACGATAGTGTGCACGGCCTTCCTGAACGACGGTATTGACCATAACAGGGAGATAATAGGACTTCAGAGATGTATCGAAGAAGGCTTCAGGGAGATCTGCTACGATGACAGCAAAGCTGTCGTAATAGATTCCTGCGGAGATTTCCTGTCTTTGTCGTGTCTGGGACTCTTCGGCTACCCTGAACACCACTCCTTCAGCTGGGTTCCCGGCGAGAATGCGATCTATACCAAGTACAAGGATGTAACGGGCGATCTGATAGGCGATGAGACGCTCCCCGGATACCCTCTTAATCTGTACGAGAGCTCATTCTACGGAAGGGTCATCCAGGGCTCTATCGCAGCAGAGAAGGACTACAGGGAAGTCTACTATCTCGATGTCGGATTCAATCCGAATATCCCCGACTACTATCTCGAGGGACGCGAGATATTGAATACGCGAGTTATCACAAACGGCATCTGGCAGATAAGGATGTTAAGACTGAAACCTTTGGAGAGTTGATTTGAAGGATAAGCTGCTTTACACACTGTCTATATCCGTCTTTGCGGCCTCGCTCCTTCTGGGTCTTGTAAAGAGCTATGTCATCTGTGATTGCCTGATGCTCATATCCGTCCTGCTGTATATGGCAGGAAGCATCTTCTATACAAAAAGAGACCATGCTTTGTCTACTGATTCGCAGATGCTCACGGTAACTCTTATCTTTACCATCTTCTGGATAGAGCAGCTGATATTCTGCGACAGTCCGATAATAAACTATCCTGTGGGAATTGCAGCTCTCATATCCTTCGTCTTGTCATCAGTCTTTTTGATCCGAAAGTCCGGCAAGAGAGTAATAGGGGCTTTGAAAACATATATGAAGCTCAACGGCAGTAAGCTTATCACCCTTGCCATAATGATCGCGCTTACCGCATGTCTTTATGCATCCCACTTCGATATCTGGTTTAGAGGTGACAGTGACACCTACTTAAGAGGCTTTATGTCGAGCTGGAACACATGGGACTTTACGCCTAATACCTTCGAAGCCTTCACGCTCGCAGGCCACTTATCAGGCGCATATGCCTTTATCTTATACCTCGTATCGATGCCGCTTAGAGCGTTAGGTGTAAGCTTCGGACTTTGCGTAAGGATAACAGGCGTTGTCATGATGGCAATGATGCTAACGGCTTTCTTTTTTACCCTCATGAAGATCACGCCTGAGTTGGGGGCAGTCAAAGCCTTCCTTGTGATGCTGATACTCGCAACATCACCCTCATTCCTCGGAACGTCTTACATAATGGATTCTGACTTTCCGCAGACAGTTCTGCTGATGCTCTTCTTTGTATCACTTGTATACGATCTTAAGATATTCAAATATCTGTTTGCCTTAGGCCTTTGCTTTACGAAGGAGACTGCGATAGTACTCTTATTCGGTATATTCATAGGAGACCTGATAGTAAGTATAAGGCAGGATAAGACTAAGGGTATTATCAAGAAGGCGATCTCATTTGTGGTAGGGGAGACGCATTATATCTATGCTGCGGCTATATTCCTCCTGCCCATGGCATTCGGTGATACCGGCTGGTCTAAGATCTTAAAGGGAGCGATCAAGTCTATATTGGGGATAAAGAGCGATACGGTAAACAATACTCCTAATCTTGCAGACAAGACGGCATATAAGCTCCTTAAGCTTGAAGGCATTTTTGCATCCCACTTCAGCTGGATACTTACGATAGCGATCGTCTTGGGATTTGTGTTCTTCCTCATAAAGAAGGACAAGAAGATGAATAAGGAGCTTGCAAAGTTCCTGCCCGTACTTACCGGCTGCTTTGTGATGTTCACTTTATTCTCGGTATTCTACTTTACCTATCCGCACTACAGGTACTTAAAGAGCGGCTATCTGATGCTCGTCTTATTCCTTGCCATCGCAGTAGAGATCGCAGATATCAAGGAGCTTATTAAGAGCCTCTCGCTTACATGTATGGCTATTCTTATGGCCTTCGAATCCTTCCATACGATAGACCCCGTGACCAACGCTATCTATACCAAGGTCGATTGCGGCAACGGCACGGCAGTCACCATGACCAGATACTTCTTCGGTGGCGATTACTACGGCTACGGCTATACCGAAGAAGAGCGTGAGGTCTCAAGGCTCTACCTGGGGGACGGCTTCGAGCACAATCTTCAGGTGGAGGCCATGCAGCATCTTTTCGAAAAGGCGTTTGCCTACATAGATCCTGACTCTGATACCCTTATAGTATTAGACCCCATAGGCGGCGAGCTCGCAACGACTACGATGGTGCTCTTCGGCACGAGAAGGTACGAGGACTATGTCTGGACCAACGGAACGCTCGATCACTTCAAAGACGCAGAGGCAGTAAATATTGCTTCAGGCTGGACGCAGGAAGACATCTACGAAGGCCAGATAGACGCGATCTTATACAGGAGCGACTACGCAAGGACCTGCTCTCTTGAACAAAATTCTGACAGAATATACTATATAGACATGCCGTTCAACGACAGGTTTGAAGACACTTATCTGAATGGCAAAGACATCCTTGAACAGGTCACTATAGAAGAGGGGATATGGGCGATAAACATCTTAAGAGTCAAATAAGATCGGATAAGGACAAAGACCGCTTGATCCTTATTGCGCTGCTCGCTATCCCGGCAGTCTTTCTATGGTTTATCTTAACGGCAGTCTTAACGAGATCTGCCGCACTTACGGGCCAGCTCTTCTTCGGCGATACCAACGATACCTTTATGGATTTCTTCAACTGCCTCAAGAGCGCAGCTGACAGAGATCCTTATAACGAAGTGAATATGGTGCAGTATCCGCCTTTGTGCGAGCTCATATTCTATCTTATAGGCCGCATGGCGCCGGAAGGTCTGGTATATACAAATCCTTACCATTTAAGGGAAGTTCAGGCCACGGCAATGGCTTTTGCACTCTTTATCTTTATCCCGATAATACTCTCGGTCTACGCGATAGAAGACATGTCTTCTTTAAGCAAGGGCAAAAAGAGACTCCTCGTCTTATCGGTGCTCTTATCTTCGCCTTTTCTCTTTGCCTTTGAGCGTGGCAACATCATCTTATACAGCTATGCATTTACGCTCATCTTCATTGCATATAGAAACAGCGGGAATAAGATAAAGTGCGAGATCGCTCTTATCTGTCTTGCACTCGCTTTTGCGATCAAGATCTATCCTGCGGCATTCGGAATATTCCTCATAAGAGAGAAGAAGTTCAAAGAAGCTATAAGGTGCGCTATATATGGCGTCCTGGCATTCTTCCTTCCGTTCCTTTGCTTCGGCGGCTTGGGCAAATTCCTTAACATGATAGGTTTCCTTACAGAGAGGTCCGATGTATCGGAGGTTGAAGGACTCGGAGTTAAGATAAATTTTGCGACACTTATCAGATATTTCACATCAAGGCTCTTCGGTGCGTCAGAGCAGGCCCCGTGGCCTCAGACAGTTGCCGTCTTACTCGGCATCGCTCTTATCCTTGCAAGTATATTCCTCAAGAAGAACTATATGAGCGCTCTTGCGATTGCATTAGTCATTGCAGGTCTTCCGGGATACAGCTATTTCTATGTAGCGGTGTTCTTCACAGTTGCTTTTGTTATGTTCTTCGAAGAAGAGAATATAGATGCTTCAGATCTTTTTACGCTTGCTCTGCTCATAGTAGCAACAGCTCCTTACCCCGTAACCCTTATGGTTCCGGAGCACAAATACAGTGTGACGATAATGCAGATATTAACGGGCGCTGTGATGCTCGTTTTAACTATGCTGCTTATCTTCTTTGCGGTAAGAGATCTAATCGGTAGGGTGGGAAGCAAACATCTTCTTAAGCAGGATGGGCGCAACGATTGAGCTTACCAGGATAAGAAGGATTACCGGAGTAAAGAACTCGGGCGTAATGAATCCCATTGAAAGACCTTTCTGAGCAGTGATGAGGGCAACCTCGCCTCTTGTCATCATGCCGACGCCGATCTTAAGAGCGTCATTACCCTTGAACTTACAGATGCGCGCAACGAGACCGCAGCCAATGATCTTTGCCAGGCATGCGACCAGTACGAACGCCGCGGAGAAGATAAGGAGCTTTGAATCCATTGCATCGAAGGATACCTTAAGACCGATACCTGCAAAGAAGACAGGTGCGAAGACCATGTAAGAGCTTACGTCAACCTTGCGCTCAACATACTTTGCGTCGTGGAGGTTGCAGAGGACAACACCTGCGACATAAGCACCGGTGATCTCTGCGATGCCGAAGTATCTCTCAGCAACATACGCCATAACGAGGCAGTAAACGAGAGCGGCTATCGGGATACGTCTCGTGTGCTCGTATCTCTTGTCGAGCCATACGAAGACCTTGTATACGACAAAGCCGGTTATGATGGCGAGCGCGAAAAAGGCGATGGCCTTGAGTACAATGACCCATACATTTGTATCGGAGCCCTTTGCGCTCAGAACGAAGGTGAGCACGATGATGCCGATGACATCGTCTATAATGGCAGCGCTTACGATCGTTGTTCCGATCGTGCCGCTGAGCTTGCCGATCTCCTTAAGTGCCGCAACAGTAATGCTTACCGAAGTAGCGGAGATGAGTGTTCCTATAAAAAGGCCCTTGAGCATCTGCTCTGAGCCGAATGTACCCCATCCGTAGAAGCTCATAAAGAGGATAGTTCCCATGATTATCGGGACAAAGACGCCTGCACAGGCGATCGCGGTAGCCTTGGCACCGGTCTGCTTCAGTTTCTTCATATCCGTTCCGAGACCTGCCTCGAACATGAGGAAGATGACGCCGATCTCTGCCATCTGTGATATGAATTCGGACTGGTCTACCAGACCGAGCAAAGCAGGTCCAACCAAAAGACCTGCGAGGATCTCACCAACGACCTCAGGCGCATGCAGTTTCCTTGCAAGGATACCGAACACCTTTGCAACCAGAAGGATTATCGCCAGATCACGCAGAAATACTAAACTATCCAAAATACCGCCTCCATAAATTCAATGCCTCTAGTTATAACACGCGTAACTTATTTAATGGCAGAACAGATTGCACAAAATCTATCAGGGCGAATTAGAAGGGACAATATGTTATTATAATTAAAGTTTTTAAAATAGCAGACAGGAGATCAGCTATGCAGGAATTGGAATATCCGTTTGACGCGGATCTTATCATCCGCAAGAAGAAGGCTCTTAAGCGCCGCTTGTTAGAGCGCGAGGGCGTTAACTATATAACCAAGAAGATAGCGATCTTAGGAGGCTCTACCACAAACGACATCAAGCTCATGTTAGAGCTGTTCCTCTTAAATAACGGCATCAAGCCCGAGTTCTACGAGTCTGAGTACAACAAGTACTACGAGGATGCGATGTTCGGAAATGAAGAATTGGATGCCTTTGCTCCCGATATCTGCTTCATCCACACGACGACAAGAAACATATTGGAATACCCGGGCGTTCAGATGACGGGCAAGCAGATAGACGCGCTTCTTACTGAGACTTATTCAAAGTTCGAAGCATGCTGGAAGGCTTTATCGGGGCGCTATTCCTGCACCGTGATCCAGAACAATTTCGAGATGCCTTACTATAGGCTCTTGGGCAACAGCGATTCGACGGATCCGAGGGGCCGCCTTAACTTTATAAACAGGCTCAATCTGATGTTTGCCGAATACGCAAATGCCAATGAGACATTCTTTATAAACGACATCAACTATATCTCTGCCGAGTACGGCATAAAGAAGTGGGCAGACCCGAGTGACTGGTACCGCTATAAATACGCATTGTCCGTTGTTTGTATCCCTGACTTTGCATATAACCTTGCAAGGATAATAAAGGCCATATACGGCAAGAACAAGAAGGCTTTTGCCCTCGATATGGATAACACCTTATGGGGCGGCATCGTAGGTGACGACGGCCCCGAGAACATCAAGATCGGTCACGAGGACGCGGAGTCCGAGCTCTTCACGGAGTTCCAGCAGTATATAAAAGCGCATAAGGACCTGGGCGTGCTCCTTACGGTCGCGTCCAAGAACGACGAGGAGAATGCTCTTGCAGGACTTGCAAGACCTGATTCGACCTTGAAGCAGGACGATTTCCTCGTTATAAAGGCCAACTGGGACAACAAGGACAGGAATATCGCACAGACTGCAAAAGAGCTCAATATAGGTTCTGACAGTTTTGTATTCGTAGACGACAACCCTGCTGAAAGAGCCCTGGTATCCAATCAGGTCCCCGGCATAAGCGTTCCCGAAGTAGGCGCGCCCGAGACATATATAGAGACTTTGGACAGGAGCGGCTTTTTCGAAGTGACTCATCTGTCCGGCGACGATATCAAGCGCGGTGATATGTACAAGGCAAACATCGAGCGCAGCAAGTCTTCGCAGAGCTTCGAGAATTACGACGACTATCTTAAGTCCCTCGATATGCATGCGCAGATCAAGCCCTTTGCTCCGATGTATATGTCGAGGATCGCAGAGCTCACAAATAAGAGCAATCAGTTCAATCTCACGACCAAGCGCTGCTCACAGGCTGAGATCGAGAATATCGCTCAGGACCCGAGATATATAACCAGATACGGCAAGCTTGAGGATAAGTTCGGCGATAACGGCGTTGTAGCGGTAATGTTCGGTCACGAGGAGGATTCGACGGAAGGCGTGATATTCCACATAGATCTCTGGCTTATGAGCTGCAGAGTCTTAAAGCGCGGAATGGAATATGCCATGATGGATGAAGTCATCGCCGAATGCAAAAAGAGAGGAATTTCCAAGATAAAAGGCTATTATTATCCGACCGCAAAGAATAAAATGGTTAAGGATTTTTACGCCGCCCAAGGCTATGAACTCTTAAGAGAGGATGCAAATGGCAATGCTGAGTGGGGCTTAGATCTTGCACTTGAACATGTAAGCGGCAATACGGCAATTGAAGTAAACTGACGGAGGTTTAGGCAGTAATGAACAAACAAGAGGTATTTGACAAGCTTAACGAGGTTTTCCGCGACGTCTTCGACGACGAGGACATCACGGTAACTGAGAATACAACAGCTTCTGATATCGAAGACTGGGACTCATTAGAGCACATCAATCTCATAGTAGCTGTAGAGCGCAGCTTCGGCATCAAGTTCACGATGGGCGAGACCACGGGACTTAAGAATGTCGGTGAGATGGCAGACAAGATCTTAGAGCATTTAGGTTGATATGCAGGTACATCATATAGGATATCTCGTAAAGCGCATCAGCGAAGCTGAGGAGACATTAAGTCTTCTGGGCTTTACTTGCGAGCGCAAGGCAGAGTACGATCCTATAAGAGATGCAACGCTTTCTTTCTGGGTAAACGGCAATGAGAGGATAGAGCTCGTGGAACCCTGCGAGAACTCTTCTCTTAAGCCTCTGCTCAAAAGATATAAGAATTCGCCTTATCACATATGCTTTCTTGCAGATGACTTAGAGAAAGCAAAGGCCGAATATGAGAGCAAGGGCTTTGTCCTGTTTAAGGATATCGAATTGGCACCTTGCCTTGACGGAAGACGCGTAGTCTTCCTCATGAGCCCCGGCGCGGGCATTATCGAGATAGCGGACAAGGAGCCCTTGTAATGTCCCTGGTATCCGCTCCCTTTCTCGCATTTATCCTTCTTGTAACACTTATATACTATGTGATCCCCGGCAAGGTAAGGCACATATGGCTGCTTATCGTGAGCATCGCCTTTGCCTGCTTCGGAGGTTTCTATACCATCTTCTTCGTGGCGCTGTCTGCGGTAACGACATATATCGGAGGCAAGTTTGCAGGTGCGGGAAGGAAACCGCTTGCGAGAAATATCTCCTGCATCGCAACCGTGGTATTTAACCTTGCGCTTCTTTGCCTTGTTAAGTTCTACGGAGTGATGGATGTTATAGCAGAGGATCTTAATTCCTTCTTCGGGATGA
Organism: Saccharofermentans sp.; assembly: GCA_024685135.1. Classification (GTDB taxonomy): domain Bacteria; phylum Bacillota; class Clostridia; order Saccharofermentanales; family Saccharofermentanaceae; genus Saccharofermentans. Next base: position 15,186 of record JAIKWA010000077.1, read on the forward strand.
ACGAGTTCATGCTCTATGCAGTCCCCATAGGAATGTCCTTTTATACGCTTCAGATGACAGGCTATGTATTAGATTGCAGATGGGAGAGGATAAGCCCCGAGAAGTCATTTATAAGATATCTTCTCTTCGCTACTTATTTCCCTTATCTCACATCAGGCCCCATGAACACTTATGCAGATCTGTCAGCAAGATTAAGATCTGTATCTGAAGTAAGTTTCTCCATAACAAGACTTAAGGAAGGCGCGATCAGGATAGCCTGGGGTTTCCTCAAAAAGCTCGTTATAGCAGAGCGCGCGGCTACTGTAGTAAACAGCGTATATGGTGACCACAATACATATACGGGCGTCTATGTGTTATTGGGAGTTATATGCTTTGCGATACAGCTTTATGCAGATTTCTCCGGATGCATGGATGTAGTCTTAGGCGTATCGCATCTTCTGGGGATAGACCTTCCCGAGAACTTCAACTCTCCTTACCTTGCAAGGTCTATAAGAGAGTATTGGCAGAGATGGCATTCGACCTTGGGTTCGTGGCTTCGCGACTACCTGTTCTACCCCTTGCTCAAGACATCTTTGTTTATAAAGATCGGCGATAAGGCACGTAAGGCCTTCGGCAAGAAGAAGGGCAAGAAGGTACCTGTCTATCTTGCGATGCTGGTATTGTGGTTTGCGGTAGGTTACTGGCACGGCGGCGTATGGAAGTACATTATAGGTTCCGGCCTTCTGCATTGCTTCTATATCGTTACCGGCATGATGGCAGAGCCTCTTTTTGAGAAGATAAGAAAGCCTCTTAAGGCTGACAAGGCTTATTTCCAGGTGTTTAGAGTGTTAAGGACATTTATCCTCGTGCTCCTCGGATTCGTCTTCTTCAGATCTTCTAATGTCCCCGATGCCATGGATATGTTCCTTGCAGTAGGAAGGAGCGGCGGGGCAGCCTTTGACATACAGGGTATAATCAATATGGGCATGGGTTTGCCGGATCTTATCGTCCTCATCTCGGGCACTGCACTTCTTGCAGCTGTCGATATCTATAAATTCAGACCGGATGACAATGAAGAGCCTAAGTCAGTCTTAGCGCTCATAGACAGGGGCGGAGTTATAGCCGCATGGGCAGTATTCGTATTGCTCGTCATCATTGTCCTGGTATTCGGCAAATACGGTTTAGGTTACGATTCCGGCGCGTTCATCTACGCAAGGATCTGATATACGGAGGTTTTATATGAACATAGTTTGTCTTGATATGGAAGGTGTTCTGGTACCTGAGATCTGGATCGAGTTTTCCAAGGTCAGCGGTATCCCCGAGCTCAAGCGCACGACAAGAGACGAGCCCGACTACGATAAGCTCATGCACTGGAGATTGGACATCTTAAGAGAGCACGGCTTAGGTCTTAAGCAGATCCAGGATGTTATCTCGCAGATCGATCCGCTTCCGGGCGCAAAGGAATTCCTGGACGAGCTCAGGAAGGACATGCAGGTCATCATAATAAGTGATACCTTCACTCAGTTTGCGATGCCCCTCATGAAGAAGCTCGGCTATCCCGCACTCTTCTGCAACTCCCTTATCGTAGGCGAGGACGGCATGATCGAAGACTTCAAGATGAGGATCGACCGGTCCAAGCTCACGACAGTAAAGGCGCTTCAGTCCATTGGTTTTGAGACCATCGCATCCGGCGATTCTTATAACGATCTGGACATGATCAAGGCTTCCAAGGCAGGCTTTCTCTTCAGGAGCACTGAGCAGATCATAAAGGACAACCCCGATATCCCCGCATTTGAAGAGTTCTCAGACCTTCTTGCGGCTATCAAGGCAGTTCCCGATAACAACTGATTTGGCATTTACTTTTGAGGCCAAACACTTTATTATTTTAGGGTATTTTAATTAAAGGAGAAATGCTATGGATATTTCACCACTTCAGAAAGCAAGATACGAGTATCAGCCTAAGCTTCCGGGCATGCTCAGAAACGGTATCGCAGACATCTGCGTTAAGGAAGGCGAGGCTACTGCAAGCGTAGCAGACCAGGACAAGATTCAGGCTTTGTTCCCGAATACATATGGTAAGAAGGAGATCACATTCGTTAAGGGTGCCAACACTTCTGCTGCTAAGAAGCAGGTTGTAGGCGTTATCCTCTCCGGCGGACAGGCTCCGGGCGGACACAATGTAATCACAGGTCTTTACGATGCTCTTAAGGCAACAGATAAGGACAATGTCCTTCTCGGTTTCAAGGGCGGTCCTGACGGACTCCTCAAGAACGACTTCGTAGAGTTCGACGATGCATTCATCGATTCTTACAGAAACACAGGCGGTTTCGACATCATCGGTTCCGGCAGAACAAAGCTCGAGACAGAAGAGCAGTTCGGTATCGTAACAGAGAACGCTAAGAAGAACGGCCTTACAGCTATCGTTATCATCGGCGGTGACGACTCCAACACAAACGCTGCAACTCTCGCTGAGTACATGGCAGCAAACAACACAGGTGTTCAGGTTATCGGTTGCCCTAAGAC
>JAIKWA010000109.1 GCA_024685135.1 Saccharofermentans sp.
CCCGAATATGCTTATGCTTCATATAAGATGGCAAATCTTGCAGGCATAGACGGCATGATCGGCGGACAGAGCATAGATCTTGCCTCCGAAGATAAGAAGATCGACCTTGATCTTCTCTTTAAGCTTCAGGAGAAGAAGACGGGTGCTCTTATCGAATCAGCAGTAGTAACTCCTTACTATCTTGCAAATAAGTCTACCGTCTCATCAGTTGTTGATGATGAGACGCTCAGTCTTCTTAAGATGCTTGCCGGACATATAGGTCTTGCATTCCAGATCAAAGACGATATCCTTGATGTTACGTCTTCTGCCGAGGTATTAGGCAAGAACGTAGGTAAGGACCAAAGAGACGAGAAGTCTACATTTGTAACTCTTCTCGGTTTCGAAGCAGCATGTGATCACCTTAACAAAGAAATTGAAGGGGCAAGGAAGGTTTTATCCTGTCTTAACGGCAAGGGTTATAGAACAGCTGACTACGAGACTTTGGTAGACTATCTTGTTAACAGAGAAAAGTAATAATGGATTATAAGATACTTGGTAAAGATACATCGCCTGAGGCGCTCAAGGCTCTTACTCCCAAGGACAGGGATGAGCTTTGCTTAGAGCTTCGCGATAAGATACTTGAGACTGTCTCTCAAAGAGGCGGCCATTTAGGTTCTAATCTCGGCGTTGTTGAGCTTACCGTTGCTTTGCTCACAGTATTCGATTACAGGAAAGATAACATCGTATTCGACGTGGGACACCAGTCCTATTCTTATAAGCTTCTTACGGGAAGATTCGACAGATTCGATACATTAAGACAGAAGGGCGGTATATCAGGCTTCCCGAGGATAAATGAATCTCCCTATGACAGCTTCGATACAGGTCACAGTTCCACTTCCATATCTGCAGCATTAGGTATGGCAAGAGCAAGAGATCTCGATAAGAAGGATAACTATGTAGTAGCCGTAATAGGTGACGGCGCCATGACAGGCGGCCTGTCCTATGAGGCTTTGAACGATGCGGGACACTCCAAGACAAAGATGATCATCATCTTGAACGATAACGAGATGAGCATCGATAAGAATGTTGGCGGTTTCTCAAGATACTTATCAGGCGTTCGTATATCGAGCGGATATATCTCTGCAAAGCACACGACCGAATCCTTCCTCAAAAAGCTCGGTATAGTAGGACGTTTCTTTATCAAGGTCATCCTTGCAATTAAGGACTTCCTCAGATTTATCCTCTACCGTAAGAAGCCTTCTATGTTTGAAGATCTTGGTCTTAACTATTACGGACCCGTCGACGGACATAACACCGAAGATCTTATCAAAGCTCTTGAAGCAGTTAAGGATATCAACCATCCTGTGCTTATTCATATTGTAACCAAGAAGGGTAAGGGATACGCTCCTGCCGAGAATAATCCTGCTGATTATCACGGCGTAGGACCCTTCGATCTATCCAAGGGCGTTGTTAAGACAGGTAAGGGTTCTTATACATCTGCATTTGCAGGAGCTCTGATGGATATAGCCGCTTCCAATCTCAAGGTAGTTGCGGTGACCGCTGCCATGTCTCAGGGTACCGGTCTTGACAGCTTCTCAATGAAGTTCCCCACAAGATTCTTCGATTGCGGTATCGCCGAAGGGCACTGCGTTACTATGGCAGGCGGTCTGGCCGTTAAGGGTTATGTACCGGTTGTCGCCATATATTCTTCGTTCCTGCAAAGAGCTTACGACGAGATGATCACGGATGTGTGCTTCATGAACCTTCATGTTGTATTTGCCATAGACAGAGCGGGCTTCGTAGGTCCGGACGGACATACACATCACGGTCTTATCGATCTTTCTTATCTGAATTCCATGGTCAACATGACTGTATTTGCTCCCAGGGACTATAAGGATCTAAGGAACTGCCTTGATTATGCGATCAATAAGTGCGAGGGCCCCGTTGCGGTAAGATACCCCAGAGGATCATCTCCTTTTGAATCTGCAGGTCCTTTATATGAGAATGCCGAGGATTGCATAAAACCTCATATAGCTCAAGACTATGGAACTGACTTCGCGATCATATCCATCGGTAAGATGTGCAGTGAGGCTGATTTTGCCACAAGCGCGCTAAAATCTAAGGGTATTAAGGGAAGGCATATCAACCTTGCCTGTGTTAAGCCTTTGCCCAAGAAGGAATTAGACGAACAGCTTAAGGGGATCAAGAAGGTATTTACTTTAGAAGAAGGCATTATAAGCGGCGGTGTAGGCGAAGCAATTATTAGAGCACTGGGCACTATTAGCTGCGATTACGATGTTACGGCATTCGCAGTTAAGGACACCCTCATCAAGGCTTCCTCACCTGAGGATCAACTTAAGACTGCAGGTATTGACGGAGAGAGCATTCGGGATAAAATAGAGTGCATACTTATGCAAAAGAATGTATAATTGTATAATCAATCCGAAGGAAGCTTTGCGTCATGAATTACGGGATAGTATCTAACAGCAACAGAGATACAGGATATGAGGTTGCCATTAAGGCAGCTGGTATCATCATGAATGCGGGCGGCACCGTAGTTATGGAGAAGGCTCTTGAGGACACTTTATCCTCCAAGCTTCCCGGAGTTCTCTTCGAAGATTTCGCTAATATCGATATCAAGACAATAATATCCATAGGCGGCGACGGAACCTTTTTGTCCGTGGTTGCTAAGTATAGAGAGCTTGACGCTGAGTTTATCGGTATCAACAAGGGCTCTATCGGATTCCTGACTGAGATCAACATAGAAGACCTTGCCCAGGACCTTACAAGGCTTGTAGCAGGGGATTACCATACGATCTCCAGGACACAGCTTCTTGTTGAAGTATTTGATAAGGATGGCAATCTCAAGGGCGAAGATGTATGTCTCAATGACATCATGATCGTTAGAGGCGTAAAGCCGCATGTAACCAAGCTCGAGCTTTATATAGATAATCAGAAGGTCGAGAAG
>JAIKWA010000003.1 GCA_024685135.1 Saccharofermentans sp.
AGATCTTCCTTGATGAAGAATCTGAACATCGTCGGAGGTGCGCAGAATGTAGTGATGTTGTACTTTTTAAACATAGGGAGGATCTCTTCAGCCTTGAAGCGGTCGAAGTCGAATGTGAAGACAGGTGCTTCGCAGAGCCACTGACCATAGAGCTTGCCCCAGAGTGCCTTACCCCAGCCTGTATCAGAGATGGAGAAGTGGAGACCGTTAGGATCTACGTTCTGCCAATACTTAGCTGTAGGGATGTGGCCGATTGCATACATATAAGAATGCAGAGCCATCTTAGGATATCCTGTTGTACCTGATGTGAAGAACATTACCATCGGATCGTATCCGCATGCGTAATCTTCAGGACGCTCGAATACATCAGAGAAGTTCTTGAATTCCTCGTTGAAGTCGTGCCATCCGGGTCTTGAACCGTTGCAAAGAATGAGAGTCTCGACTCCGCATACCTTTGCGGCCTTCTCGCACTCATCGGCAGCATCGTCATCTGAAGTGCAGAATACTGCCTTAACGCCTGCAGCATTGAAACGGTATTCGTAGTCGTGGTCACGAAGGAGGTGGGTAGCAGGGATAGCTACGGCGCCAAGCTTTTCGAGACCCATCATGGCGAACCAGAACTGATAGTGACGCTTGAGGACAAGAACGACCTTGTCACCCTTGCCGATGCCCAAAGACTTGAAGTAGTTGGCAGTCATGTTGGAATACTTCTTGATGTCGCCGAATGTGAATCTTCTCTCTGTTACGCAGTCCTTTGCAACCCAGAGCATGGCGAGCTTATCAGGGTTCTTGTCTGCGATAACGTCAACGCAGTCGAATGCGAAGTTGAACTTCTTGCAGGCAGGAACGTTAACGTCAACGTCTACCATCTGGCCATTCTCGTCGAGAACGCCGTTGAGGTAATGTGTGTAAACGGCATCTTCAAGATTAGCTGCGTCAACGTTAGTAACGTTGTCTGTACGCATCTCTTCTGAATTGTAAGGTGTTGTATAGTTCTCGCCCTTGCCCCATGCTTCAGGGTTCAGGATGATCGCATAGAAGACGCAGTCCTCACCGCCCAGAGCAAACTCGCCGTGGGGTTGTGTGGAGTCAAAGTAAATGCAGTCGCCTTCATGGAGTACTTCGGAGGAATCGCCGATGATTACCTTCAATGTACCCTTAACGACGATGTTCATCTCCTGATAGTTATGAGAAACGAGGTGATAGGGAGGATTCAAAGCCTCTTCGGAATAAGGTACTACGACACGGAAAGGCTCGCAGAGCTTGTTCTTGAATCTGGATGCAAGACGCTGGTATTTGTAGCCTGTACGTCTTGTGATGGGGCTTCCCTGTCCGTTTCTTGTTACGGCATATTCCTTGAGGGAAGGGGATGAACCTTCCATAATGTCGGAAATCTCAACGCCGGCAAGGTTAGCGAACTTGTAAATGAATGTGAAGTTGAAGTCCTGTGTACCTTCCTCAAACTTGAGATACTCCTCAGTGGAAATATCAAGTTTAGAAGCGACTTCTTCGGGTGTGAGTCCCATATCAAGTCTAAGACCATGAACACGGGATGCAACTTCTGCGAGCTTGAACTCTACGTTGTTGTCTGTTGTTGACATAAGCAATCTCCTTCTAAAACTGTATTTTTCTCCGCAAATAAAAAAGCCTCAACATCCTACTTAGGATATTGAGACGAATATAAATCCGCGGTACCACTCAATTTGCAAACCCTTAAGGTTTACCACTCACGAAGTCTGACAACTCCTTTACCTTAACGCAGCATCACGGGCACCATCTACTTGGGAATCATTCCTGTTCGGGATGCCGGCTCGGAAGGGATAGCTTATGCAAATATCGTCACGTGCCTCTCAGCAAACAGCACTTCTCTGTATTGAACGAATCAATGCGGCCTTCTTCGTCACAGCCTTTGATTAAGTATTCAATTGTTGCTCTTTCTTGCAAAAGCACCTCAAATATATATGTGCTTAACAAAATTGTCAACAATCATTTTCAAGTTATTTTTTTGCACATAAGAATTTGAAAGTGTAAAATGTGTTTATAATAATTTATTATCCGAATTATGCACTCATGTACATCGTCCGGATGAAAAATTAAAATGAGCACCAATCGGACCTCGCAATAAAAGCAAACACAAACGCCAAGGAGACACATAAGTATGTCGGTAAAGTATCTTGTATCGGGCGGCGAAGGCGCATTAGGCAAAACCGTTATCAGTATGCTCCTCCAAAGAGGAGAAAAAGTAAGGATCCTCATGAGTGAGCTTTCTGACACCAGGATCTACAGAAACAATCCCAACATTGAGATCTGTTACGGTATTTCCACAGACAAAGACTCCATGAGAGAATTCTTCGAACTCGAAGACCCGAGATCGGCAGTACTTTTCCATACCGATGAATATGTATCACTTTCCGATTCCACCAATCTCACAATGAGAAGAGTTAACGTCATCGGTGCAGAGAACATCGTTGACATGTGTCTTAAGCGCAAGGTCGGCAAGCTTGTTTATTTAAGTTCAGCATATGCACTTAATCCTGAGGTTTCAGGTGAGAATATCACGATCCATTTCGACCGTAACAAGGTTGAAGGAGAATATGCAAAGTCAAAGGCTGAGGCAGCAGCTTATGTCATGGAAAAGGTTGCACTCAACAGACTCAATGCCGTAATGGTGCTTCCTACATTCATCATCGGCCCCGGCTATTCCCAGGATTATGAGATCAATAAGGTCCTCAACAGCTATCTTAACAACGGCACCATTCCTCCGAAAGGCGGCGGACGTGCTTTCGTCGACGTAAGAGACGTTGCAAACGCAATGCTCACATTGGCTGACAAGGGCGAACCCGGTGCCGGCTACATCGTAAGCGGCGACTACAAGACATCAGGCGAATTCTTCCAGGATGTTAACGATATCCAGGGTATCGAGAAACCTATGAAGACAGCCTCCAAGCTTGTCATGAGCAAATCTCTTGCAAAGCTCGTCGACTTCTACTACAAGATCACACACAAGGAGAATCCGAGAGAAGCTTACACATTGTTCAGCGAGAATCCCGATGCGCGTTTCGAAGACAACAGCAACGGCATTCTTCCCGAGACAACGATCAGCTTCAAGGAATCCCTCAACGATACCATCAAGGGCGCACAGCAGGGCGGCATTCAGTCGTCAGCTGCAGTAAATCCCAAGTCTGACAAGAAGCCTGATGCTCAGGCAAAACCGGAAAAGAAGACTGCTTTCGATGCTATGGAAGCAAGACTCAAGCAGTCACAGAATGTTACTGCAAAGGCTCACACCGTTTCTCCGAATCCTGCTGAAGCAACTGCACAACGACCTGCCGGCACAAGACCTGCGGCAGCCGCAGCAGCAAAGGCGGCAGCTGAAGAGAAGGAAGATGAGAATAAGTCGATCATTCCCCAGTCTTCGCTGAAGGATCCTGAGACAGAGATGAAGCCTGGTGAGCCTAAGCTTAATTCAGAGACAACATTCAGATTCGGCGGCACACCTACAAAGTTCACGACAGCAGAACCCAAGAAGTCCATCATCCCGGGTAAGGATGATGCAAAGGCAGCTCCTGCCGAGAAGAAGGCTGAGCCTGTTAAGTCAATAATCCCGGATACTATGAAGGCACCTTCACCTTCTCCTTTCAAGACATCAGAGGAACCCAAGGCTGAAGCGCCTAAGGCAGAAAGACCTGTATCTTCAGGCTTCCCGAGAGCAGCGGCAACTCCTTCAGCTGCACCCAGAACAGAGAGACCTGTATCAACAGGTTTCCCGAGAGCAGCAGCTACACCTTCTTCTGAACCCGTTACACCTGCAGCACCTAAGGCAGCAGAGACACCTAAGGTTGAAGAAGCACCTAAGGCAGCAGAGTCACCTAAGGTTGAAGAAGCGCCCAAGGCAGCAGAGCCTAAGGCTGAAGCACCTAAGGTTGAATTGCCGAAGGCAGAAGAACCCAAGGCTGAGGCACCGAAGGCAGAAAGACCTGTATCTTCAGGCTTCCCGAGAGCAGCGGCAACTCCTTCATCTGCACCCAGAACAGAGAGACCT
>JAIKWA010000062.1 GCA_024685135.1 Saccharofermentans sp.
AGAGTATCCAAATAGTATTTCTGTATAGCCTTAATCACCTGCAAAAAGCCTCTCTATCCTGAATAGCTTCCTGCCTGATTCGGTTGCAGGATATATAACGGCAATGAGCCTGCCGTCAAACATTGCACGGTAGAGCTTGCCCTCTTCCAGGTCCTCATCGCAGTCTATCTTCTTGCCGAAGCTGAGATCTTTTGCCTGGCGGGATGTAAGATCGATATAGGGCATATCGCTAAGCGCAAGAGACGCGGGAAGGATAAAGCTCATATCGCCCTTATCCTTCATCTCCCTTATCTGATCTATCGTTCTGGCATCTTCCACCTTAAAAGGTCCGCACGAGGTCCTTCTCAAGGATATGGCATGCGCACCGAATCCTGTCAGTCTTCCCGCATCATCGCATATAGTCCTTATGTAGGTTCCCTTAGAGCAGGATACATCAAAGTCTACGACAAAACCCTTATCCAAAGGCTCTATGGAATTGATGACAAGGCTGTATATCTTTATATTCACGGGTTTAAGTTCAAACTCAACGCCCGCTCTTGCAAGATCGTATGCCTTCCTGCCGTTTATCTTCTTGGCTGAATATTTGGGAGGCATCTGCATGGTCGTCTTTGCGACCTCTGCGAAGGCCTGCCTTACCATGACAAAATCAGTAGCCTCAAGCTCCTTCATCTGATCCGCATCAGGATAGTTCTCAGATACTGTCTCACCTTCGCTGTCCATGGAATCAGTCGCAGCACCGAACATCGCCCTGCAGTTATAGCTCTTGTCGTAACCGTCACAGAATCTCAGGTATTTGAGACCCTTGCCTGCAAATACCGGCAGAAGCCCCGTCGCAAAGGGATCTAATGTGCCAAGATGCCCCACCTTCCCCGTAGATAGCACTTTGCGCATGGCAATATCGGTCCCGAATGAAGTAAGACCTTCTGTTTTGTCTACGAGTATCAATCCGTCAGGAGTCATAGAAGCTCAGATGCCTTCTTGATAACGTCTTCAGCGAGATCTTCAATACCACCCTCATAATCTTTGACGGTAAATCCCGCAGCTCTTATGTGGCCGCCGCCGCCATAAAGGGCAGCAAAAGCAGCCGAATCAAAGGTCGATACTGACCTTACATTCGCTCTTATCTCGCCCGTGCTGAGCTCTCTTAATACGATAGCCGTCTCAACGCCCTCGATGTCTCTCATCGCAGAGACTACATCGTCTACCGCATCAGGCAAAGCCTCATGCTTATCGAAAAGGGCCCTCGGCACAGTGGTTATCGCAAGCTTGCCGTCAGCATATATCTTAACCCTCATGCGGGCTTCAGCAGATACCCTGAACTTGTATAGAGCCTTGCGGTCGAAGAGATTATAGCTTACCGAGGTTATGTCTCCTCCGTGCTGCATCAATACGCCTGCGCTCTCCAATGTCTCGGGCTTTGTATTCTTGTATGTAAATCTTCCGGTATCCGTAACCAGACCTGTCATGAAGCACTGAGCTGCAATAGGAGTCAATACCATGTCAAGCGCAATACCCTTAAGCTCTGCTATCTTAGCTGTTACATAGAAACACAGCTCAGCTGCAGATGAAGCATCGGGCTCGATCCACATATTGTCTGCTCTCATTGTGATAGATGCATGGTGATCTATTATGAGCTTATCTTCTGCCATATCGAAGAATTCTCCGCAAGTTCCCATGCGGTTGCTCTCGGAGATATCCACGGAGAGGGCCTGAACATAGGGCTTACCATATATACGGCCATTCGCCCTAAGCTCAGCCATAAGTCCGTTTGATTCGTCGTACAGATTAAGCAAAAGATCTTCTATTCCCATGAAGGACATATCAGCAGGAAGCATCTCGGGCATTGCAACATAGCAATTAACACCGAGTGTCCTCAGGACGCTGCACATGCCGCAAGCCGAACCTACACAGTCACCGTCAACGCTTCTGTGCAGGAATATGAGCATCGCTCCGTCCTTATTCTTGACGTTTGCTGCAGCTTCTAAGATCTTACCTGCCATTCTTAAGGCAGGCATGGCATACAATTCCTTCATTCTTCGCTTCCCTGCTCTCTAGCCTTGCGGCGGCGCTCGTCGTCTTCTATGGTCTTAGCTATAAGCTCGTCCATTCTCTGAGCTTCGTCGAGAGTGCTGTCGAGCTTAAAGTGGAACTCGGGCGCTACCCTTAAGTTGATCTGCTGGACCGCTTCGTATCTGATGAAGCCTTTTGCATGCTCTATCGCATCCATGGCATCCTGCTTGGTCTTCTTGTCACCATAGACAGATACGAAGATCGTCGCATGTGTAAGATCAGAGCTCATCTTAACACCCGTGACTGTCGTCATGAGCGGCACTCTGGGATCTCTCAGTTTATTAGAGATAATATTCGATACTATCTTCTGGAGCTCGTCTCCTACGATCTCAGGTCTTCTTCTCTTCATCAGTCTCTTGCTACCTCAACATTACCGAAGGCTTCTACTATATCGCCAACTTTGATGTCGTTATACTTGGCAATCGTAAGACCGCACTCGTGACCCTGGAGGACTTCCTTGACGGAATCCTTCTCGTGCTGGAGTGAACCTAACTCACCTGTATATACAACGACGTCGTCTCTGATGACTCTTACGCTTGAGTTCCTGAGGAGCTTACCGTCGGTTACATAGCTTCCGCCGATAGTACCGATACCCGATACCTTGAACAGCTGTCTGATCTCTGCATGACCCCAGATAACTTCTTCGATCTTAGGAGCGAGCAGACCCTTCATAGCGTTCTCGACATCTTCTATAGCATTGTAGATGACGCTGTAGAGCTTGATATCTACGCCTGCTTCCTTAGCCTTATCGATGATCATCTGGTTAGGTCTTACATTGAAGCCGATGATGATAGCATTGGATACGTCAGCAAGTACGATATCGGACTCGTTGATGGCACCTACGCCGCCGTGAACGATGGATACTTTGACCTCTTCGTTGCTGAGCTTCTCGAGGGACTGTGATACAGCCTCAACGGAACCCTGAACGTCTGCCTTGATGATGAGGTTAAGATCCTTAACGTCACCTTCAGCCATCTTCTGTGCGAGTGTCTCAAGGCTCATCTTGGAAGATCTTCTAAGCTGCTCTTCACGCTGCTTGATCTTACGCTTCTCGACTAACTGACGTGCGATCTTATCATCCGTTACGGAGTAAAGGAGCTCGCCTGCCTCAGGTACTTCAGGAAGACCTAAGATCTCGACAGGGATCGAAGGACCTGCCTTCTTGATCGGGTTACCCTTATCGTCGTACATAGCACGGACATTACCCATGATAGGACCGCAGACAACGGTATCACCCTGTCTTAATGTACCCTTCTGTACGAGTACGGATGCAACGGCACCTCTGTTCTTATCGAGCTGTGCCTCGATGACCGCACCTCTTGCAGCGCCCTTGGGATCTGCCTTGAGCTCCATGATGTCTGCCGTGAGCAGAACGTTTTCGAGGAGTTCATCGATACCTGTGCCCTGCTTTGCAGAGATGGGTACCATGATGGTCGAGCCGCCCCAGTCCTCGGATACGAGGCCGTAAGTAGTAAGCTCCTGCTTAACTCTGTCAGGATTTGCTCCTGCCTTATCGATCTTGTTTATCGCAACGATGATCTCGGTGTTTGCAGCCTTGGCGTGGTTTATCGCCTCTATAGTCTGAGGCATTACGCCGTCGTCTGCTGCTACAACCAGGATAGCGATATCCGTAAACTGCGCACCTCTTGCACGCATCGTTGTAAATGCTTCGTGACCCGGAGTATCGAGGAACGTGATCTGACGTCCCTTGAGCCTTACCGTATAAGCACCGATCTTCTGTGTGATGCCGCCTGCTTCGCCTGCGGTAACGCTTGTTGAACGGATCTTATCGAGGAGTGACGTCTTACCATGGTCAACGTGACCCATGACAACGACTACAGGAGGTCTGCTCTCGAGATTCTCTTCCTTCTCGGCTGTCTTCTCAAAGAGGATATCCTCTTCTGTCTTCTCCTCCAGGAGCTCGGCGTTGATGCCGAATGCATCAGCTAAGAGGCATGCCGTATCGAAGTCGAGTTCCTGGTTTATGGTAGCCATAACACCGAGCTTCATGAGCTCCATGATGACCTCTGAACTCTTCTTGCCGATACCCTCGGCAAAATCCTTAACCGTGATGAATGCGGGAAGCTTGACCTCGGTAATTACCTGCTGCTGCTCGGCAACAGACTCCTCGGACTGCTTCTTCTTCTTCTTTCTGTATGAATATTCATCGTACTCACCGTCTTCGCTCATCCTGCCGGTGAACTGATTGCGGTTCTGCTTACGCTTATCGCCGGTGTTTCTCGCACCGTCTCTTCTGTCGCTGTCGCTGTGCTTCTTCTCAAAAGCGGACTTCTCGGCATAAGAAGATCTGCTCTTCTTTCCTTCTTCGATGGGAGCAGCTGCCTTCGGCTTAGGCGCTCTTCTTGCAGGCTGCCTTGTCTGTCCTTCTTCGTCCTTATCCTTATCGAAGCCTGCAGGTGCCTTGCCTCCCTGGTATCTGCCCTGGCCCTGGCCGCGCTGGCCACCGCCGTAGTACTGACCATTCTTGGAAGGTCCCTTACGGTCCTTGTTATATGTGATTATCGTAGAGCTTCTGTATGTCTCGCCCTTTGCAGGTACATTGCCCAAAGATACGACCGCAGATGAGAGTGCAGGCTTCTTCTCCGGCTCGGGTGCAGGAGCAGGCGCAGGAGCAGGAGTCTCCTTGACCGCTTCTTTGACAGGCTCAGCTTCGGGCTTTTCCTCAGAAGCAGCCTTCTTGGGCTCAGCTGTCTTCTTTGCAGGAGCAGCCTTCTTGGCAGCAGGCTTTTCCTCTGTATCTTTTGTATCTTTCTTTGTGGCAGCAGCCTTCTTGGCAGCAGGCTTCTTAGCCGGCTTCTCCTCAGCCGCTTCCTTAGGCTCAGCAGCCTTCCTGGTGGTCTTCTTGGGCTTCTCTTCTACGGGAGCAGCCACCTCTTCGACCTTAACGGCAGGCTCTTCGGGAGCCTGAGTCTCCGTCTTCTTCTTATGGACTCTTCCGAGTCTCATCTTCTTATTACCGGAAACGCCGCCTACGGTAAGACCATCTTTCTTTTCTTCACTCATTTATGCTTCGTCCTCCTCGTTATATCCGTCCAGCATTTGCGCCAACCCTGTGGCAAAACCTTCGTCCTCTATTGCAACGCATGTCCTTGCTCTCTTGCCGATCCTGTCACCTAACATATCTGAATCCCCGAATCTGTATAAGACTGCGGGTGAGGCAGAAGATGAGACAGAAGCAGACTTCAGTATCTTATCTAAAGTATTAGAAGATATATCATTAGTAACAACAACTACTCTTGCTCTTCCTGATTCAAGTGATGACCTCACTGCGTCGGCGCCCGATATGAGCTTACCTGCGCGCTGCATCAATCCGAACATTCCGTATATCTTCTCTTCTTGTGTCATCAAACCTCCGCCTGGCGAAGTATCTCTTCTGCGAGAGCTTCCATCTCTTCCTTGGTCACGGGACGTCTTAGCCCCTTAGACAGTTTTGACGCTTTCTTAAGTTCTTGCATGATGCAGTCACGATTACGGCACAGATAAGAGCCTCTTCCGGGAAGCTTGCCCGTGGGATCGTATACCAGACTTCCGTCAGGCATTGCGACGATCCTTAAAAGATCCTTCTTATCTTTACGTTCCTTGCAGGAGACGCACTGCCTCTGTGGCTGCTTCTTCATTACTCTTCGTTACCTTCCTCTTCAACGACCTCAAAGTCTGATACAAGTGCCTTGGAAGCTTCGTTGCTCTCCTCGGACTCCTTCTTGATATCGATCTTAAAGTCTGTGAGCTTGGCAGCAAGACGAACGTTCTGTCCGCTTCTGCCGATGGCAAGTGAGAACTGCTGATCGGGAACTATAACCTTAGCGTGCTTCTCAATCGTTCCGTCGTCGTTTGTTGTCATCTCGATATCTACACGGATAACCGTTGCAGGCTGGAGAGCCTCGGAGATGAAGAGTGCGGGATCTTCGTTCCAGTCAACGATGTCGATCTTCTCGTCAGACAGCTCAGACATAACCTGCTGAACACGCTGTCCGCGCTGACCTACGCATGCACCCTTTGCATCGATATCGGGATCTCTTGAATAAACTGCGATCTTGGATCTTGAACCGGGTTCTCTTGCGACAGCCTTGATGATGACGTCGCCGTCCTTGATCTCAGGTACTTCGAGCTCGAAGAGCTTGGATACGAGCTGGGGAGCCGTTCTTGAGAGGATAACGGAAGGTCTTCCGTTCTCTTCCTTAACGCCTACGATGTAGAACTTCATCTTGCGATCCTGCTCATATCTCTCGTTCCTGTTATTCTTAACCTGTCCGTCGCGCTTAACAACAGCCTCGGCACGGCCGATATTAACGTAAACGTTGTTGTTGTCCTTACGAAGGATGGTACCTGTTGTTATCTCGTGGAGCTTGCTTGAGAATTCGTTCTTGATCTTCTCACCTTCAGCATCTCTGAGCTTCTGGTTTATAGCAGACTTTGCTGCACCTGCAGCAAGACGGCCAAGGTCTTCTACGTCGATACCGAGCTCGATCTCGTCGCCGAGTTCAACGTCCTCGTAACCTACCTGTCTTGCATCTTCGAGGGAGATCTCGTTAAGGGGATCCAATACTTCCTCTACTACCTCTGCAAGCTTGTAAACATAGATCTCACCGTTATCTCTGTCGATCTCGGCGAATACGTTCTTGATCTTTGCTTCCTGCTTATTGCTGCCGAACTCACGCTTATAAGCTGCGACGATTCCGCTCTCAATAGCCTGGAATACTTCTTCCTCGTTGATGTCACGTTCCTTGGCGAGCACCTTTACAAGGTCGACCAATGTCTCCTTAGGTTCCTCATCCTGCTTTCTCTTTGCCATATTCTGCCTCCTGCTTAAAAATCAATATGTCTAACAGCCTTCGCGATGTCGCTTAGAGCCAAATCATATTCTTTGCCGTCTTCACTCTCGAAAACAACACTGTATTCGCCATGAGTTTTAAGGAAACCCGTAAACTCCTTGACGCCTTCCCTTGCCGCATAGAGAGTGATGTCTATCTTCTCTTCTGCGTACCTTACATAATCTTCGATCGTCTCAAGGGGTCTTGTGAGCCCGGGGGAAGAGACCTCGAAGTAATCCGCATCAGAATGCATGCCGCTGTCGATCACGGGATCTACTGCTGCAGAAAAGGCTTCGCAATCGTCGAGACCGACTCCGCCCTTCTTGTCTATAAACAAGCGAAGGTATAAGTCCTTACCTTCCTTCTTGTATTCGCAGTCGACCAGATCGTAGCCCATCTGCTTTGCCACCGGCAGGGCGAGATCAAATGCTTCCTGAGCCTTCTTAGATCGTTTTGCCAAAACTTACTCCTTTAAAACAAAAAACGGACTTGCAACAAGTCCGTTCAATGAGATCAATCCTATGAACGCGTATATATTACCACTTTAAAAGCAGGGGCGCAATCAGAAAAATATTTATAATTTTATTCACAATTGACTGTTCATTTTAAAGATACTTTACAGTAAAATAAAAACATCCAGATAATAAAGGAGATTTTGTGTATGATCAAATTAATTGCAGGCCCTAAGGGCACAGGCAAAACAGCAAAACTCGTAGACGACATCAACGAAGTCGCATTAACAGATTCCAACGTAGTCTGCATCGAACGCGGAAGACGTTTGGACCAGCTTCTTAAGCCCAATGTACGACTTATCAACGTAGAAGAATACCCTGTTAAGGGCTTCGATCAGGTATTGGCATTTATCTGCGGTATCTGCTCTAAGGACTACGATCTTACTCATATATACATCGACGCTATCTGCAAGGTAGCAGACGACTACGATTACGAGAACCTGGGTTCTTTCCTTGCTAAACTCGATGAATTCTTCAAGGATTCCCCTTGCACGGCAATGCTTATCTTCAGCGGTGAGACAGACAAGCTCCCCGAAGACGTTAAGAAGTATATCTGAACAAATTAGGAGGTTGGTATCAGTATGTTCAAGAACTTTATCAAGGAATTTAAGGCCTTCGCCCTTCAGGGCAACGTAGTAGACATGGCTATCGGTGTCATCATCGGTGCAGCATTCAAGGATATCGTTACATCCTTCACAGAGAATTTCATCAATCCTCTTATCGCTTCCATCGGCGGAGCAAACATCGCAGGTTCCATCAGACTTCCCTGGGTTGTCTACGATGGCCTCTCACTCGAAGAGATCCAGTCACTGTCACTTAACTACGGTGCGTTCATCACAGCCGTCATCAACTTCATAATCATGGCACTCATCCTCTTCCTCATGCTCAAGGGCATCAACTCCCTCAAGAACATCGGCAAGAAGAAGGTAGAAGAACCCGCAGCAGAGCCTGAGCCTTCTGATGAAGTTAAGCTCCTTAC
>JAIKWA010000075.1 GCA_024685135.1 Saccharofermentans sp.
TGCCTTGGGCTTGAAGCCTACGGACTGAGCTGTTACTTCGCCGTTCTTAAAGAGGAGAACGAGCGGGATGCTCTGCACGCCAAACTTCTCTGCAAGCTCAGGCTCTTCGTCAACATTTACCTTGCCGACCTTAACCTTGCCTTCGTACTCTTCTGCGATTTCTGCTACGACGGGTCCGAGCATCTTGCAAGGTCCGCACCAGGAAGCCCAGAAATCAACAAGTACGGGAAGATCAGACTTAAGAACCTCTTCTTCGAAATTACCGGTTGTGAGTTTAATCTCTGCCATATGTTTATACCTGCTTTCTTCTAACAGTGTAGATATTAGCCACATAATATCTGAAAGATGGGAAGTTCGCAAGGAAAGGATCAGCAAAGAGGAGCGATTATGCGCAGGAAACCCTCTATGAGCCTTATCCTGAGGTCTTCTTCCTTAACCATACGGCACTGATCCTGTGTCTTAAGGAAATCTTCTTTTATCTCCCTGACTATGGGGGCGTTCCAGAATGCCGAATTGTTCTCAAAATGGAGGAAGAGGGATCTGTAGTCTAAGTTGACCGAGCCGATGGTGCAGACTTCGTCGTCTATTACCGAAGCCTTTGCATGTACAAAGCCCGGCGTGTATTCGTAGATCTTTACGCCTGCTTCCATGAGAGGTCTGTAGTAGCTTCTGGATAAGGTGTAGATTATCTTCTTATCCGGTATGCCCGGCATTATTATCCTGACATCCACTCCCCTCTTGGCAGCTCTTACAAAAGCATCGAGGAGATTGTCGCCTAAGATGAGATAAGGCGTGTAGAACCATGCATAGTGCTTGGCATCGCCCAAGAGCTCTATGTAGAAGTTGTTGGATATAGGCTCCGAGAAGAAGGGCGAGTCGTAGTATGAGAGGACTACGCCTCTGTTGGCCTTGGCTGCCAGCGGGACTTCGCCGAAGACCTCGTCAGGGATCTTCTTAGTCCTGAAGGCATTCCAGAAGGTGACGAACATATAAAGGTAGTTACCTACCGCAGGCCCTTCGATCTTGAAGCCGAAGTCCTTCCAGTGACCGTAGGGCGGATCTATATTAATGTACTCGTCAGATAAGTTGATGCCGCCGGAATAGCATATCCTGCCGTCTATGACTATATACTTTCTGTGAGTACGGTTGTTCATGGTGCCGGACAGAGTAGTGACCTGATTGAAGGCAAGGAAGTCTATGCCCTTGGCTCTGAGCTCTCTTGCGCTCTGCCTTGAGAAGGTGGCAAGAGAACCGAAGTCGTCGTAGATGAGCTTAACGTCAACACCCTCTGCCGCTTTCCTTACGAGTATGTCGACTATGGCATCGAGCATCTTGCCCCTTTGGATTATGAAGTATTCGAGATATATGAATTTCTTAGCACTCTCAAGGTCAATGAGCATCTGCTCGAAGGCCTCCTCACCTACCGGGTAGAATTCGGCGTTCTCGTTGAACCTCGGAGGGAAGCCGGTCATTTGCTCCAGATATTCGAAGCTTTGAGCCATCCTCGGATCTATCGCGCCCATCTCGTTTAAAGGGACGGGATCGATGTCTAAGGTCACCTGCATATTTTGCTCTGACATCTCGACCTTACGCCTTAAGAACCTCGAGGTCCTCTTGTTGCCCCAGAACAGGTATGCGGTAGCACCTGCAACAGGCATCGCCATTACGAAGAGCACCCATAAGAGCTTGTATGTGCTCTCTGCTCTGTAAGAGAACAGGTACATAACTATAAGGAATCCTATTACTCTGAAGAAGATCTCTATGGCAGTTGCCCAGGGCTTTAAGTAGGTTATGAGAAGATACAGAACAAGAACCTCGACAATTGCTGCCGGGAGTATGGTGATGATCCTGCCTGCTAACCTGAATAATCTTGCCTTCATGCCTATCTATCCTCTATGAAATAATAAAACCCCGAGGCGATTTGGTCAATCTAAAAGACTTCGCGCGGCAGCAGTTATATTCCTAATGGCTACAGCTTCTTCGAGCTTATCTTCGCTGTCAGGAAGAGTTACTATCTTGTCGCACCCGAACTGTTCAGGTGTTATATCGCTCGAGCCTGCTATGACAAAGCAGCGCTTTGCTCCTGCTTCTTTGGCCAGCTTGCAGGCACTATATGCGGCTTTGCCCTTAAGTGAGGTCTTATCAGCCCTGCCTTCGCCCGTAATGAAGATATCCACATCGCCTTTGGCAAGACGGTCCTTAAGTCCCGTTACCTGCATTACATAGTCTGCTCCGGGGATAAGCTCTCCGCCTAACAGGCCCGCTATCGCAAAGCCCAGTCCTCCTGCAGCGCCGTAGCCCGGTGTATCTGTGTCTATGCCCGATATCTTGCCGAAGCGCTTTGCCGCTGCTTCCAAGAGTCTGATATCCTCAGCGCTTGCGCCTTTTTGTGGCGCGAAGACATAAGCCGCGCCATTTGCTCCCGTAAGAGGATTTGTGACGTCTGTAAGAGCTCTGATCTTTATGCCTTTTAAGTTTTGCCTTACCTTTGTAAGATCGCAATAGCTGATATTAAGTATGTCCTTCGGAGTGCCGGTAAGTCTTTCTCCTGTGCTGTCTTTATAGACCGCACCTAAAGCCTCGAGCATACCTGCGCCACAGTCGCTCGTGCCACTGCCTCCGAGGCAAAGGGTTATATCTGTTGCCCCTTCGTCTATCAGGTGCTTTATCGCTTCACCTAAGCCTTTTGTGGACCTTTCCTGGATGCTCTTATCTCTCATTAAGTTTATCCCGCAGCTTTCTGCAACATCCATTACAACGCTTTGGTTCTTAATGTAGTATCTTACCTTAGGTGCTACGGTCTTTGCTTCGTATCCTTCAGATATCGCCTCCGAGGTGCCTTCGCCGCCGTCAGCCAGAAGGAAGATCTCTGCTTCTCTTCCCAGACCTTCTTTGGTTGCCGACGCTGCTTTGTAAGAGCTGAGGCTCCCCTTGAATGAATCCATTGCGATAACGATGTTCATTGCTCTTTGTATGCTCTCCTTACGAGCCTTAATTCATCCGGGATAATGCAGTCGCCCATAAGGCCCTTATCCACATCGTCTATCAGTTTGTCTAAGTCAAACCACTTAACTTCGGAGAGCTCTTCCTTCTGCACGGTAAAACAGCTCTCATCCTTATCCATTATCAGGATAAAGACCTTACTCACCTGGTTGTCCTTAAAAGGCTTACCGTGGAAGGTGGTATCTGCCGTTACCTTTATAAGCCCTGCTTCTTTGAGATCTTCAGGCTTTGCTTCTATGCCGAGCTCTTCTGATAGCTCTCTTAATGCTGACTCTACCCAGTCCTTGCCTGCAGGTATGTGTCCCGCACTCGAGATATCCCACATACCGGGATAGGATTCCTTGTTCAGGCTTCTTTTTTGCAGGAGCACTTGAACGGTTTCTTTTCGTCTTAAGATCCACACATGAGAGGTCCTGTGACGAGTGCCCCTTAAGTGTGCTTCTTCTCTTGTTACGGTCTTCCCCGTAGGCTCGCCGTTTATGTCTACGATATCCAGTATTTCCATAAGTATTCTCCCATAGCATTATACTCTAACGAATGGGGCTTATTTGTGGTATATTGACATTGGAAGGTGGATATTTATGAGTTTATGGAATCAGGAACCCCAAAAGAATATTACTCCCGGCATGCCGAGCGAGGATCTTAACAAGCCTCTTTCAGCCGGATCTACAAAATGTCCGAATTGCGCGTCTAATATCTTTTTCGAACCCGAGATCAACGCACTGCTCTGCAGAAACTGCGGCGGCGTCTTCGATCCTGATTCCAAAGAGTCTATAGGTTCCTTCTGCAACCCTCAAGAACACAACTATACCGGCGACGGAGACATGACGGAAGAAGACAAGCTTCGCCGCGAGTGCATCTGCGATGCCTGCGGTGCGGTCCTCGTAACGGATGTGAATACCGCTTCTACCTTCTGCCCTTTCTGCGGCTCGCCCGCGCTGATCAAGCGCAAGCTCTCCAGGGAGTTTAAGCCGGATAAGATCGTGCCTTTTAAGATCGACCGCCAAAGAGCAGAAGAGCTCTTCACCAAATACATAGATTCGAAGACTGAAGTAGCCAAGAACTTTAAGACCAAGAAGCACTTAAAGAAGATGACGGCTCTCTACGTGCCTTTCTGGCTCGTGAGCGGCTCCGTAGAAACCCACTCTACGGGCACCGGCAGGAAGTGGACCCCGGATACTGATTCTGTCGAGATACTGGAAGTAAACAGCAAGATAAAGTTTTGGGTAAAGGGGATCCCGTTCGATGCCTCGAAGAAGATCGCCAACAAGCTGATGGAAGCGATAGAACCCTACGACTACTCCGAGATGGTGGATTTTGCTCCCGAGTATCTTCAGGGTTTCTATGCAGATTCGTACGACCAGCTCCCCACGGATATGATGTCAAGGATAGCTCACCGCTTGAAACTCTATTCATTTGAGGCTGCTGACTCGATCAAGAAAGATTACAATGACTATGTTCAGAACTACGACAAGGCATTTAACATATTAAGGGACATACGCTCTGTCTATTGCCTTATGCCGGTCTGGTTCCTCAATATAGAAGTAGACGGCACCAGTCACCAGTTTGCGGTAAACGGGCAGACGGGAGAAGTCTGCGGACAGCTGCCCGATTCTTCTGCGCTTAAAGCAAAGAAAGGTCTTCTTAATTTCTACGGCAAGCACAGGGGATATCTGGAGCTTTTCTTTATCCTTATCGGAATAGTGCTGATCGTTGCAAGGCTCCCGTTGATGTTTGCCTTGGCAACCGGAGCTTTGTCAACAGCCCTATATGACATCTATGGCAATGGTACGACTATCCTCGGGGCGCTGCTTATTGCATTCGTGCTCTTAACGGAATACTTCGTACGCAAGCATGAGAAACAGGACCGCACCTTTACGGGCGATGTCGGGGTCGAGAACGAATTGGACAAGATGCCCCCTTTGGCCGCCTATTACGATCCTTCCATGAAGACTACTGTAGAGACGAATGATATTCTCTTAAGGCATTATATGCAGCTAAGAGATAACAACGGCAGAGTCGTCGATACCAAAGAGGTCGATATCTTTTAATGGGTTGAAACGCCTTTCTGTAATGCCAGATACTTTGCATACTTTTGCAGTATCTTCCTTCCTGCTACAACAAATCCTAACGCGCAGACTGTTACCAGGATCGCAGTTAAAGGAAACAGGATAAGTTTGTTATAGTACGGTATCTTCCCTAACACTTCCTGGATCGCAATGTGCGAGAAATATATGCCGAATGAGCAATCGCCCAAAAGGTGCAGCCATTTAATATCGGCTTTCCTTGCGGAGCGTATAAATCTACAGGCGATCAGGGCCAGGAAAGAACCGGTGAAGACCGCACTTAATTTGAGTTGCGTGCCACAGTATGAAGATCCCATGGAATAGTACCCAAAGCCCTCGGCAAACTGCCATGTTATTCCAAGGGCCCAAATTATGACGAGCTTTGAGGTAAAAAGCTTCACATCGATAAGCTTATTACCTGCCAGGTATCCCAAATAGAAATAAGTAAACCATCCGAGACACGATATGCTCATGAGAAGACTTATATACTTATTTACTTCAATGCCGGTGATCAGAGGGATCAGTCTCATAACTACTATTTCCAGCGGGGAGATAACAAAGCCCAGGTATCTGAATCTTGATCTTGCCAGTTTGTCGATCAACGGGATCAGTAGTGTGAGTTCACAATAGACAAACACATAATACATCACTATTGAAGCTTTGCCGGTCAGCGCCATCTTTATGTAATCAGCAGGGATCAGGAGAGGCGTCTTGATATCTTCCATGATGACATATACCATTGTCCAGATCAGGTAGGGGATCAAGACTTTCTTTATCCTCTTGCCGGGGTTCCATCTTGAAGCGCAGGAAAGCATTCCGCTTAAGAATAGGAACATTCCGACAGCGAAGTTGATAAAAGGACTTATACAGATCTGCGCTAATCCTGACGGGGTGTTATGGATGGCAACAACAGCCATGATGGCCAAACCCCGCAACAACTGGATCTTGTAACTACTATTATCTGTCATACTGTTTCCCCACAAAAAAGTGCGACAACAAAAGCTGTCGCACCATAATTCTACTTCCAGTGAGCAAATAAATAAAGAACAGTTACAGATCGTAAGAAATGCGGTTTCTTAATCTGCTGCAGCCTTTATAAAGCGGAAGAATATAGGGTGTGCTCTGTCAGGTCTCGATCTGAACTCCGGATGGTACTGAACGCCCAGGTAGAACTTGTGACCGGGAAGTTCCATCTCCTCTACGAGTGAATCGTCGGGAGCGGTTCCCGCAAAGACGGCACCGCACTCTTCAAACTGCTTTCTATAGTCGTTATTGACTTCGTATCTGTGTCTGTGACGCTCGTGGATAAGTGCTTCTCCGTAGCATTCTTCGAGGAGACTTCCTTCTTTGACCTTGCAGGGATATGAACCGAGTCTTAATGTGCCGCCCTTGTCGATGTCGTCGCTCTGGCCCGGCATAAAGTCTATTACCTTGTTCTTGCACTGCTCGTCGAACTCGCCTGAGTTTGCATCCTTGATGCCCAGGACATTCCTTGCAAATTCGATTACCGCGATCTGCATGCCGAGGCAGATGCCGAAATAAGGGACGTTATGCTCTCTTGCGTATTGAGCCGTAAGGATCATGCCCTGGATGCCCCTGTCGCCGAAGCCGCCCGGAACGATTATGCCGTCAAGTGAGCCTAGCATCTCCTCTACCGTATTCTCGGTTATGAGCTCGGAATCCACCCATTCGATATGGACCTTGACATCGTTTGCAAAACCCGCACTCCTCAATGCTTCTGCAACGGACAGATATGCGTCGTGAAGATGAACATATTTGCCTACGAGGCCGATCTTAACTTCTCTTTGGATATTCTCGATCTTATCTACCATAGCCTTCCACTTTGTAAGGTCAGGCTCGTTTGTCTCAAGGTTTAATTCTCTGCATACGATCTCGGAGAAGTGTGACTCCTCGAGCATGAGGGGTGCAGCATAGAGATTGGGGAGGGTGATGTTCTCGATAACGCAGTCTTCCTTAACGTTGCAGAAGTGCGCGATCTTCTTGAAGATGCCCTCCTCTAAGGGTTCGTCGCATCTTAAGATCAGGATGCCGGGGTTGACGCCCATACCCTGAAGCTCCTTTACGGAGTGCTGTGTGGGCTTGGACTTATGCTCGTCTGAGCCTCTTAAGAAAGGAACTAAGGTTACATGGATAAACAGGCTGTTCTCCTTGCCGACTTCGAGGGATATCTGTCTTACCGCCTCGATAAAGGGCTGGGATTCGATATCGCCTATGGTGCCGCCGATCTCGGTTATTACGACATCAGCGTTTGTCTTCTTGCCGACACGATAGACAAATTCCTTTATCTCGTTGGTGATGTGAGGGATTACCTGTACTGTTGAGCCTAAGTATTCTCCCCTTCTCTCACGGTTTAAGACATTCCAGTAAACGCGTCCTGATGTGAGATTGGAGTACTTGTTGAGATCTTCGTCTATGAATCTCTCGTAGTGACCTAAGTCGAGGTCCGTCTCTGCACCGTCTTCGGTTACATAAACCTCGCCGTGCTGGTAGGGGCTCATGGTGCCCGGGTCTACATTGATGTAGGGATCCAACTTCTGTGCTGCGACCTTGAGTCCTCTTGCCTTGAGCAGTCTTCCCAAAGAAGCTGCGGTAATGCCTTTGCCGAGTCCTGATACAACTCCACCGGTTACGAATATAAACTTAGTCATGTGTCTCATCTCTTTCCTGACAAAAATAAATCCAAGTAATCCCCGTGAGCACCTAAGGTGCTCCGGGGGTTACTCGGGCGGTATAATATGGGGGTTGGTTATTTAACGCTGAAGAGCAAGTCTCCGTATGAAGGAAGCGGCCAGCACTCCCTGGAAACATATGTCTCAGCTTCGTCGCTTGCGGCGCGGACTTCGTTCATGACACTGATAACTTCATCTCTGATGATGTAGCTCTCCTTGACTGTCTCACCTTCGCCGTTTGCAACTGCGATCGCCTTCTCAAGCTTGTCTGCTCCGCAGTAGATCTTGTCTGCAAGATCTGAGAGCTTAGCTATTACATCGCTCTCGTATGTGCAAGCTACCTTGTCGGATACTGCCTTCTTTGCTGCTACGCTGCCTGCGAGCTTGTTCTCGTAGCACTCGATGGCAGGAAGGATCTGTCTTCTGGACATCTCGAGCATTGTGTTTGCTTCGATGAGTACCTGCTTGCAGTAGTTGTCGAGCATGATGTCTACTCTTGATACGAGCTCAGCCTTGCTGAAGACTTTGTGAGAAGTGAGCATTGTTACGTTCTTCTCGTCGAGCAAGTGAGGCATACAGTCAGGGGTTGTAGGATAGTTAGAAAGGCCTCTTACCTCTGTAGCTTCCTTGACCCATGCATCGTCGTAGCCGTTGCCGTTGAAGAGGATCCTCTTGTGATCCTTGATGGTCTTCTTGATCATGTCGTGCAATGCAGTCTCAAAATCGTCTGCACCTTCGAGTCTGTCAGCATAGATCTTGAGTGACTCTGCGACAGCTGCGTTGAGCATCATGTTTGCACAAGCGATGCTGTTGGAGGAACCGAGGCTCCTGAACTCGAACTTGTTGCCTGTGAAAGCAAAAGGCGAAGTACGGTTACGGTCTGTGGTATCTCTTGCAAAGCGGGGCAGTACATCTACGCCGAGCTTCATGATCTTCTTCTCAGAGCCGCTGTAGGGCTGATCGTTTTCGATAGCGTCGAGGATAGCCGAGAGCTCATCGCCGAGGAAGACTGAGATGATCGCCGGAGGTGCCTCGTTAGCGCCCAATCTGTGATCGTTACCTGCTGTTGCAACGGAGAGTCTTAACAGATCCTGGTAATCGTCAACAGCCTTGATTACTGCGCAGAGGAAGAGCAGGAACTGAGCGTTCTCATAAGGTGTCTCACCGGGTGAGAGGAGGTTGATGCCTGTGTCTGTAGACATTGACCAGTTGTTGTGCTTGCCTGAACCGTTTACGCCTGCGAAGGGCTTCTCGTGGAGGAGGCAAACGAGACCGTGACGTGCTGCAACCTTCTGCATCATCTCCATCATGAGCTGGTTCTGATCTGTTGCAAGGTTAGTTGACGAATAGATCGGTGCGAGCTCGTGCTGAGCGGGAGCAACTTCGTTATGCTCTGTCTTTGCAAGGATGCCGAGCTTCCAGAGCTCCTTGTTGAGGTCGTTCATGAACTCCTGTACCTTAGGCTTGATGACACCGAAGTAATGGTCATCCATCTCCTGGCCCTTGGGAGCCTTTGCACCGAAGAGCGTTCTGCCTGTGTACTTGATGTCGGGACGCTTGTCGTACATCTCCTTGGTGATAAGGAAGTATTCCTGCTCAGGACCTACTGATGTGTGTACATACTTTGCGCTGTCGTTGCCGAAGAGCTTCAGGATACGAAGAGCTTGCTTGTTGAGAGCCTCCATGGATCTGAGCAAGGGAGTCTTCTTGTCGAGAGCCTCGCCTGTGTAAGAGCAGAATGCCGTAGGGATGCAAAGTGTCTTATCCTTGATGAATGCATAAGATGTAGGATCCCATGCAGTATATCCTCTTGCCTCGAATGTAGCTCTGATGCCGCCTGTAGGGAAGGAGGAAGCGTCGGGCTCACCCTGGATCAGGTTCTTGCCGGAGAACGCCATGATGACGCCGCCGTCGGGTGAAGGTTCAATGAATGAATCGTGCTTTTCTGCGGTTACACCCGTCAAAGGCTGGAACCAGTGTGTAAAGTGTGTTGCACCCTTGCTGAGTGCCCAGTCGCGCATTGCGCCTGCTACCTGGTCTGCTACCTCGGTCTCGAGCTTTGCGCCCTCATCGATCGTCTTACGAAGGGATTGGTATACGTCCTCCGATAAGACCGCCCTCATCACTCTGTCGTCAAATACGTTCTCGCCGAACATTTCGGGTACAGATGTCATTTCCATATTATTTACCTCCTGATTTTAATTACGTGTTACTCTACGTCCTGCAATGCAGCGTAGTTCTCTTCGCCGGTACGGATCTTAACGACCTTGCCTACGTTGTAAACGAAGATCTTACCGTCACCGATATGTCCTGTATAAAGAACTTCCTTAGCCTTCTCGATAACCGTGTCAACGGGGATCTTGGAGACTACTACTTCTACTTTGATCTTAGGCAGGAGCGTTGCGTCTACTTCGACACCACGGTACTTCTCGCCTGCACCCTTCTGGATGCCGCAGCCCATAACCTGAGTTACTGTCATACCGGTTACACCGAGATCGTTCATTGCCTTTCTCAGCTTGTCGTAGCGTGAGAGCTTTGCGATGATAACTACCTTATGCATACCTGTGTCGATCTCAGGTGCAACTTCAACCTTGACGGCTGCATTCTTCTGAGCCTCGGATGCTTCGGAATAATCAGGTGTACCGAGGTCTGTGTTCTCGTTCTCTTCCATAACTGCGCCTGATACATCCATGAGTGAGAAACCGGAGTATGCGCTTGCAAGACCGTGCTCTGTTACATCAAGACCTGTGAGCTCTTCTTCCTCAGATGCTCTGATACCGAAGATCTTCTTGATCACTAAGAATGTGATAGTGATCGTTACTGCTGTCCAGGCTGCTGTTGCGAGCATACCTACCGTCTGGATGCCGAGGAGCTTGAATCCGCCGCCGTAGAAAAGTCCTACCATCTCATTACCTGCCGCGTCAGCAATGCTGTAAGCAGGAGCTGTGTTTGTAGCAAAGAGACCTACTGCGATCGTTCCCCAGATACCGTTGAACATGTGTACTGCAACAGCACCGACAGGGTCATCGACTCTTAATACGTTATCAAGGAACCATACGCCGAATACTACGAGGACGCCGGAGACTGCACCGATGATGGTTGCACCGAGTGCGTCTGTTACGTCGCAGGGAGCCGTGATGGCAACAAGACCTGCAAGTGAAGCATTGAGGCACATCGATACATCGGGCTTACCGTATCTGACCCATGTGAAGATCATGCATACGACTGTTGCAATCGCGGGAGCGATAGTCGTTGTTACGAATACCGATCCGAGCTGAGCCATATCTGTGCAGGCAGCACCGTTGAAGCCGTACCAACCGAGCCAGAGGATGAACACACCGAGTGCGCCCATCGGGATGTTGTGGCCGGGGAATGCGTTTACCTTTGTTACCTTACCTGCCTTGTCCTTAACGAACTTACCGATACGGGGTCCTAAGATAGCTGCACCGATGAGAGCTGATATACCACCTACCATGTGGATGCAGTTAGAACCTGCGAAATCGTGGAATCCCATCTGAGCGAGCCAGCCGCCGCCCCATGTCCAGTGAGCTTCGATAGGATAGATCACTGCTGAGATAACTGCGGAGTATACGCAGTAGGATAAGAATCTTGTTCTCTCTGCCATAGCGCCCGATACGATCGTTGCCGTTGTGGCACAGAATACGAGATTGAATACGAAGTTCGACCAGTCGAAACTTGCATAGTTTGTGAATATATCAAGGTTCGGCATTCCTACGAGACCGAAGAGTACATCTTCGCCGAGGAAAAGACCGAAGCCGATCGCAACGAATACCACCGTTCCGATACAGAAGTCCATGAGGTTCTTCATGATGATATTGCCGGCGTTCTTTGCTCTTGCAAAACCGCACTCTACCATCGCGAAGCCTGCCTGCATCCAGAAGACCAATGCCGCGCCGATCAGGAACCAGACGCCAAAGACCTTCTCGTCAATCAAGCTGTTGATTAAATTAGTGTCCATAACTTTTTCTCCTTTATATCAATGGGGTATATCCCATCAAATACTTGTCTATTTCCGCTGCGCAGTGCCTTCCTTCTGCTATGGCCCACACTACGAGCGATTGTCCTCTGTGCATATCTCCTGCGGTAAATACCTTAGGCAGTGATGTCTTATATTGTTCAGGTTCCGTCTTAACGGTTCCTCTTTGTGTAAGCTCTACTTTGCTTTCCTGCGCTATGTAGTCTTCACATCCTATAAAGCCTGCGGCGATTATCAGAAGATCGCACTTTATCTTTTTCTCGGTCCCTTCGACCTCTACTAAGTTCCTGCCTTCGAATCTGACCTTTACAGTCTTTATCTCCGTTAGCTTTCCCTTCTTTGTTATGAGCTCTTTTACCGTTGTCTCATACTCTCTCGGGTCTGAACCGTAAACCTTAATGGCCTCTTGTTGTCCGTAATCGGTTTTAAGGACCTTGGGCCACTCAGGCCAGGGATTGTTACGCTGTCGTTCCATCGGCGGCTTTGCCATCATCTCTAGCTGGATAACGGACTTTGCTCCCTGCCTTATGCAAGTACCCACGCAGTCATTACCGGTATCTCCGCCGCCTACAACGACTACGTTCTTATCCTTGGCACTTACCGTCCACTTGCCTTCCTTGCCGGACAAAAGATCCTTTGTCGCCTGCTTCAGGAAGTCGACCGCATAGACAGCTTGCTTGCAGTCTTCGAACCCTTGGACATTTATCGATCTTGCCTTCTTTGCTCCGCAGCACAGTGCTACCGCATCGAAGTCTTTTACGATCTGATCGAAGGCCTTACCTCTTCCGATATCGCATCCGGTCTTGAAGGTTATGCCTTCTGCTTCCATGAGCTCTCTTCTTCTGGCGATCACGCTCTTGTCGAGCTTCATGTTCGGGATGCCGTACATCAGAAGTCCGCCGATCTGATCCTCTCTCTCGAAAACAGTCACCTCATGGCCTCTGTGATTGAGCTGATCTGCGACCGCGAGGCCTGCGGGGCCTGCACCGATCACTGCTACCTTCTTGCCTGACCTTACCTTGGGGATCCTGGGCTTCATGTAACCCTGCTCGAATCCCTTCTCGATAAGGAAGAGCTCGTTATCGTGTATGGTTACCGGCTCGGACTCTATTCCGTTGATGCATGCCTTCTCGCAAAGTGCGGGGCATACCCTTCCGGTAAACTCGGGGAAGTTTGAGGTCTTGAGGAGCCTTGCGAGCGCATATTCGTAATGGCCTTTGTAGATCTCGTCGTTCCACTCGGGGATCACGTTATGCAGCGGGCATCCTGTTACCATTCCCTTGAGGCAGATAGCTGACTGACACATCGGGACTCCGCAGTCCATGCATCTTGCAGCCTGCTTCCTTCTGTCTTCTTCGCTTAAATGTTCGTGGAACTCTTCGAAGCTCTTGATCCTGATATCTTCTGCTACCCACGGATCTTCTCTTCTGGGATATTCCATAAATCCAGTTGCTTTACCCATAAGATCCTCCTTAAGCTCCGGCCTTTGCACTCTCTTTGAATGCCTCGTAAACTGCCTGCGATCTGCTGATGCCCTGCTCTTCGTACTTGGCGATCAGTTCGAGCATGTGACGGTAGTCCGTCGGTATGATCTTCTTGAAGCTTGCGATATAACTGTCAAAGTCTTGAAGTATAGCGCGGGCCTTGGAAGAACCTGTTGCCTGCTCGTAGCCTTGAAGGATCTGTCTTAATTCGTTCTTATCTGCGTCCTCTCTTACTTCGCTCATCTCAACAAGGGACTTGTTGATCTTTGTGTAGAGAGTGTGGTTCTCATCTAATACATATGCGATACCGCCGCTCATACCTGCTGCAAAGTTCTTACCGACTTCGCCGAGGATTACTGCCTTACCGCCTGTCATGTACTCGAGGCCGTGGTCACCGGTTCCTTCGCAAACACCTGTTGCACCTGAGTTCCTGATCATGAAACGCTCGCCTGCAACACCGCAGATATATGCCGTGCCGGCAGTCGCACCGTAGAGTGCAACATTACCTACTATGATGTTGGAAGAAGCGTCAAACGCTGACTTCTCATCGGGCTTTAAGATGACCTTGCCGCCTGATAAGCCCTTGCCGAAACCGTCGTTGGCATCACCCGTCAAGATCATGGTAAGACCCTTGGGGATGAATGCGCCGAAACTCTGTCCGCCGCCGCCTGCAAGCTCAACGGTTACGGTGTCTTCAGGAAGATCAGAACCGAACCTTGATGTGATCTCGGAGCCTAATATCGTTCCTACAGATCTGTCCGTGCTCGATACCTTAACGCCTGAGATCTTGATCTTCTTATCCTTAAGATCTGATGTGAGCTTAGGTAAGAGCTCTCTTGAATCCACGGTCTTCTCGAGCATGAAGTCATATACGTCTGAAGGCTCGAAGTGACGGACCTTGGAATTCGCATAAGAAGGATCGATTATCTGCTCTAAGGTAACCATCTCGGCACGCTTTGTGATCTGCTTGTCCTTGACCTTGAGCATGTCTGCTCTGCCGACCATCTCGCTTACGGTCTTAAAGCCGAGCTTTGCCATGATCTCTCTTAACTCTTCAGCGATGTACATCATGAAGTTCATGACATACTCCGGCTTGCCCTTGAATCTCTTTCTGAGCTCTTCGTTCTGGCAAGCGATACCGAAGGGGCAGGTATCCTTGTTGCAGACTCTCATCATCCTGCATCCCATCGCAACGAGCGGTGCGGTTGCAAAGCCGAATTCCTCTGCACCGAGGAGTGCTGCTATGGCAACATCTCTGCCGCTCATGAGTTTACCGTCTGTCTCGACTGAAACTCTGCCGCGGAGGCCGCTCTCGATGAGCGCGTGATGTGTCTCAGCAAGACCTAATTCCCAGGGAAGACCAGCGTTATGGATGGAGCTTGCGGGAGCTGCGCCCGTACCTCCGTCGTAACCGGAGATGAGGATTACCTGAGCGCCTGCCTTGGCAACGCCGCAGGCTATGGTGCCTACACCTGCCTCGGATACGAGCTTTACGGAGATCCTCGATCTTCTGTTTGCATTCTTAAGATCGTAGATGAGCTGCGCGAGGTCCTCGATCGAATAGATATCGTGATGAGGCGGGGGTGATATGAGCGCAACGCCCGGAGTTGAATATCTTCTCTCTGCGATCCAGGGATATACCTTCTTGCCGGGGAGGTGTCCGCCCTCACCGGGCTTTGCACCCTGAGCCATCTTGATCTGGATCTCTTCGGCATTGTTTAAATATTCGCTTGTAACGCCGAATCTTCCGGATGCGACCTGCTTGATCTTGGAGTTCTTCTCCGTACCGAATCTCTCGGGTGACTCACCGCCCTCACCGGTATTGGACTTGCCGCCCAAACGGTTCATCGCGATAGCCATCGTCTCATGAGCTTCCTTGGAGATGGAACCGTAAGACATAGCGCCGGTCTTAAATCTCTTTACGATCTCAGAAGCAGGCTCTACTTCATCAAGGGGGATGGAGTTGCCTGTTTCCTTGAAGCCGAGCAGACCTCTTAATGTGTGAGGCTTCTCGTTGTCTACTATCGCAGAGTACTCCTTGAAGAGCTCGTAAGAACCTTCGGTTACGGCCTTCTGCAGAGCGACGATAGTCTTGGGATTATATAAGTGATCCTCTTTGTCTTCGCCGCTTCTCAATGCATGGAAGCCTGTGGAGTCTAAAGTCGTATCGTTTGCAAGACCCATGGGATCGAAGGCCTTGTCATGTCTGTACAAAACGCCCTCGGAGATCTCTTCGAGACCGATACCGCCGACGCGGCTTACGATGCCCGTGAAGTACTTGTCGATAACATCGCTTCTGATACCGACTGCCTCGAAGATCTTGGCAGACTGATAAGACTGCAAGGTTGAGATACCCATCTTGGCACTGGTCTTAACGATGCCGTGCAAGATAGCGTAGTTATAATCTGCTATTGCCGTGTGGTAATCCTTATCGAGGATGCCCTTGTCGATCATCTCTGCGATGCACTCGTGTGCGAGATAGGGATTGATCGCACGTGCACCGAAGCCTAAGAGCGTTGCCATCTGATGTACATCGCGGGGCTCGCCGCTCTCGATGATGAGGGATACGGCTGTTCTCTTCCTTGTCTGTACGAGGTGCTGCTCAACTGCGGATACCGCGAGCAGAGAAGGGATCGCAACATGGTTCTCATCGATGCCTCTGTCTGAGAGGATGATGATGTTTGCACCCTTGGCACATGTTCTGTCCACAGAGACGAGGAGCTGATCGATAGCCTTCTCAAGAGGTGTGTTCTTGTAGTAAAGGATAGGTACTACTGCGCTCTTGAAGCCGGGCTGATCCAGCGTCTTGATCTTCATGAGATCAACACCTGTGAGGATCGGGTTATTTACCTCGAGCACTCTGCAGTTATCGCTCTTATCCTCTAAGAGGTTACCGTCAGATCCGATATATACTGTCGTATCTGTTACTATCTCTTCTCTTATAGAGTCTATAGGCGGGTTTGTAACCTGCGCAAAGAGCTGCTTGAAGAACGAGAAGAGGAGCTGATGCTTCTCGGATAAGACTGCAAGCGGGATATCCGTACCCATTGAAGCTGTTGCTTCGACCTTGTTTGCGGCCATGGGGAGGATCTCGTTCTTGACGTCTTCGAAGGTATAACCGAATACCTTGTAGAGCTTATCTCTCATCTCCTGTGTGTGTACCGGGATCTTCTTGTTGGGGATCTTGAGCTCGGATAAGTGAAGGAGCTTGAGCGCGAGCCACTCACCGTAAGGGTGGAGCTCGGAATAGTGCTTCTTGCACTCCTCATCCGTGATGAGTCTGCCTTCCTTGGTATCGATGAGCAAGATCCTGCCGGGCTTGAGCCTGGACTTCTTGACGATATGCTCGGGCTCTATATCGAGCACGCCGACCTCGGATGAGAGGATCAGTCTGTTATCGTCAGTGATGTAATATCTTGAAGGACGAAGTCCGTTACGGTCCAAAGTCGCACCTGCGATCTCGCCATCCGTAAAGAGGATAGCTGCAGGGCCGTCCCAGGGCTCCATCATGGTTGCATAGTAATGGTAGAAATCCTTTTTGTCCTGCTCCATGTAAGGATCGTTCTTCCAGGGCTCGGGGATCATCATCATGACCGCGAGAGGAAGCGGGATACCGTTCATCATGAAGAACTCTAACGTGTTGTCGAGCATCGCAGAGTCAGAACCCGTCTTGTGGATTATCGGGAAGATCTTATCGATATCCTTGTCGAGACGGTCAGTATAGAGTGTCTCCTCACGGGCGAGCATTCTGTCGAAGTTACCTCTGATCGTGTTGATCTCACCGTTGTGAGCTACGAGGCGGTAAGGATGTGCCCTCTCCCATGAAGGAGTCGTGTTTGTCGAGAATCTTGAGTGGACCATCGCGATAGCCGTCTCGTAATCCTTGCTCTGGAGATCCTTATAGAATCTTCTGAGCTGTCCTACGAGGAACATGCCCTTATATACGATAGTTCTTGAAGATAAGGAAGTAATATAAGCGTCGTCCGTGCTCTGCTCGAACTCTCTTCTTGCAACATAGAGCATACGGTCGAACGCCAGACCCTTATCGCAGCCTGAAGGGCGCTTTATAAAGCACTGAGCGATAACGGGCATTGAATCCCTTGCAACCTTGCCGAGGCAATCAGGGTCAACGGGAACATCTCTCCATGTGAGTACTTCAAGACCGTTCTTCTCGCAGATGACCTTGAACATACGCATTGCAAGGGTGCGCTTCTTTGTATCCACGGGAAGGAAGAACATACCTACGCCGTAGTCGCCCTCTTCTCCGAGATCAAGATCTAACTTTGAGAAAAACTTGTGTGAAACTTGAACTAAGATACCGACGCCGTCACCTACTTCACCGGTGGCATCCTTACCTGCTCTGTGCTCGAGCTTCTCTACAATGGATAAAGCGTCATCTAAAGTACGGTATTCTTTTTTACCGTCTATGTTTACTACCAAGCCGATGCCGCATGCATCGTGTTCTTCCCCCATTGCATCGTAACATTCTTTTACGTATTGCTTCTCATAAGGTCTCATGTCTTTCCTCCACACTCCGTTCAGTTGCTACCGCTAACATCTGCCGGGTTTACAATAATACTCAAAATGTATTGATATTTCTGTTCAATGCGTTTAGAATATCGTTGTAAGATTTCACGGATGATTTTATATCCAGTGGCGGAAGAAATAAAATACATATTGTATTGGTATTACGATACCTTTCAGGTATAACGGAGGAAAGACACATGGACATAAGACAGATCAGATATTTCCTTATGGTCGCAGACGAACTTAACATCACCCGTGCAGCAGAGCGCCTGCACATATCCCAGCCGCCTTTGAGCCGCGCCCTGATGGACCTCGAAGAGGAATTGGGATGTACTTTATTTATAAGAGGCAAGAGACATATAACCTTAACTCCCGAAGGTCTCACTTTAAAAAGAAGAGGCGAGCAGATCCTCGCTCTTACTGATATCACCAAGACAGAGATATCAGATGTTAAGAAGGGCCTCAGCGGCACGCTCTACTTAGGACACGTAGACAGTAACGGACCCTCTCTTGCTGCAGAGTGGATCTCGAGCTTTAAGGAAGAATATCCTAATGTCACATATAACTTATGGTGCGGAACGGTTGACGATCTCACCTACAGGATGAAGTCCGGCCTTCTTGAGCTCGCGATAACCATGACGCCCTTTAACAACGAGCTTCTAGACGGCATAACCGTATATAGCGATCACTGGGCAGCGATAATACCCTCATCCCATCCCCTCGCAAGATCAAAGAAGAAGACAGTCTCACTTAAAGACCTGGCAGACAAGGACCTCATAATCTCCTCGAGACATTCAAGAGAAGAAGAAGTCAGGAGCTGGTTTGAGCCATTGGGCGTAGAGCCTCACTTCATAGTAAAGACCGCTCACTCATCAAACGCATCCAAGCTCGTAGATAAGCAGATCGGTATCGCGATCTTCCCTGCATCCGTTGCAAAGAACATCGCATCAGACAGCGAGGTCGTGGTAAAAGAGATCACGCCTGCAGCAGACGTCGACTATATACTGTCCTGGGATAAAGAGAAGACTCCGAGCGCTCTTGCTGCCAAGTTTATAGAGCACGTAAGGAACATGTATTCCTAATACTCGACCTTAACAGAGTCCAGACCATACATCTTCTTGAAGGTCTCCTCATCCTGAGGGGACCTTATTACCATCACCTCGGTAAAATGTCCGCCGGTCTTATCCTTAAACCCTGCGACCTTCTCACCCGTGCATATAGAGCTCCGTATCACGGGATACTGAGCAGAAGGATCAAAACTTACCTCCGGTTTCTTCTTCTTAAAAAACATCTAAACTATTCCCTGTTCACCAGTCAAAATAAGATCAGTTCTTTCTCAACCTACTTCTTCTTTTTCCTTTTGGGAGCTGTCGCATTGAAGCTTACATCAATAAGAGCTCTGACTGTCTCTTCGGGGACTGTGCCGTCCAGAAGGACCGTGATCCAATGGTTCTTGTTCATGTGATATGCGGGCATTATCCCCTCGTCTTCGAAAAGGACCTCGCGCATCGGTATGTCGTCTACTTTAAGATTTATAACATCTATCAGCCCCTCGCCTTTTGCCCCTACCTTGTCCCTTGCGACCTTCATTATAAGCGCAAACCATTTCCTGTTTGAGCTGTGCCTGTATACGGCATGCCCGCCGTATTGCTCCCAGGGAAATTCCGCTGCCGCGCCGTATTGCTCTGTTATATATGCATCTATCTTATCCCTCATCTTGTGACCTCTTGTTTACTATCGCTCTGAATATTACCGCCAATATGAATGCAAGTAATGTTACTCCTATAAAGATGCCGATGCCTACTCCCCAGCCCCAGTTAAGGAAGCCGTAGAAATCGTTGGAATAGGGCCAGGCATCTCCCATGCCGTTTATAAGGATATTTGCCGCATAGCCTATGCCGTATAAAAGCGTCGGGACCGCTGCCCAGA
>JAIKWA010000091.1 GCA_024685135.1 Saccharofermentans sp.
TCTGCAATGCTAAGAGCTGACTGGATATAGTACCTGTCATTTCCCCTATTTACCACAAAATCCACTTCCAACTGCTTTCGCACTTTTTTGCCATCCTCCATAGTGGCAATCTCAACTACTCCGACATCCACATCGAACCCACGGCGAACCAGATCATTATAAAGTACATTCTCCATCAGGTGCGTTTCTTCAATCTGCCTGAAGCCCAGCCTGGCGTTTCTAAGACCCGGATCCGAATAGTAGTATTTTGAAGGAGTCTTTATGTGTTTTCTTCCCTTAATGTCATATCGGACTGCTTTTCGAATCAAATAGGAATCCTCGAAGTACCCAAGGTATTTATCAATGGTATCGGGTGCAAGAGTTATTTTTCTTTCACTTTTAAAGGTATTGGACAATCGGCTCGGATTGGTAAGCGATCCAATACCGGAAGCCAGTACATCAAGCAGTATTTCCAAAGAGGTTTCATCGTTCTTGATCTTATTTCTTTCCAAGATGTCCCTTATATAGGTCCTTTCAAACAGATCGCGAAGATATCTGCTCTTACGTTCATGAGAATCAAGACTCAGTGTCATTGGCATTCCGCCATATGTATAGTATTCCTGCCAAGCATCTCGCTTGTCTCCCTCGAAAGCATCATAAAACTCCGAAAAAGTCGGTCAATATTTCTTTCTGAAATTTTTGCTCCATTCTGCACTTTTTTCACGTACAACTTCTCGTTTATGCCGGCAGATCCGCTCGAGTATACAGTCCAATTAATACCCCTTGGTTCGCGTTCGAGGCAGCAAAGAAATAATCCGTATAATTTACTTCCCCAAAAAAGAAATAAGCCCCGAGACCTAATGATCTCGGGGGTTTCAATGGAGCGGGTTACGAGGCTCGAACTCGCGACATTCAGCTTGGGAAGCTGACACTCTACCAACTGAGTTAAACCCGCATGTGGAAATGTTAAATCAATTAGACTACACTGTCAATTCCAAGGACAGGAGCCATTACGACATGCCTGTCATTTGCGAATTCCAGGAAGTCGTCGCAGAGCTCGTGGCGGTAATCACCCTTTTCGAACGGGAGCCAGAACTGCGTATCGGAGAAGTTTGCCCATATGAGCATATATGCGAGCCTTAAGCCGCCTTCGCAATTGAGGACAGCCTTAAGGGTATCGGTAAACCATGTCTTGATGGTGTTGTTTGTGGGGCTTAAGCCTTCGAAATAGCCGCTGTCGGTCTCAAGGGATCTGTAGCCTGTCTCGGTGAGGGCCGTGAGCTTGCCGTGGAGCTGAGCGAGCTGGAATACGTTATCCAAGGACTGAGAGAGCTTCTTTGCAAAGCCGTCGTTCTTCCTCGGGGAATCGTGGTATAGGTCGAGTCCCATAATGTCTATGACATCGTCGCCCGGATAGCGCCTCATGTACTCCTCGCGGCTGGTTATGAAGCCGTTGGGAGAGTAGCAATATGCAAAGCTGTCTATGCCCTTCATGCCGGAGAGATAGTCTACCGTGTATCTGAAGAGTCTTACATAGTCCATGTCGTCCAAGTATTTCCTGCCCCACCAGAACCAGTCTCCGTTGTCCTCGTGGAATGGACGGAAGAGCATGGGGATCTTGTTGCCCTCGACATCTACGCATCTGTTTGCAAAATCCACGATGAGATCCAGGAATCGCAGATACTTGGGGTTTAAGTCGCCGCAGGGCATTATCCTGTGTGCGGGATCTCCTTCCGCATTGTTCGGAGAATAGTCGTAAAATTCATCCTCGCCCATGGCAAAGTTAGGCATATGCGCTGAGAGCGTGATTATGCAGCCTGCTCTGTGAAGGTTCTTTACGACCTTTATGAGGTCTTCCATCTTGCCCTCGTAGCCTAAGAAGGACAGGGTGTCTATGCCTACTACTGCAGGCATCTTGCCGCACAGTCTCTTGCAGTCTGAATCAGTACCGTCCTTATCTTCTATGACAACGCCGATATGTCCGGCATTCTGCTGGCCGAACATTATCTTGTTGCTATAGGAGAAGTCTTCGAGCATCTCGAGGAGCTTCTTAAGCTGTGGTGACTGATCGTATTTCTGCATATTAGGTGTTAGGTCTGAGTTTCTTGCCCTTGATATCTTGCGGCTGCTGCATCTTCTTGGTGAAGTCGCCGAAGGGGTCGTGTATGTCTGATATGTCGCCGCCTAAGTTCTGGATAGCAGACATCATCTCGTAGAAGAGCTCTCTGTCTATCGTGCCCTGATTGCGGTTTATGTAGTTCTTGAGCATCGGTGCTGCTCTTGAATCGCCGTAGTCTGCGAGGCAGAGGACGGCATAGATCTTGTTGGTCATGTAGCGGAAAGCATGTCTTAAGGCATCGTAGATCTCTTCGGACTTGTATTCCTTACCGATAGCCGTAAGCATTATGACGCAGTCTTCGCAGGGACCTTCAAGACCTGTATCCTCGTTGTCCTCGATTATCCTTATGAGCATCGGTACAGTTACTTCGGGGAATGCCTCGATGTAGTCTGCAATGGTATCGGCAACGAAGTCTCTTGTCCGGTTATAGCTCATGAAGCGGTCTAAGACTGCCTGTGTATAACAGGGCTCGCCCATCGCTATGAGGACTCTCAAGACTGCCTTGACCTTCTGGAATTCGATCTCGAAGATCTTGTCTTCGGCAAGCTCGTCTTCTGTCCATGCGCTGTCGCCCAGGATGTCTGCGCAGTAGTTTCTTACCGCGTCTCTATCCTCATCACTTGCCATGGACTTTATAAGGCTTGCCGGGACATCGCGGTCGAGCTCTAATGCGCAGTATTCGAGAGTCTCTTCCTTCTGCTGTAAGGTCATCTCATCGAAGATCTGATGCAATGACTTGCCGCCCAGCTTCTCGTCTTCTTCCTCTTCGAACTGCTCTGTGAGCTTGTCTGCCTCGTCCTTTGCCACGCGCTGGATGTATTCCTCGTATGTAGCATCGTCAGTACCCTCGGGCTTTTGCGCAAGAAGGTCCTGGTATTCGTCTATCTTCTGGTCTAATACTATAGCTACGATCTCGTCGTAGCGCTTCAGTATGCTGATTAATTCTTCGGTCATAAATATCTCCTCTAACCAGTTTATTTTACACGAGTGTGCCTTGTAAAAAAAGGTGAAAAAAGTATCGTTCGTTTATAAAAATTATGACAGTAAAAACGCCTGAGCATTGCTCAGGCGCTTCGTATTCTGGAGGTACCACCCGGATTTGAACCGGGGATCAGGGTTTTGCAGACCCACGCCTTACCACTTGGCTATGGTACCATTGGTGACCCGTACGAGAGTTGAACTCGTCACTCCGCCGTGAAAGGGCGACGTCTTAGCCGATTGACCAACGGGCCGCAATCTGTATAAAAAAAGTGGTAGCGGCAGTGGGATTCGAACCTACGACCTGCCGGGTATGAACCGGACGCTCTGGCCAACTGAGCTATGCCGCCATAAGATTGCTAAAGAATTATAACTAACAGGGCGTTTAAAGTCAATAGTAATTAATAAGTATTTAAAAACGGGAGCTGCAAATGCAACTCCCGTATCGATCTGAGTAAGATAACAGTAGTTATTACTTCATCTCGAGCTCAGCGCCGCAATCAGCGAGCTTCTTCATGAGGTCTTCAGCCTCATCCTTGGAAACGTTCTCCTTGAGAGCAACAGGTGCCTTCTCAACGAGTTCCTTAGCATCCTTAAGGCCCATACCGAGTACGTCCTTAACTGCCTTGATAACGCCCATCTTGGAATCGCCGAAGCTCTTGAGCATAACTGTGAACTCAGTCTGCTCAGCAGCTGCTGCACCGGCACCGGCGCCAGCGCCTGCACTTGTAGCAACTACTGCTGCTGCAGATACGCCGAATTCATCTTCGATTGCCTTCTCGAGGTCGAAGAGTTCTGTAACTGATAATGTCTTGATTTCTTCAAGAATGCTTGTAATCTTCTCACTAGCCATTTTAGTTTTCCTCCTAAAAATATTGGTTAAATTATTCTGCAGGTGTTTCTGCGGGTGTTTCAGCTTCAGCAGCTACTGCTTCAGCTACGGGTTCAGCTGCTGCTTCTGCCTGTGCAGGAGCGCCGCCTTCCTCTTCCTTCTTCTCTGCTACAGCCTTAACGAGCATAGCGAGCTTTGTGAAAGGGAAAAGCATAGTATAAGCGAGCTGTGTGTAGAGTGTCTCGGGATCCGGTACCTTGGACAGAGCAACGATCTCTTCTAATGAAGCAACCTTGCCGTCGATGATGCCGCCCTTGAGCTCCATGGGTTCATATTCCTCTGCATACTTAGCAAGGATCTTAGCGGGAGCAACGATGTTCTCAGAGAAAGCTACTGCGGTAGGTCCCTTGAATGTATCTTCAAGACCTTCGTAACCGAGCTTCTCGAATACTCTTACGAGGGTTGTGTTCTTGATGATCTCGAACTTAACGCCTGCTGCACGGAGATCTGCTCTCATCTTTGTGTCCTGAGCAACTGTAAGTCCTCTTGTTGATGCGAATACGAATGTAGCCGCACCCTCGAAAGACTTTGCGAGTTCTTCAACACGCTCCTGCTTAGCTGCAAGAATCTTCTCACTGGGCATATCTGGTTTTCCTCCTTGTTTTATTTATTAAAAACCCCTGCGCCATTTGACAGACGCAGGGGTAGAACAATACATAAGTATCAATCTCTTCCTCGGCTGGCCGGGCATTTGCCCGATTAAAGGACCTTAAGGTCCTGCCTGCTGTCTTAGGCAGAAAGGTATTTAATTGTAAGTTTTACATCAACCGAACTTAGCAGCGTTAACCTTTACGCCGGGGCCCATTGTAGATGCAATGGAGCAGTTCTTGATGTACTGGCCCTTGGCAGCTGCCGGCTTAGCCTTGATGATAGCTTCCATAAGAGCCTTGAGGTTATCTTCGAGCTTCTCGGGTCCGAATGAAACCTTACCGATGGGGCAGTGAATGATGTTAGCCTTGTCGAGTCTGTACTCGATCTTACCTGCCTTAACTTCAGCAACAGCCTTAGCAACATCCATTGTTACTGTGCCTGCCTTAGGGTTAGGCATGAGTCCCTTAGGACCTAAGACCTTACCTAAACGTCCAAGCTTACCCATCATGTCGGGTGTTGCAACGATAACGTCGAAGTCGAACCAGTTCTCTTTCTGGATCTTATCGATCATGTCATCATCACCTACATAATCAGCGCCTGCTTCCTTAGCCTCATCAGCCTTAGGGCCCTTAGCGAGTACTAAAACTCTCTTTGTACGGCCTGTACCGTGGGGAAGAACAACTGCGCCTCTAACCTGCTGGTCTGCGTGACGTGAGTCAACGCCGAGACGAACGTGAAGCTCTACTGTCTCATCGAACTTAGCCTTACCTGTCTCAATGACAAGCTTTACGGCCTCAGAAGGATCATAGAGCTGAGTTCTGTCAACGAGCTTTGAAAGCTCGGCATATCTCTTGCCTTTTTTCATCTACTCTAATCTCCTCTCTTAGTCTTTCTTAACAACGATACCCATGGAACGTGCTGTGCCTGCTACCATTCTTGCGCATGCCTCAACATCAGATGCGTTAACATCAGGCATCTTGATCTTAGCGATCTCGATGCAGTCATCCCAGGTAACTGTTGCTACCTTCTCTACGTTAGGTCTTCCGGAAGCCTTCTCGATCTTTGCAGTCTTCTTGAGCAATACGGGTACCGGAGGAGTCTTTGTGATGAAAGTAAAGGAACGGTCTGCATAAACTGTAATGATTACAGGGATTACGAGTCCTGCGTCCTTTGCTGTTCTCTCGTTAAACTCTTTTACGAACTGCGCGATGTTGATACCGTGCTGTCCAAGAGCTGGTCCTACCGGCGGCGCGGGTGTTGCTTTGCCTGCAGGTATCTGAAGCTTTACATAACCTGCTACTTTCTTAGCCATACTGGCCACCTCCCAAATTTATTTATCAACGCCTTGGCGTTAATATACTTGATTAAACTTTCCTGACCTTAATGAAGTCCAAAGTAACAGGTGTCTCACGACCGAACATGGATACCGTAACAGTAACCTGCTGCTTCTCTTCGTTAATGTCCTTAACAACGGCCTTGTTATCCTTGAAGGGACCGTCTGTGATGATGATGAGATCTCCGATACCGTAGTCGACTTCGAATGAAGTAGGTACGATAAGACCCATCTTGATCTGATCTTCTTCCGTCATGGGTGTCGGCTTGGAGGGATCAGGTGCTACGAAGCCCGTAACGCCGTTAGTGTTACGGATCCTGTACCACAGCTCCTTGTCGAGCTTATCGTTATTACCGTAAACGAGCTTCAAGAAGATATAGTTGGGGAAGCGGAGTACTTCCTTCTCCTTGCGCTTGCCGTTCTTGGTCTCAACAACGACGTCAGTGGGAAGATATACCTGTTGAATGATGTCCTGGAGACCCTGTGCCTCGGCATAGTTCTCGATAGACAACTTAACTTTCTTCTCGTATCCGCCAAAGGTATGGATTATGTACCACTTGGCTTCATTATTATCCGGCATTATCTAAACTCCTGTTAAATCAGCTTGCACTACTCTCAGATGTAGACTCGACCGTAGTCTCTGTAGCTTCTGTTGCTGCGATGGACTCGATGGGTGCTACTGTCTCGGATGTCTCAACTACATCGTAAAAACCGATCTTGTCAAGAACCCAACGTCCGCCTGAACTGATAAGTGTCAGGTAAACGGCGAAAAACAAGATTACAAGCAAAACTACGGCTGAAGTCTTAGCGAGCTTATCCTTGCTGGGCCATGTGACTTTCTTAAGTTCAGCGATCACATCGCCGAATTTCTTGCCAATACGCTTAAATATGTTCTGTTTCTGCTCCGCCATTGTAATATCCTTTGTAAATTACTTGGATTCCTTATGAATCGTGTGCTTGCGGCAGAAAGGGCAGTACTTCTTAAGTTCGAGCCTCTCTGTATTGTTCTT
Source organism: Saccharofermentans sp. (assembly GCA_024685135.1). Taxonomy (GTDB): domain Bacteria; phylum Bacillota; class Clostridia; order Saccharofermentanales; family Saccharofermentanaceae; genus Saccharofermentans. The sequence goes on from JAIKWA010000091.1 coordinate 6,903, forward strand.
CTTATTCTTGAATGTCTGATAATTTCTCTGCTTGCATTCTGTGCATGCGAGAGTGATCTTATCACGAGCTCCGGCCTTTGCCATGGTAGTAATACCTCCAAATCCTTTGTGCTGCGTACTTTGCGAGGTGTGTGACCTTCAAAATCCGCGCAACTAAAAAAGCCCCTTCGAGGGTTTAGCTTGAAGATTGTATCACACCCTTACAGAAATTGCAATCAACTTCTTCTCGATCTTAATTCTGCTTCTACGTCTTCTACCGTGATGCCCTGATCTGCCATCAGAACGAGAAGATGGTACTGAAGATCTGCAAGCTCCTGGATGGTAGCCTGCTTGTCGCGCTGCGAAGCTGCGATTATGGTCTCGACTGCTTCCTCACCGACCTTCTTGGAGATCTTGTCGGTACCCTTGCTGAACAGATAGGTAGTATAAGAACCTTCCGTCGGGTTTGCCTTACGGTCGAGTATTACGCTGTAAAGTTCATGAATAACGCTCATGTCATTCCTCCTCGTATTTCCAGTCTTCGAGCTTTGTATAGAAACAGGTGTGGTTGCCTGTGTGGCAGGCAGCGCCTGTCTGTCTTATCTTGTAGAGCATCGTATCTCTGTCGCAATCGATATGGCAGGATACGACTTCCTGTATGTGACCTGAGGTCTCGCCCTTCTTCCAGAGAGCATTCCTCGATCTTGAATAGTAGTGCATATAGCCTGTCTCGCAGGTAAGGCGGAACGCTTCGTAGTTCATGTATGCTACCATGAGCACTTCGTTCGTGCCTTCCTCCTGAGCTATTACGGGCACCATGCCGTCACTGTTCTTCTTCATGTGAGCCCACATGTCTAAAGTCTCCGGGATGGATCTTGTGGTGATGCCCTCTCCTTCAAGATATCTCTTGAGGTCCTTGATCTTGATCTCACCGAAGTGGAAGAGAGATGCAGCGAGCACCGCATCTGCCTTGCCGTTCTTGATGGCCTCGGCAAAATCCTCCATCTTGCCTGCTCCGCCCGATGCTATAACGGGAACGTTTACGCTCTCGGAGATCATGGCTGTTATCTCATTGTCGTAGCCTGACTTGGTGCCGTCCTTATCCATCGAGGTAAGAAGGATCTCTCCGCAGCCGAGCTCAACTGCTCTTTTTGCCCACTCGAGAGCATCGAGTCCCGTGGGCTTGCTGCCGCCTGCGATAACTACCTCGTAGCCTGAAGGGAAAGCTGCTTTATCTTCCCTTGCCTTAACGTCTATAGCTACGACTATGCACTGGGAGCCGAACATATCGGCTGCTTCCTTGACAAAACCCGGATCCTTGACTGCCGCAGAATTAAGGGATACCTTGTCCGCTCCCGCATTAAGGATCTGTCTTATATCGTCCGTGGTCCTTATGCCTCCTCCTACCGTGAAGGGGATAAAGATCTCTGATGCGACACGCTTTACCATGTCGATCGTCGTATCTCTTGATTCAAGAGTTGCAGTTATATCGAGGAAGACAAGTTCGTCTGCGCCCGAGAGATTATATGTCTTAGCGCAGTCAACAGGGTCACCTGCATCTCTTAAGGATACGAAGTTTATGCCCTTTACGACTCTGCCGTCCTTTACATCGAGACAGGGAATTATACGCTTTGCAAGCATTTCTTAAGATCCACCTTTCCCTCGTAGTAAGCCTTGCCGACGATAACGCCTGCGCAGCCTGAATCCTTTATGTGAAGGATATCTTCGTCAGAGCCGATGCCGCCTGATGCGATTATATCAAGACCGGTCCTCTCGACCATTTCCCTGGTAGCATCGAAGGCCGGTCCCGTGAGCATTCCGTCTCTTGCGATATCTGTGAAGATAACGGTCTTTGCTCCGATCTCCTTCATCTTGAGTGCAAAATCCGTTGCAAGGACAGTCGAATCGTTCATCCAGCCGTCTACGGAGACATAGCCGCCTCTTGCGTCGATGCCGATGCCGACCTTCTCCTTATACTTAAGGATCGCTTCCTTTGTGAATTCAGGATCCTTGATCGCGGATGTGCCGAGAACGGCTCTTGATACGCCGTACTCTTCTATGAGGCGTGACAATGTATCCATGTTGCGGATACCGCCGCCCGTATCGACCTTAAGTCCGGTCTTAACGGAGATGTCTCTTATTATCCCGTGATTTGCAGGGACGCCTGTCCTTGCGGCATCGAGGTCTACGATATGGATCCATTCGCATCCCATATCCTTGAATACCTGAGCCTGGGCTACAGGGTCATCGTTATAAACGGTAACATCGTCGTATCTTCCCTGGCGCAGCCTTACGCACTTGCCTCCGAGAAGATCGATAGCGGGTAATATGATCAAGACCTGACCCTCCTTGCGAACTTACTTAAGATCTGAAGACCGGCTTCGCCACTCTTCTCCGGATGGAACTGCGTGGCAAAAACATTGCCGGACTCTATGGCGCTGCAGTAAGTGATACCGTAATCGGTCCTTGCTGCAACATCAGACGATCTCTGCGGATCGCAGTAGTATGAATGTACAAAATATACATAGTCGCCTTCGGTAAGAAGTGACCCCTTAACATCTATGAGGCTGTTCCATCCCATCTGTGGGATCTTAAGTCCCTTATCGGGGAACTTCTTAACCTTGCCGGGGATTATACCGAGGCCGGATATCATGGCAAGAGGGCCATGCTTTACGGTAACGCCCTCTTCGGAGCCATCCATAAGAAGCTGCATTCCGAGGCAGATACCGAGTAAGGGCTTGCCCTCGGCGCAGGAATTTATGATGGTGTTATCGAGACCTTTGTTTGCGAGGTTTGCCATCGCGGGAGCAAAGGCACCGACACCGGGAAGTATGATGCCCGATGCCCTTGATATCTCTTTGCTGTCATCTGTTATGAACGAAGCTGCACCAATATGATCAAGAGCCTTCTTGACTGATGCGAGGTTGCCCATTCCGTAGTCGACTATAGCTATCAAATCAGATTTCCTTTCCGGTCAGACGACTGTAGCACTCTCTGTACTTCTCGGCAGTCTTCGTGATGATCTCCTCGGGAAGTGTAGGTGCAGGATATGTCTTATCCCAGTCGAGTGTCTCGAGCCATTCTCTTAAGAACTGCTTATCGAAGCTCTTCTGAGCGTGGCCGGGCTCGTAATCTGCCGCATCCCAGAATCTGGAAGAATCGGGAGTAAACATCTCGTCGCATACAGTAAGAACACCGTCGATCTTACCGAACTCGAACTTTGTATCAGCGAGGATAAGGCCCTTTGTAAGAGCAAACTCAGATACCTTCTTATAGAGAGCGAGGGATGCATCTCTTAATGCCGTTGCATCCTCTTCACCGATGAGGTCAACCAACTGCTCGAAGGTGATGTTGATGTCGTGGCCTGTATCTTCCTTTGTGGAAGGTGTGAACAAAGGCTCGGGGAGCTTGTCACCCTGAACCATGCCCTCGGGCATCTTAATGCCGCCTACTGTGCCGCTCTTCTTGTATTCCTTAAGAGCAGAACCTTCGAGGTAGCCTCTTACGATGCACTCAGCTGGAAGCATATCTGCCTTCTTTACGAGCATTGCCCTGCCCTCTAACTCGTCCTTATACTTGTCGAAGCCCTGAGGGAACTTGGATACATCAGTAGTGATGACGTGGTTTGGGATGATGTCCTTTGTAAAATCGAACCAGAAAGCTGAGATCGACGAGAGAACTCTGCCCTTGTCGGGGATGAGCTCGTCGAAGATAACGTCAAAAGCCGAGATCCTGTCTGTTACTACGAGAAGAAGGCTATCGCCGAGATCGTAGATGTTCCTTACCTTACCCTTGGCAAGCACCGGCTTGTCGATAAAATCCGTATCCTTAATAAGCATTTATATTTACCTCCGCTTATTTATAAACTTCCTTTTGTGGAGACTACCTGACCTTCCGCTCTCGGATCGATCTCAGATGCCTCTCTTAACGCTCTTGCGAGCGCCTTGAACATTGCCTCCGCCTTGTGGTGGTCGTTCCTGCCGTAAGGTGCGCTGATGTGCAATGTTATCAGTGCGTTATAAGCAAAGCTCCTGAAGAATTCCTCGAAGAGCTGCGTGTCCATCGCGCCGCACATATCACCCGCAAACTCGCAATCGAAAACGATATAAGGTCTGCCGGATATGTCTATCACTGCTTCGCCCAAAGCCTCGTCCATGGGGATCGATGCCTTGCCGTATCTTCTGATACCGGCCTTATCTCCTATCGCTTCAGCAAAAGCCTTGCCGAGACAGATGCCGACATCTTCTACAGAGTGGTGAGCATCAACATTGAGATCACCCTTGCAGGAGACCTTCATGTCTATGCATGAGTGCCTTGATAAAGCATCCAGCATGTGGTCGAAGAAACCTATGCCGGTATCGATCTCGCCCTTGCCTGTGCCGTCAAGATCTATTGCTACCGTAATGTCAGTTTCCTTGGTCTTGCGTGTGATCTCAGATGTTCTCGGCATCGTCTACCTCCTGCTTTACTTCTTCAATGAACTGCTCCATCTGTTCTCTTGTGCCAATGGTGATCCTAAGCCTGTCGCTTAAGCCCTCGGTCTTAAAATACCTTACAAGTATACCCTTTGCTTTAAGGTTTTGATACAGTTTTTCAGCCGAAATGCACTTAGGCGGTCTTGCAAACACAAAATTTGCGGAAGATTCCGGCATATCGAAGCCTAAAGCCTCCAAAGCCTCTACTGTATAAGCGCGGGTCTTGATTATCTCCGCTCTGCACCACTTGTGGTAATCCTGATCCCTTATCGCTGCAACTGCAATAGCCTGCTCGAGCCTTCCTACCGGATAGGAATTAAAAGAATCCCTGCACCTTGTAAGGCCTTCTATGAGCTCTTCGGATGCTATCGCATAACCTACTCTTAAACCTGCAAGGCTGTAAGACTTGGACAAGGTCCTTACCACCACCAGATTGGGGTAGTCCGGAACAAGACTTGCCGCAGTCTCGTAAGGCTCCATAAAGTATGCATATGCCTCATCGATTATAACTACGGAATCAGGGTTGGCATCCAATATCTTCTTAATGCTGTCTAAGGTAACAGCTCTTGAAGTGGGCGCATTGGGGTTTGCTATTACGATACCGCAGTTGGGCACACCTATGTAATCTTCAGGCTCTAATCTGAGACCTTCTCTTAAAGGGATCATCTTAGGATTTATATCGTAGAAATCCTCGAACACCGGATAGAAGCTGTAGGAGAATTCCGGAGTTAAGACCGGAAGGTCCGTTAAGCCCTTCTTTTCGAAGAAGGTCTGGAAGCATAGAGCGAGTACCTCGTCTGAGCCGTTGCCGACAAAGACATTCCCGGGGGCGAGCCCTTCTAATTCAGCTACCGCTTCGCAGACAGATATAGAATCCGTGTTGGGGTAGAGCCTTAACTGTCCGATATCGAAGTCCCTAATGGCCTCCGAACAATCGGGCGATGGCCTGTAAGGGTTCTCATTGGTGTTGAGCTTTATCACCCTCTGACCCGGCCTTGGCTGCTCGCCTGCAACATAGGGGCTCGCATCTCTTATCTTACTGTTCCAAAACTTGCTCATCAGTTATCCTCAAATCTTGCTCTTACTGCCGCTGCGTGGCATGTAAGGCCTTCGCTGTCCGCGAATGCTCCGACGTCTTTGTAGACCTGCTCTAAGGATTCGCGGTTGTAGTTTATAACGCTCATCTTCTTGTAGAAATCACCTGTGTTAAGGGGTGAGAAGAATCTTGCCGTACCCGAGGTCGGGAGCGTGTGGTTGGGTCCTGCAAAGTAGTCGCCCAAAGGCTCGGGTGAATAATCTCCCAGGAACATCGCGCCGCAGTTGTTTATCTTCTCAGACAGAGCTTCCGGATCTGCTACGCAAAGCTCCAGATGCTCGGGCGCGATCTCCTCCGAGAAGGCTACTGCCGTATCGAGGCTGTCGCATACGATTATCGCGCAGTAGTCTCTTAAGGATGCTTCGAGGATCTGACGCCTCTCGGCCTGCTCAGATCTTCTGTCTGATGCTTCGAGCACCTTCTCGGCAAGCTCTCTTGAATCCGTCAGCACGATAGCTGATGCGAGCTTGTCGTGCTCAGCCTGTGAGAGCATGTCCGCTGCGACATATTCCGGGTTTGCGGTCTTATCTGCGATTATCAATATCTCAGAAGGACCTGCGAACATATCGATATCGACCTGGCCGTAGACCAGACGCTTCGCCGTATTTACATAGATGTTGCCGGGGCCGCAGATCTTATCCACTCTCGGGATGGTCTGGGTGCCGTAAGCCATGGCAGCTATAGCCTGAGCTCCGCCCATCTTGTAGATCTCCGTCGCGCCTGCGATGCTTGCCGCTGCAAGGATAACGGGAGCGATGGTGCCGTCTTTTCTCGGCGGGGTTGCGAAAACGATACGCTTAACGCCTGCAACAGAAGCCGGGATAACATCCATTAATACCGTTGACGGAAGTGGAGCCGTGCCTCCGGGAACATAGATCCCCGCAGTGGTTATGGGTCTTACCTTAACGCCGATCTTGCCGCCGCTGTAGACATCCATCATGAAGCCTTCTTCCTTCTGCTGCTCGTGGAACTTCCTTATGTTGGCTTCCGCTCTTCTCATTACGGCAAGCAGCCCGGGATCCACGGAAGCTATGGCTTCTTCGATCTCTTCATCAGTTACGCGCATAGCCTCGGGAGTAAGCTTAACTCCGTCAAACTTCTCTGTATATCTTATAAGCGCTTCGTCTCCGTTTGTCTTGATGTCATCTATTACATCCTGGACGGTATCTATAACGGGCTTAAGGTCCATCTTGCCCCTTACGCCCAGATTCTCTACCGTTGTCTTAAGATTCTCTTTTGTGCCTTCTATAAGCTTGCACTTCATGTATTTGCCTCACCTTCTGCCAAGGCCTGTCTCAAGCTGGTGATCATAGGCCTTATCTCGTCTTCTTTCATCTTCATTGATACGCGGTTTACTACAAGTCTTGCCGAGATCTCCGCTACGGTCTCAAGAGGCTCTAAGCCGTTCTCATATAAAGTCCTGCCGGACTCAACGATATCGACTATGACCTCTGCAAGGCCCGTTAAGGGAGCGAGCTCTACAGAGCCGTTCAGCTTTATGATCTCCACGCTCTCCTTCTTTACGCCTTCAAAATAGTTTCTTGTTATATTGGGGTACTTGGTGCCTACCCTCTTGTTCGGGATATCGTCAAGCTTGTCCTTGAGCGAAGCAGGACCTGCAACGCACATACGGCACTTGCCGAAACCAAGATCGATAACCTCGTATAACTGTCTTCCCTCTTCAAGGAGTGTGTCCTTGCCGACAACGCCGATATCTGCAGCTCCTAAGTCTACATATGTAGGCACGTCAGACGGCTTTGCTAAGATGAACCTCAGACCGGACTTGCCGTCTTCCAGGATGAGCTTTCTTGACTTCTCTCTTGCGGCAGTAACATCGTAGCCTGCCTTCTCCATCAGGTCCAGAGTCTGGTCTGCGAGTCTTCCCTTGGATAAAGCGATCGTAAGCATTATGCTTCACCTCCATTAAGATACATGACTGTCTCGATGCCCTTGGCTTCGGCATAAGCATTAAGCTCGTCTTCACTAAGTCCCGTGGTGTCGAGCACCGCAGGTGTTCCCTGAGCTCTCAAAGCTTCGCATGCCGAGCTTGCTGCTTCGTAGTCGCCGCCGCAGATCACGGATGCCACAGGTTCTGTCTTGAGCTTGTCCTGTCTCATGAGCGCCGTTAGGGCGAGGGTTAAGGAGATGGAGAAACCTACGGATGAGATATCCTTGCCGAAGGCCTTGGATACCTCGTCGTATCTGCCGCCGCTGATGATCGGGAAGCCTACCTCGTAGGTATAGCCCTTGAAGATCATGCCGGTGTAGTACTGTTCTGATCCGATAAGTCCCATGTCTATATTTATGTACTTTAAGAAATCATACTTCTCTAATATATCGAGGATCTCCTTAAGTTCGGTGAGAGCCTTCTTTGCGCCCTCGTCTTTTACTCTCGGAAGGAAGTAATCAAGTACGTCATAGGTGCCGCTCATCTCGGTCATGGCAAGGAGAGTCTCCTTGTCTTCCGGGCTTATGTCCTGCTTGTCTATGGTTACGTTATCTCTTCTCTTTATCGCTTCCCTGATATCCTCTGCAGCTTCATCGGATAAGTTCATCTGTCTCTTAAGTCCTGCAAAGAATTCAACCTGACCTAAAGAGATCTGAAGATCCGTTACTCCGATCTCCAAAGCGGACTTGATCGCGATGGCAAGGACTTCCGCATCGGACTTCGCGCCCTTTGCGCCCATGAGCTCGATGCCGCCCTGGGTGAAGCCGCTCTGCTTACCGCCGCCCATCTTGCCGGCCCTGTACATATTTTCGATATAAGAGATCCTGACAGGGAATGTCTCATTCCTGCCGGCGATGAACCTTACCGCGGGGATGGTGCCGTCGTATCTTGTGCACAGTAATCTTCCCGCGCTGTCGGTGAACTTATAGAGCTCTTCTTCGCCGACGAAGCCGGATTGCGTGTATATATCGCAATACTCGACGCCGGGCGTCTCTATCTCGTCGTAGCCGTGCAGACTGTATAATGCGCGCAGCTTATTCTCGAGGCCGCGCTTATATGCACACAGACCGGGCAGAAGGTCCGTAAATCCGTCGGGTGTATAAAATTTATTTCCCATAACTAACTCCTTTAGCGTACTAAAGTACCGATTTTGACCTTGCAATTATAATACGGCTGTTTACTTTAGTCAACTAAATTATAAGGGCAGAATGATGTTTTTTGTGCTGCTCTTGCCGAGATCCTTGTTGGTGAATATCGACCATAAGCCCAATGCCATGCCGCCTGCAATACAAAGGAGCATGAAGAAGTTGTCACCGGATAAGGCATAGCTCAGTACCGTAGGCCACCTTGAGATCATCTCGCCGAAGGCGATACCTCTGTTTTGTGCCATCAATGCCGCTACCGTAAGGAACGGGAAGAGCACGTGTGAAGCGACGCAGAATATTGCATATATGATCTTGCCCGGAATGGATATATCGGGCACCTTGGACTTTATGTACATGGCTCCGCCTGCTCCTGCAAGGATATATATAACGCTCATCTGCCTGTCCATTGCGATAAGGAACAGAAAGTTGATCAATAAGATACCGATGCAGATGAGGATACCTATCAGCAGATGGGGCATACCGATCCCTCCTGACTTTTCTTCGTCTTCATACTTGCCGGGAGCGATGCATGCTCTGTGCACAGGAAGGAAGTACGGTCCGCTGAATGCAGCCGTATCGCAGTAGCCTCTCTTACAGATGGGACATTCAAGCTCCTTAACTTCCGTAAGATACTTAGCTATAACATTCTTTACCTTAGGAAATACGATGTCGAAAGCGCCGTCATTTGCGATAAAGAAGAATGCCTTCATGCCCTCATAGTAAGGACATCTGATATTCTGCTCCTTGCAGTCCTGATCTATATCAGCCTTTATGCTCTTGAAGAAACCCAGAGAGCATACGACAGACAGACGTATGCCCTCCTTGGTCTCATCTATCTGTACCGGGATACCGTCAACTACCATGCCGGCGATATTGCCGGACACTCTGATATTCTCGGTTACCTTGAGCCTGTCTAAGATCTTTCCCATATCTGTATCCTCCGTTTTTACTTACCTTTGTATTCTATCGCGAGCATCGTAAGGTCATCGAACTGCTCGGCGTCTTTGACGAATGTTGATATGCTCTGCTCAATGTTCTCGACCTGCTCTTGGACCGTCGCATCCTTCTTGGAATTAAGGACCTCGACGAGCTTGGTCATCTTGTAGAGCTTGTTCTCCGAATTCGTTGCTTCAGGAACACCGTCCGTGTACAGGAAGAGCTTGTCTCCGGGCTTAAGGTCAAGGCGGTAGTTGTGATATAAGCTCTCACGCAAGCCTCCGACAACAAAGCCGTGCGGATCGGTATAGACCTGATAGTCCCCGCCTGCCCTCTTGATTATCGGATATTCGTGACCGCCGTTTGAGGCCTCGAGCTTACCTGTCGAGATCTCTAATATGCCGACCCATGTGGTAACGAACATGTCCGTGGGGTTATTTGCGCAAAGTGATTCGTTGGCATGCCTTAAGATCTCCGCAGGTGAGTTGCCGAGCTTAGCTGCATTCTTGAGGATCGTCATGGAGATCATCATGAACAAAGCCGCGGGGATACCCTTGCCTGATACGTCTGCTATAACAAGACCTAAATGGTCGTCGTCTATGAGGAAATAGTCATAGAAGTCGCCGCCTACTTCTCTTGCGGGCTTCATCTTTGCATAGATGTCGAATTCCTTCCTGTTCGGGAACGGAGGGAATACATGAGGGAGCATGGCTTCCTGTATCGTCGTCGCAAGAGAGAGCTCAGTATTGATGCGCTGCTTCTCTGAGATTATCTGAGTGAGATTTGCTTCGTACTCTGCGATATTCTTCTCCATGTCGTTCATGGTATCTGCAAGGTTCTCGAGCTCATCGTTGGTATCTATGCCGAGGCCCTGGAAGTGCTCCTTGTTATCGATACCGTTCATTCGGTCATTGACATACGCCTTGGATGCATCAGCGATCTTATTGATAGGCGTTACGAGCTTCTTCTTGATGCTCCTGGTCTGTACCACGGCAAGAAGGACAGTAAGTACGACGAACATGATAAACAACTGGATCGCAAGGTTTAACAATCCCTGGATGACCTCCTTGACCGATACATCGACAAAAAGGAAAGCCGGGATATCTCCCTCGGGCGTTATAAGAGGCATTGCTACCGTGCAAAGAGGTCCTACATTCTCATCCATATCGAGGAAGAACTTCTTTGCTTCCGGATCGAAATCGTTAGTGAATATATCGATCTCCTTGGGATCTATATACTCCCAGTCGCCCGGCAGGAAAGCCGTGTCGGGATTCTCGTCGCAATCGGTAATATAGATGATCGCGTTATTCTCCTTATCGAAGGTGGCAAGATAGATGTACTGGATCTCATCGGTCCTTCTGTTGTTTAAGAGGATGTTATAGAGGAGATCGTAGGTGCTGCCCTTCTCCATATCTACTCCCGCATAATACGATCTGTATTCTTCCGTGCCCATCTTGGCCTTCTGCTCCGGCGTAAGGCTGTTATAGATATCCATTATCTGATACGAGAAACCGTTGCCGTCAGCACCGTGCTGGGCAGATACCTTAGCCTGCGTTGCAACCGAATAACCTATATCTATAAACTTCTTTGTAAGTGAATATGCATAGAATGACAGTGCGACTATCTGTGCGACCAGACCGAATATTATGCAGCTTACAATAGTTGACCTCAGCGTCTTTGCTGACAGCGACTTAGTGTTCTTTTTGTCCTTGTTCATACAGACCCCTTAAGCGATCACCTTTGAGATAGTGAGATTATTGCATCCGCCCTCGTATTTATACTTAACATCGTCCATGTACTTCTTTACGAGGAATATGCCGAGTCCTCCGACCTCACGCTCCTCGCCTGAGAGTGTTATGTCGGGATCTTCCTTTTCGATCGGATCGTAAGGGATGCCCTTGTCTATGAAGGTTATAAATACCGTCTTCTTGTCTTCCGACATGCCGATCTGTATCGTTACGGGGCCTGTGCCGGGAGCATATGCGTAATTGCAGATGTTTACGTAGAGCTCTTCTACCGCAAGATCTATCTTGATCTTATGCTTCATGGAGCATTCTGCTTCTTCGAGATACTCGCCGATGAAGTTCATTGCCTCATCAAGATTATCCTTTGTGGCTTCGATCCGGATCTGCTTCATAAAGGTTACCCCCTTAGATTTCTCCCACGCCCTGCTCTCATAGAAATCCTCTAAGATCTCCTTGTCGAGCTTGCCTTCGTCTGCCATGCTCCTTAGTATAGCAAAGGCTTTCTTAATAGGAAGCGGTGGTTTGTATGGTCTGTCTTCTGCCGTAAGTGCGTCGTATATGTCTATTATCGTAAGAAGTCTGGTCTCCCACGGTATCTCATCGCCCTTAAGCTTATTGGGATAGCCTGTGCCGTTCAGGAGTTCGTGGTGCGAGCCTGCCCAAAACGGAACATTTTTGTATTCACCGACAAACTCCATCTTGGATAAGAGCTTGGAGGTGAGCTCAACATGGGATTCTATTATCTTCCTTTGCTCAGAGGTAAGCGTGCCTCTTACTACCGTTATATTCTCGAGCTCGTAATCGTCTAACAGAGGGCATGTATCGCCTGATGCGGTATAGAGCTCCGTGTTTGCGATCTCTTTTAGCCTTGCGATCCTCTCATCGTCTAAGAAACCCATGGTATCCGAGGCCTTGATATATTCCTCGTATTCGTTTATCTCAAGGAGCTTCTTATCGCCTTGCGCTTCATCTAATTCATGAGTTAAGACCTTAACTCTTATCATGAGCTTAGCGATATCTATCTTGTGCCTTATGTCGCTCTTTGAAAAGGCGAGCCTCGTAGGCTTGTCCATTACTTCGGGCGGGACTAAGAGCTTACCTATATCGTGGAGCCAGACACTCATTATAAAGGGTTCTATGTTCTCGGATGTCTTATCCTTGAGCCTGCCGTTAAGCTTCAGATACTCGAGGTAATTTGTCGCATACCTTACCATATTCCTTGTGTGGTTGGCGTTGTATGAGGATTTCTCTTCCACCGCGGTTACCATGACCTCTACAAAGGAATTCATGAGTGCGGTTATCTGTGTGGTCAAGCTGTTGTTCTTTATGAGGAGCTCGGTCACTTCCGTCTGGTCCGATATGACCGCTATGAGCGCGGTATCCACGCCGCCTTCCATAAGAAGAGTCGAGGTGACCTTGAGGTACTCCATCTTGCCATCTTTGCGGAAAGCCACTGTCCTTGAGATCTTCTTCTTCTCGTAGACGCAGTCAAGGAGCATCTCGAAGAAATCGTCATTGCCTTCTATCTCCATCATGAGAAGAGCAATGCTCTTGCCTGTTGCCTCATCCTTATCGATGCCTATCAGCTCGCAGGCAGCGTCATTACAGGAACTTATCTTACCGTCGTAACCGATTACGATGACTCCGTCAGACAAGCTCTCTAAGATATTCTGATAGATGCGGTCAACACTGTTTTCCATAGGTCATTTATGATATTTCTCGCCTCTTGCTATCTTAAATCCTCTGTATAACTGTTCTATTAGAATGAGCCTTGTCATAAGATGCGTCAAGGTTATATCTCCAAAACAGATCCGCCTTGATGCCCGATCTCTTACTTCAGGCGATATTCCTCTGCTCCCTCCGATCACTATCGTAAGGCTTCCGCCGCCCGTCTCGATATCCGATATCAGATATTCCGAGAGCTTTTCCGAAGTGACGCGCTCACCGTGAAGGTCCATTACCCAGTATTTCTCCTGAGGCTTGATGTGCGATAAGATCCTCTCACCTTCTCGCTTCAGACACTCACTGTCAGGTATAGAATCCGGTGCGTCCTCCACCTCTATTATCTCGAGTTTTGCAAATCTCGACAAGCGTTTGGTGTATTCTTCTATTCCTTCCTTGAGCCATTTGTCCTTGAGACGGCCGGGAGCGACTATCTTGATCTTCATACACTAAAGCCCTCCGTAGGTCCGGTCTTGGATGCGACCTTTACAATGTAATCCCTGCCCTCTGTGAGATCTCTTCCCTTCATATACCTTATAAAGGAATCGAGCGCGATCTCTTCCGTGTTATTGGTGGGAGATAGGTGCCCGAGCATTATCTTCGTTGTGCCTTCTCTTATAAGGAATTCTGCCGCCTCGTGGCATATATCGTTTGAGATGTGGCCGTGACCTGATGCGATCCTCATCTTGAGAGGATAAGGATATGGTCCGTCCTTAAGCATCTGCCTGTCGTAATTAGACTCAAGGAGTATAGCAGCAGATCCTCTTGCAAAGCCCTGCATTGCGGGGGTGAACTGTCCTAAGTCAGTCATGACGCAGACGTCCTTTTTGGTCTTGAGATTTCTTATCTTATATACGACTGAGCCCTCGATATCGTGAGGCGTGGGAAGCGCCCACACTTCAAAACCGTGCTCCTTGAAGGAGATTATGTCATTCTCCGCGATATAGGTCACCTCGGAATAGATATCCGTTATCTTCCTCATTGTGCCCTTCGTCGCATAGACGGGAGTGTGGTATTTCTTGGTAAAGACCGTTATACCCTGTATGTGGTCACTGTGACCGTGAGTAAGAAAAACCGCCGATATATCGTCCGGGTATACCCCGCACTTAATAAGCGCCTCGCCTATCATCTTGCAGGATTTGCCGCAGTCGATAAGGAGGTTTACGCCGTTGATCTTGATTAAAGTTGAATTGCCCTGACTGCTGGAATAAAGCGGAATAAGCTCTGTGCCGGCCGTCATGCCTCGGTATCCTCGCTGTATACTTCTTCAAGGTTGACTCTGGAAATATCAGCGCCCAGGGATTTGAGCTTCTTTACTATGTGCTCGTAGCCTCTGTCGATCCTCTTGGCCTCGGTTATATAAGTCGTGCCCTCTGCTGCAAGCGCGGCACATACGAGTGCGGCACCCGCACGAAGGTCCGTGGCTTCCACCCTCGCACCCTTAAATGCATCTATGCCGTTGACCCATGCGATGCGCTCGAAAACATTGATGTTCGCACCCATCTTGGCAAGCTCTGATACATACTGGAATCTGTTCTGCCATACATTCTCATGCATTCTCGACTGTCCTCTCGCCGTGCAGAGCAATACTACGGTCTGAGGCTGAAGGTCGGTAGGGAACCCGGGGTATGGAGCGGTCTTAACGCTCGTGGGATATATCTCATCGTCTTCCGAATTCTTGTAGACTCTTATGGATTCGTCGCCCTCTTCTATCTGGTATCCCATCTCGCGCATCTTGGCAGACAGTGGCTCCATATGCGTAGGGATAAGATTGTGGATGGTGACATCGCCGCCCGTTACCGCTGCAGCGATCATGTATGTTCCGGCCTCGATCTGGTCGGGGATTATCGAATAAGTGAAGTTGCCGGGGAGCACGGGTACGCCCGTGATCTTGATTACATCTGTACCTGCGCCCTTTATCCTTGCGCCCATCGCGTTGAGGAAGTTTGCTACATCAACGATATGGGGTTCCTTGGCTGCGTTGATGATCTCCGTCTTGCCCTGGGCCTTGCAGGCTGCGAGCATCGCATTGATCGTGGCACCTACGGATACGATATCGAAGAAGATCTTTGCTCCGTGCAGTGGATCGGCCGTAAGATTTACTATACCGCTCTCGATATCAGAAGGTCTTGCACCCTTGGCACCCATAAGCTGGAAGGCCTTGAGGTGAAGGTCTATAGGTCTCTGGCCGAAGTTACATCCGCCGGGAAGCCTTATCGAAGCCTTGCCGCATCTTGCAAGCAGCGCTCCCATAAGATAGTAGGACGCTCTGATCTTGGATACGAGAGAGCCTGATGCCTTATGTGTATTTATAGTCGTAGGATCGATCTTAAAGGTGTGCTGATCTATCTGGTCTATGGTAGCGCCCAGGGATCTGCACAGCTCGAACATAACATGAACATCAGAGATGTCAGGGACATTCTCCAATGTGCAGGGTCCGTCTATCATCATTGAAGCGGCGATAACGCCGAGCACGGCATTCTTGCTGCCGCTGATCTCTATCTCGCCATTAAGTTTATTGCCGCCCTTGACCTCATAGGCATAGGGCTTGGCATAATCAAAATTGTTATCGTTTGTCACTATATTTACTCCGGTCTGACGGGCTTGCTGTCATCAAGCACCTGCTTGAGAGAAGACTTAACGGGTTCTTCTCCTTCAGCTTTATCCGTCTTATTATACCTTTTTGCAGACGAAGTTGGGTGAATAATTGCTTTTTCTTTATTCTCCCTTGCGATCTGGGCCGCATTCTTAGGCTGCTCTGCAGCATTTACGCTCCTCTGGACTACAGGCTGGGTTAAGATCTTGCGGGCTTCTTCCTTGGCAAGACGCTTCGCTTCCTCCATATCCTGCTCTTCCTGCTGCCTTAAGAGCTCTTCTTCCTGAGCTCTTAACTGAGCCTGGTAAGCCTCTTCCTCGGCGAGCTTCCTCGCCTTATCTTCTTCTATGGTCTTGCTGTCTGTTACAAGTCTCGATCTCTCTTCCTGCTCGAGCTTGGCTGCTTCGACCTCTGCATTTGCTATATAAGCCCCTGTCGCTTCCTCCATTACATCGTAGGAATCGACTGAGGTGATCGCCTTCATTACGCCCATATCCTGAGCGATATTTGCAGTCTGCTCCTGAGTAAGCTGAGGCTCTTCGTCGAGTCCCGTTACGGAATCCTCACCCTCATCGAAATCTTCAACATATAACAATTCTTCTTCGAGATCTGCAAATCTCTCGTTTCCATATGCCTTAAGAAGTGCGATAAGTGCCTTGTCCCTGCCTATTACGTCAGTCTCGCTCTTACCCTCGTACTCGGTTATAAGTCCTGCAAGATCGTCGTAGCCCATGGACCTTGAAGCCTCGCACTCCTGGAGTCCCAGGAAATATGCAGCCGCCCTGTAATTGGGCTTCTCACTGATTATGCCTGCCTTGGAATCCGCATATACACCGTCGAAGACGGTCTTGCCGGTAGGAAGGCTCAAAGTAAATGTAGAGCCTGCATTAAGGGTTGATGTGACGCTTATGGAGCCGTCGTGCATATCGGCGATCTCCTTTGCTATCGCAAGTCCTATGCCGGTGCCGCCGACTTCTCTCGAGCCTGAGTTATCCACTCTGTAGAACCTCTCGAAAAGATGCTCTATATCCTTTGCGGGGATGCCCCTGCCGTTGTCTTCGACCTGAACACCGATGCGGTCGTCAATGGTGACTACTGATACATGGATAGTGTGTTCTTCGGTCTTGCCGTCGAAATCTATATACTTTATGGCATTGGTAAGGAGATTGATTATGCTCCTCATAATGAGCTTGGAATTACCGTAGACCAGAGGATAAGCGCCTTCTTCAGGCATTATTATCTTTACGTTTGCCCTTCCCGGATACTCAGATACGTTTGCAATGGCATTAGAGGTTACTTCGTAAAGGTCAAAGATGCTCATTACATTGGTGTGCGAGCACTGTGACAGCACGAGGAAGTCGTTTACGATATCCTGCATCCTGACGGAATTGACCTGTATCCTCTGTGCCCAGAGCCTTAAGTCTTCGTTGGTTGGCATATTGCCGTCTTCGCTGGACTTGAAGATCGAGAATACCGATGTGTTTATAGATGTAAGAGGAGTCTTGAGCTCGTGCGACACATTGGCTGCAAGATCCTTCTGTCTTCTCTCGTCGTCCTTGATCTCTGTTATGTCATCTACTATAACGATCGCAAATTCAGTGCCGGGGAAATACTTATCTGTCTCATCGGCCTTCTTCTTGATTATCTTTATCTCATAGATATATCTGTCTTCACAGTAGTTGACCCTTATTACATTGATGCCGTTCTCGCAGCTTAAGATGTAATTGGATTTAAGCTGATTGTCCTTATCGAAGGTCTCGAGGAATCCTTCAAGGCTGTTTGGAAGACCATCCTTGAGGAAATGGGGAAGCGCGAACATCGTCTCGTTGGCATAGATCGCTTCGTGCTCGTCGTATACGACGATGCCGAGACCTACGCTGTCCAAGACGGATTGCTGGATGATCTTATCGCGCTCTAAGTTGTCTATGTTATTGGTGACCTTGGATCTTAAAGATGTATTGCCTACTATATAACCGATAAGAACACCGACCATTATCAGGATCAGTGAGAATACTACGGCAAGGACCCAGTTATCAGCCAGGGCTTTAGACAGTTCTGTTGCAAGGATGATCATTATTATGTAAGGTCACTCGGGAAGAAATAGCCGAAGCCTCTTCTTGTAAGGATATACTTGAAGTTCTTCTGGTCCGGCTCGATCTTCTGTCTTGTCCTCTTGATGGTTACATCGACAGTTCTCTCGTCGCCTAAGAAGTCAAACTTCCATACCTGTTTGAGCAGCTCGGATCTTGAGCATACTCTGCCCTTATTTGTCTCAAGATACTGCAGGAGCTGGAACTCACGGTTTGTAAGATCGCAACTGACTTCGTGCTTGAATGCCTGCATTACATCGCCGTCTATTATGAGCTCGCCCTCGCAATACTCATGTCTGTTGGACTCGCCGGTGCTTCTCTTCTTATTGTAGTCGTTACGTCTGATCATGGCTCTTAAACGCTCGACCAATACTGTGGGATCGTAAGGCTTGGACATATAATCGTCTGCGCCGGCTCTTAATGCCTCTACCTGATACTGTGACAAGTCACCCTTACCTGTGAGGAATAATACCTGGGTCTGATAACCGCTCTCTCTGTAGTCCTGAATGAACTGAAGTCCGTTATAATCGGGCATCATCCAGTCCAGGATGATCACGTCAGGCTTCTCCCTGACGGCGATCTCAAAACCCGCTTTGCCGCTGGTTGCAGTGAGCACATCGAAAGAAAAGGATCTCAGCATGTCTGCCGTTGAATTTACCAATGTGATCTCATCATCAACAATCAATATCTTAGCCATTTAATACTCCTCAAAAAATCCCAAAACACAGGGCAAAACTACAATACTTTTTTATTTTACCAATAATAAAAATCTTGTAAATGTAATATTACATTTTTTATACAAAGCTGTAGACAGCAAGATCAGGTAAATATTAAGCATAAATAGTATAAGAAAAGCCCGCTTGCGTTACTCCGCAAACGGGCTCATATAAATCCGGCAGCAACCGATCTTCCCAGGCCGTTGCCAGCCAAGTATTGTAGGCACCAACGAGCTTAACTTCTGTGTTCGGTATGGGAACAGGTGTGGCCTCGCGGTAATCACCACCGGAATGGTTGAGAGTTTTGTACC
>JAIKWA010000127.1 GCA_024685135.1 Saccharofermentans sp.
AGAATTGAGTATTATCAGGATCAAACCGCATATTACCCACCCCCATAGTTAATATGGCTTTAGTTTACAACAATATTTGTTGTTATGTGAACTTTTGGAGATTTAAAGCATAATATTAGAGGAAGAATGAATCAGGAGGCAGGTATGAAGATATTACATACATCGGATTGGCACATCGGTCTGACCGAACCCCATTGTGATATAGCAAGTGACCAGAGATTCTTTATTGATGAGATCTGCCGTATAGCCGCAGAGCAGAAGGTGGAATGCATCCTTATAGCAGGTGATATCTACGACAGGATGGTAGCTTCTTTGGATTCTGTGAAGCTTCACGACTATGCGGCTAACAAGATCTGCAACGAGCTCGGCATCACCCTTTGCGAGATAGCAGGTAACCATGACGGAAGCGTCAGGCTTGCAAGCAACAGTCAGCTTCTTACAAAGGCAGGATACTTTGTAGCAGGTTCCCTTAGTGATGGTATAGGAAGTACCGTAATCGGTAACACCGAGATCTTTTTGCTTCCCTGGATCAATGAGTCAACGGTTAAGAGTGCATATCCTGACGAAGCAGACAAGATAGATGATCTTACATCGGCATATGAAATTGTCTGCTCACATATAAAGGAAGGATTCACTCCCGGGCTTAGACATATCCTTATGGCTCATTGCTTTGTTACAGGTGCTACGACCTCGGTATCAGACAGGGCTTGCGAAGTAGGTAATGCACCGATGGTCCCCGCATCCGTCTTCAAGGACTTCGATTACGTTGCTTTAGGGCATATTCATAAGATGCAAAAGCTCGCGGATAATGTCTACTATTCAGGCACACCTATGCCTTATTCCTTCGGCAAGGAAGAGAATCAGAGTAAGTATGTAAGGCTGATCGATACGGATGATATGACAAGCGTTGAGATCAAGCTTCCTTTGCAGCATATCAGGAAGAGTCTTAAAGAGCCTCTGGAAGTTCTTCTTAAGGCAGATTATCCCGAAGAGATAAGAAGCGGTTATCTCGATATTACGGTGACGGACTGTTATGTCAGTGCTGAGCTTGAGGAGCAGCTCAGAGCCATATATCCCTTTATCTTGAGCATAAAGGGTATCGATATCGAGAGGCAGGATTCCTCCATCTCCCTCTCTCTCGAGGAGTTCTCGAAGATAGAGAATGACCCGGAAGAGATCTTTAAGTATTTCTATCAAGACATAGCCGAGCCCGGCACAGGAGATGGCGAAGATGATGCAAGACGCAAACATCGACAGGAGCTGTTCATCAAGGCAGTAACGGAGGTGACAAATGAAGCCGATTAAATTAGAGATGCAGGCTTTCGGAGCCTTTGCAGAGCATACGGTAATTGATTTCAAGAAGCTCAATGAAGCTAAGATGTTCCTTATAAGAGGTGCTACCGGCAGCGGTAAGACTACGATCTTCGATGCGATGATGTTTGCGCTTTACGGTGCGAGCTCGGGCGAGGACACCAATAAGGTGGGAAGGAACAACTTCAAAGAGTGGAAGTGTACCAAGAGCGATAAGGATGTAGAGACCTTTGTTATCTTTGAGTTTGAAGTAGGTGGCAGAACATATCGTTTTAAAAGGTCTCTCAGCATTAAGAGAACGAGTCTTTCCCTCGGGTATGAAGGGGGGGAGATCGTAAATGGAGTGTTGAAGAATTTCTTCGATAAGACCTCGGCAACTCAGCTTACCGCAAAGGCTGAAGAGATCATCGGCCTTACAAAAGACCAGTTCAGGCAGGTAGTGCTCCTTCCTCAGGGGCAGTTTGAGACGTTTCTTACTTCCTCCACCAAAGAGAAGGAGAATATCCTTACAAGCATCTTCAATTGCGGGATCTATGATAAGTATGCCGAGCGTATGTACGATAATGCGGCAGCCGTCGTAAGGTCGCTCAGTGAAGAGAAGAAGACCGCAGATGATCTTCTCGGCAACGAGACAGATTCCGAAGGCAATGCAATAACCGATCCGGCAGCCCTTTGTTCTTACATAGACGAGCTTAAGGACAAGATGAAGAAGATAGAAGATGAACACAAGGCGTTTGATGCTGATGCAAAGCAAAAGAAGCTCAAATCAGATATCGAGCTTGCTTCTCAGTTCAAGCACCTTCACGAGCTTGAAGCTAAGGCATCAGTTCTTAAGAAGTCTGAAGATGATATAAAGACAGACCGTCAGACTTTAGCCGCAGCGAATAAAGCTGAGCCTTTCAGAGAGCTTATGGATGCTGCTTCCAAGACGCAGCGTGAGTTAAACAAGAGAACAAAGGACTACGAGAAGTTCGGCGATCTTATCCCCAAGGCTCAGGAAGAACTTGATAAAGCCAAGGATGCATTCGATAAGGTATCCGTCTCTTCCCGGGTTGAGGATAACAACAAGCGGATAGGTCTTTTGCAGGACAAGAGACAGGTATACGAGCAGATCGATTCCCTTAAGGCCGAGCTCGATAAGGCTTCAGCCATCTATTCCAAGGCAGATGCCGATCTTAAGACAGCAAAACGTAAGAGCGAGGAGTCAACTGAGATCGTTAAGGTCAAGAACGATGCTCTTACTCAAGCAAACTCGAAGGCCGAACAATACAGGAGGAAATACCTGGAAGGTATCTGCGGAGAGCTTGCCGGTGATCTTACCGAAGATAAACCGTGTCCCGTATGCGGAAGCTTGCATCACCCGAGTCCGGCAGCAAAGCTTGAAGCTTCTGTAAGCAAGGAAGAGATGGAAGAAGCAGAAGCTTTTGCAAATGAATGCCGGGTCGCTTTTGATAAGGCTTTGAGCGCCAAGGAGAAGGCTGATGCCGAAGCAGATGCCAAGCAGTCTGCCGTCAATGCCTCGCTCGAGCAGCTGAATGCCGCGAAGGCTAATCACGCTGCAGCCTCAGGGAATCTCATTGAAGGTGTAGATGACATAAGGAGCCTTGAAGACCAGATAAAGATGCTCACAGACGATAACAAAGCCTTTGAAGCAAAGGTCAAGGAACTTAGTGATGAGCTTGGTAAGAGACAGGAAGAGGTTACAACCCTAATAGCCAAGAAGGGTGAAGCAGCTGCTGAACTCAAGGTAGCCCGTGAAGCCTCCGATGCTGCAAAAGCGGCACTCGATAATGCTGTCTCGGCAAGTGATTTTGCTGATAGCGATGAGGTAAGCTTGGCTCTTAAGTCATCTGATCTTCTCCAGGAGCTTGCGCAGAAGATAGCTGCTTACGAGACAGCCGTTAAGGAGAATCTTGAAGGCATAACCAAGTCGAAGAGTGAGCTTGAAGGCAAGACAGAGCCTGATAAGACCTTGTTCGACAGCCGCCAGGAAGAGATCACTTCCGAGAATGAGAGATACAACAAGAACAGGTCAGTCATTGACCGCGAGATCACAAGGCTCAGCGAGCTTAATAAGACCGTAAGCAAGACATTTGAGCATTACTTTGCCTGCATCAATCAGGCTAAGGAAGATCTGGCGTTTGCAAAGCTCGTAAGAGGCGACACCGGTATCGGACTTAAGAGGTACATCTTAGCCATCAAGTTCGATCAGATAATAGCTAGTGCCAATGAGATGCTCGAAGCTGTTCACGGCGGAAGATACCGCCTCGTAAGATCAGATGATAAGGGCGAAGGCAATAAGAAGGGATTGGAGTTCAAGGTCCACGATAACGAAGCGCGTCAGGACGGTTTAAGGAGCGTCCGTATGCTCTCAGGCGGTGAGAAATTCCTGGTCTCTCTTGCCCTGTCGATCGGTATGTCGTCTATCGCCAAGCGAAGCGGTGCCAAGATCGAATCGTTGTTTGTTGACGAGGGCTTCGGTACGCTTGATAAGGATTCTGTTTTCGATGCGATACAGATCCTCGAGACTGTTAAGTCTGACAGCGGAACGATAGGCATCATAAGCCACGTTGAGATGCTCACCGGGTTTATTCCCGCGATGCTCGAAGTCAAATCCACGCCAAAGGGAAGTTATATCGTCTGAGAATTGAACAGGGTGCCTTGGGCACCCTGTTCTGTTTTGTGTTATTCGATCCTGTAGACTACTTTAGTCTCGTATATGTATTTAAAGGATACTGAATACTGATCCACATATTTATAGTGGATGGTAAACTTGTTGTCCTTGTAGGTTAAGTCCGTAAAGAGATCCACTTCTGTGTTCTTTGGGAATTTCTTTACGCCCGTGATGTCTATTACTCCGTACATCATCTCGTGCTCGTTGTATTCCCTTATGATGCTGTATTCCGTGTAGACATAGTATTCGACCTGGCCTTTGAAATCGAATGTTCCGTCTTCGTTCATGCGTGCCTGTATCTCAATATACTGATGGTCGACGAGCGAGGTGATCTCCCATCCGTCCTGATAGTAGGTTCCCTTATCGGTGGCGGAAATA
>JAIKWA010000030.1 GCA_024685135.1 Saccharofermentans sp.
TCCAGAGTAAGGCTCATATTGGGTACGGACGAAGAGAGGACATGCTCATGCGTTGAATGCTATGCCGCAAAGGGCGAGATCCCGAGATTTGCGATAACTCCCGATGCCGAATACCCGGTTATCTATGCAGAGAAAGGAATATTAAATATTAAGATATATTCCTCCTCACCTTCCAAGATAGAAGCATTTGCCGGCAATGCCGCAAATATGGTACCTGCGCAGAGCAAGGCAACGATAAACGGCATTACTTACGAAGGATGTGGCATCCCAGCACATGCATCCAAGCCCGAGCTTGGCGTTAATGCCATTTTCGATATGGCAGGTAAGATAGAGGACACTTCCCTCTCCCCCGTCCTTACTTATATCAAAAGCGAGCTCGCCTCTAAGACCATGTCTGAATACACCGGCTGCGATACCGAAGACGAATCAGGCAAGATCACAGGTAATCCTTCTGTATTAAGGGCAGATCGTAATGGCGAATCCATAGTAATAGACATCAGATATCCCGTTACCTGCAAGGCAAGTGACATCCTGGAGTATATGGATAAAGTAGCAGGCACTTACGGTCTTAAAGCCGAGATAACAAACCACATGGAGCCTCTGTATAAACAGAAGGACACCCCGGAGATAAAGCTCCTCACTTCGATCTGGAGCAAGCACATGAGCGAATACACAGGCTTCAAGGAGAGCTATAAGACTGAATTTACCGAACCTCTTGCGATAGGCGGCGGAACATATGCAAGACATATGCCCAACACCATTGCCTTCGGGATCCAGACTCCCTGGGAGACGGATCAGTGCCATCAGGCAAACGAAGCGAGAGCCATGAGCGATATCGGGGTTGATATCGAAGTCTTAAAGGATGCTATAACAGGACTTACAAAACTCTTCTGATCGTAGTCACATGAGTCATTGAAGAGAATGTGGCAGATGTTACCTGTCCTCTTGAATTCGAGGCATGGATAACTGTATTGCCGCCGATATAAAGACCTGAGTGGTCGATAGAACCGTCTTCGTCGTAGTCGAAGCATACGATATCACCGCAAGTGATCTCCGAAGCAGATACTTCTGTTCCGAGCTGTGCCTGCAGTCTTGCGCTGTGCGGCAATGTAATGCCGTAGTATGTCTTATAGCAATATCTTACGAGTCCTGAACAATCGAGGCCTGAAGGAGAACATCCGCCATATACATAAGGAACACCGATAAAGCTTCTTACGAAGGTTGCAAAATCTGATGAAGTATCAGCTGCATCCGTTGAAGTCGAAGTCTCAGTTGTCGTCTCCTGAGGCACCGGCGTGGGCGTTGCAGTAGGCATATTCTCAGAGCAGTAATTGGACTTTACATAGTAACCTGCTTCAGTCTTATACCAGCCGTTATCTGTTGTCGCAACGACATGAATGGCATCGCCCGTCTGATATGTAGTGATCTTGCTGTATGTAATGCCGGGGCCTGATCTCGCATTAAGAGAACATGTGGCATAGAGCGTCATGTCGCAGGAAGTCTCAGATACCTGAGATTCAGGCGCTGCTGTAGGAGTTGCCGTGGGAGCTCTTGTAGGAGCAGGTGTTGCAGTCGAAGCAGGAGTTGATGTAGGTGTCGGAGTAACATCTTCAGCCATAACGGTATCTTCCATTACGGAATTATCGACATACCCCTCCTGCCCGTCTTCAGTCCTGACATAAGACCAGGAGGAATCGTAAGAGATCCTTACAAAAGTAATACCCTTATCAAGGCTGGTGACGACCTCACCGTCAGCAGAATCCGAGCTATAGACAGTTATGGGATCAGCCTTATTAAGATATGTGTTGCCGTCGTATACCTTATCGGGATCGATCTCGAGATTGGGATCTAAAGTATATGTGAATTCATCGATGTCGATCTCGTTGTCGGCACCGGCGTTAAATATCGAACACTCTACTGTGGGCTCATCGATGCCCGTGGAAGGACACTGGAGCGCAACTGAATTGGCAGAGCCGATATCGGCTACGCTTATAGTCGCAACGCAGATAGATGCTGCGAGAACTCCTGATAAGATCTTTGTTGTTCTTCCGATACTTAGCATTATAAAAGCCTCCGTTACTTCGATTTTATCAAACGGAGGCTGTCAAATTAAGCAAAACTGCGGCACAGAGGGGTTTTGTAACCCAAATGTAAATTATCTGGCCTTATCTGTACCCTCGAAGGATTCGTAGAGGGCTATGATCTCCTTCTCGAGCCCTAAGAATATCTCACCGAGTTCAGGATCGAAGTGCGATCCGAGATCGTGTCTTATTATCTTGAAGCACTCGGAGTAAGGCATCGGCTCCTTATATGCTCTCTTGCTTGCAAGCGCATCGAAAACATCGGCAAGAGCCATGATCCTGGCTTCGAGAGGGATCTGATTATCCTTTAAGTGATCGGGATAACCCGTACCGTTGTACTTCTCGTGGTGGTAATGAGCAACATTCTCGGCTACTCTTACGAACTCACGGTCATCTACGTCCTTAAGGATCTTCCTGATGATGACAGCGCCCTTCTCGGCATGTGTCTTCATGGCAGCATACTCTTCTTCGGAAAGACCTGAGGTCTTACGGAGGATGTAATCGTCTACGCCGATCTTACCGAGGTCGTGCAAAACAGCAGCCTGCTTTACCGCATACCAGTAAGAATCGGGGAAATTCCTGTACTGCTTTACCTTGCGCAGATGTTCTACGAACAAAGCTACGCAGGAAGATGTCCTGTTGATGTGACCTCCTGTTGAGTTGTCACGGGATTCGATCATGGACGCCATTCCGAGGATAGTGGATTCCTGGAGGTTCTTGACCTTGAGCGTCTGTCTGTCTGCTTCTCTCTTGGACCTGATGTCGTGGAACTTGAGTTGCTCGATCATATCGTGCTGCTCGGTAACATCGTTGAGCTCGATAAGATAACCTAAGATCCTGGTGCCGAGGCCGAGTCTTATGTAGCTGAGTTCACAATCGAGAAGTCTCTTTGCGATCGTACGGTTCTCGTTGAGGATCAGAGTCGTAGTGACAGAAGCCTTGGGATCCTTGGGGAAAGCATTGTCTTTTACCCAGTTAAGGAGAGTCTTAAATGCAAAATTCTCGGTAACGATGGGACTGTCGATCCTTGCATTCTTGAGTTCCGGCAATATCCTCTTCGCCCTTGAATTGCAGCTTACGAAGTTGAGCTTGCTGTCGAAAACGACATAAGCAAAAGACGTATTCTCCGAGATCTTCTCCTGAACGGTCGAATAGACATCGTAGAGGATGGATCTCGTACAGATATAGACAAGAAGGAATATGCATAACAGATATACGAACGGGAGGAATTCATAACTTGAATGGACTGCTCTTTCTACGACATAGGTCATCATCGAGATAATGACCATAACGATATAGAGCATCATAGTCTTATAAGAAGCAGCTCTCCTGCCGATAAATGCCAGAAGAGTAAAGAAGAACGACAGAGCGACTTCAACAGCAAGTACAACAAATCTTATGTAATAAAGAACGCCCGCAGTCTTAACGAGATAAGCAACTCCCGAGTCCTTGACCACGAGCTCTACAGCGCTATAGAACAAGCCGTATTCATTGGTCGTGGCAACACCTGCAAAAAGGACTATATTCATCAAAGCAATGAATAAGACGAACCATCTCGGCAACTTGGAATTAGAGAAATCCGCCAGAAGGACCATTACGAGCATCGGGAGGAAAAGACCGCCGATATAACCTATAGTATTAGCCAGAAGCGCTTCTTCGAGAGTTGAAGCATCTGTAAGGAAATAATATCCGCAATTACTGATCGTAAGGATCGTCGCAAGGACGATCTGCATCGCGTTATTGCCGTGCCTGAACAGATAGACCAGTGTAAAAGTCACCAGCAAAGACAAGAGCGCACAGATTCCGATCAAAGATTTAAATATCATGTATTCATTTTACACTTTTTCGCATAATGTTAAAATACAAATATAAATTATAAATTTATGTTTTCCAGGAGGAATCATGAATACAAAAGACAGTGTTCTCAAGATCCTTATAAACAGCGAAGAATATATATCCGGCGAAGGCATGAGCAAGGCTTTGGGCATCTCAAGAGCCGCAATAAATACGGCTGTAAAAGTCCTCAAGACCCAGGGATACGAGATAGATTCCGTTACCAATAAAGGCTACAAGCTCTTAAACAGTCCGGACATCTTATCAACAGGTGAAATCTGCGCTTATTTAAGCGATACAAGAGCTCAGGATGTCATTGTATTAGATTCCGTAGATTCTACAAACGACTACCTTAAAGATCTGGCTTCCAAGGGGGCTTCCAAGGGCACGGTAGTTATTGCCGATCAGCAGACCAAGGGCAAAGGCAGGAGAGGCAGAGCCTTTGCATCCCCTTCAGGCTGCGGCATCTACTTATCTTACCTGATGCGCCCCGATACAGGACTTGAGAACATCAGCGAGATTACCTCATGGACCGCCGTTGCCATAACCGATGCCATAAAGAAGGCTTACGGTATAGACACCAATATCAAGTGGGTCAACGATATCCTCCTTGATAAGCTCAAGATATGCGGCATCTTAACGGAGCTTTCCATAGAGGGCGAGACAGGAAGGATCGACAGCATCGTCATAGGTATCGGCATCAATGTAAATGAGGATTCCTTCCCCAAAGAGCTTCAAGGTATAGCTACTTCCCTTGCGATCCAAACAAAGACCAAGTATAGAAGAGCTATCCTCGCAGCAAAGCTGATCGAAGAATTAGACCGCCTTGCGGCCGGCTGGCCTTCAGCTAAGGAGTATTACCTGGGTTCCTATAAGGCAAAGAACATCACGACCGGCAGGAAGCTTAAGGTCTTCAGGATAATGGACGGAGAAGACGAAGGAAGAGATGCCGAAGCTATAGATATAAACCCGGATTTCTCCCTTAAGGTCAGATTTACTGATGGAACTACTGAAGATCTTACAGGAGGAGAAGTAAGGGTAAGAGGCATCTCGGGTTACGCTTAAACCGTAATGTAGTCCTTGATGTTATTGAACTTGGCATCCCCTATCCCCGTCACGTTCTTAATATCTTCTATTGAACTGAACACATTATCCTCCCTGTAGCTGATTATCGCATTGGCGGTTACTTCACCTATTCCCGGAAGCGTCATTAGCTGATCCTTATCTGCCGTATTTATGTTGACCTTCTGTATATTGGATGTGCCCGCTTGCTCTCCCCCGCCCCACATATAGCTCCCGTCTGAGCGGATCACGTTATCACCTGAGCCCTCCTCGCCTGTCTTCGGGATATAGACGGAGAAATTGGATTCAATGACATAGACAAGATTTACCCGTGTCATGTCGGCTTCGGGGGTAAGCCCGCCTGCCATAATTACAGCATCGTTTAAGATCGAACCCTTATCTATCTCATAGACACCCGGATTTACCACTTCGCCACACAGATATACGCTGCAACGCTCTATTGTCTCTGTGCTCTCAGATTCCGATACCACAGTGCTTTCCACATAAGTTTCACCGGTAAGCTCCGCCGTCTCCCCGTTTACGGTCGCAACAAATGCCGTGCCCGTTCCGTTTGCTACGAGTTTGTATAGCATGCTCAATAGAGCGATAAGCAAAAAAGCTACCGGATATATCAATGTCTTGAGCTTTGCGCCATGCTTTCTCATATAGGGATGATAACACCTTAAAGCCAAGTAAAAATCCGTCAAAAACATACAAAAACCGACAACGCGATGCGTTGCCGGTCAAAGCTAAAAACTAATTTGGATCAGCCTTCCTTCTGCTTGGTCTCCCAGAGCTTGCTGATATTGTAGTTTGCTCTCTCCTCGGGATGGAAGACATTAACTACAACGTCCTTGTAGTCGATCAGGATCCAGCGGTCGCCGGATCTGCCCTCAACATGGTCAGCCATAAGACCGCACTCGTTCTTGAGAACATACTCGACTTCGTCTGACAGAGCCTTGATCTGTGTTGTCGAATTACCGCTGCAGATAACGAAGTAATCAGCAAGTGTTGTCTTACCTGTCACGTCGATTATCTCAATATCGATACCCTTCTTTGAATCAAGTATCTGAACTATCTTATCTGCTAATTCTTTGCTTTCCATCTGCTTCTCCTTTGGTGAGTTCATATTGTAATTATATTCGAAGGTCCTTCATCATAGCAAGAGTATAAGGGTGAATATCCCTGCCCTGCTCCTCGAACTTGGTCTTGACCGATCTTACGGTCATACGGACTGCTTCGTCTAAGTCAGTAAGAGCAGCCTTCCTGATCTCCGTCAGATCCGTATATGTCCTTGAAGGCTCGATCTTATCTGCGAGATATACTATCTTCTCAAGCTTGGTCATGTCGCCCCTGCCTGTCGTATGGTAGCAGATCGCATCTAATATGCCTTCGTCTTCTATGCCGAACTTCTCTCTTGCAAATACCGCACCTGCAGGAGAATGAAGCAGCTTCTTATCCTCGAAGATATCCCCGGAATAGCTTCTTGCAAGCTTTCGCTGGTAATCGATATCGAGCTCCTTGGCACAATCGTGCAGAGCGCCCGCGATAAGTGCCTTGCCGGGGTCTTCGCCGAACCTCCTTGCAAGCTTGCAGGACAGGTATCCTACGTTAAGTGTATGCAGGAGTCTCTTCTCCTTAAGATAAGGATACATACCGATCGCTGATTCGAAGAAGGTAACCTTATCCTCATCTGATACCCCGTCTAAGATATTCTTGTCAGAATATAGATCGTGCAGTTTTATAAAATCTCTTACAGGCTTCGGGCACAAAGTAAAGTCCATATCCTTCAATATCTCTGATGAGGAGCATTCGATGCCGTCAAACCTGAAGAGCTCAACATGTCCGCCAAGGTTATTCTCGATACCGGATGCGATCTTCTGTATATCGACATCAGAGCCCGGGCGCATTGCCGATAAGAGCGTAGCCTTTGACAGGATATCTGCCGGCTTATACCAGTGCTCAAAAGAAGCGATGGTATCAGAGCCCATTATCCAGAAGAAATTATGCTGCTCGTTAGCCTTCTTCTTCTTGATGCCCAGATCCTGAAGGAACGGTACGATGTAATCAGGGTCTGTTAGCTTATCCAGGATCACGGCAGTATAGCTCGTGCCTTCAATTCCCATCTCGATATCGCAGGGATAGACATCTTCAAGCTCCAACTCCTCTATGCAGTCCTTGAGCATGTAATATCTGTAAGGACAAGGAAGCTGATTTGTGTATGTCTTAAAGTTATTACGGGCAGAAGGTATTACGAGAGCAATATCTATGAACCCGCCTTTGAGCGCTCCTTGAAGAAGCGCTATATGGCCTTTATGCAAAGGATCGAAGGATCCTCCGTAAACACCTATCCTCATTTAAGAGTGCGTCCTATATCGTGACGGAAGTGCATGTCCTTGAAGGAGATCTTATTTACGCCTTCGTATGCACCGTCGATAGCTTCGTCTAAAGTCTTGCCTTCGTCGTAAACGCAGAGGACTCTGCCGCCGGAGGTAACGAGCTTGCCGTCATCCAGCTTGGTGCCTGCCTGGAACACGAGCTTACCGCAGGTATCGATACCAGTGATCTCGTAGCCCTTTGCATAAGAACCCGGATATCCGCCGGATGCCATAACTACAACGCAGGAACAGACATCCTTCCACTTGATGTCAACGGATGTGATATCTCCGTCAATGCAGGCATTAATGATGTCTACGAAGTCTGTCTCGAGCCTGGGCAGGATAGCCTGTGTCTCGGGATCGCCGAAACGGCAATTATACTCAACGACCTTAGGGCCGTCCTTTGTAAGCATGAGACCGAAGTAGATTACGCCCTTAAAAGGTCTGCCTTCAGCCTTGAGTGCTGCGATAGTGGGATTGATGATCTCATTTAAGATCCTGTCGTTATCAGCCTCGGTAAGATCAGCGCCGGGAGTAACAGCACCCATACCGCCTGTGTTGAGGCCTTCGTCGTGATCCAATGCTCTCTTGTGGTCTCTTGAAGAGATCATGGGGACAGCTATGTTGCCGTCTGCAAATGCGAGGACAGTAAGCTCAGGACCTACCATGCACTCCTCGATAACTACTGTGCTGCCGGCATCGCCAAACTTCTTGTCAGCCATCATGTCGTGTACTGCCTGCTTTGCTTCATCTATTGTCTGAGCGATTATTACGCCCTTACCGAGAGCAAGGCCGTCGCACTTGATCACGATAGGAGCTTCCTGTGTATCCAAGTAAGCATCAGCCTTATCTTCGTCATCGAAAAGCTCATACTTGGCTGTCGGGATATTGTACTTCTTCATGAGATTCTTGGAATAAGCCTTGGAAGACTCGACGATAGCAGCCTTAGCAGAAGGACCGAATGCCCTGATGCCTGCCTGCTCGAGCTTATCCACAAGACCTAATGCGAGAGGATCTTCAGGTGCAACGAATACAAGGTCGAACTTGCCTTCCTTCGCGTAGCTTGCGAGCTTATCTACCTCGGTAGCCTTGATATCAACGCATGTTGCTATGGAAGCGATGCCTCCGTTACCGGGTGCGCAATAAAGCTCCGTTACCTTATCTGACTTATTGAGTGCGTAGCAGATAGCATGTTCTCTTCCGCCGCCACCAACGACTAATACCTTCATATATCTTCCTCCGTATATTTATTGCAGTATATCTTCCATTCCGTATTTGAGGACCTTAAGCCCCATGGCTTCATAGAAAGCCTTTGCGGAATCATTATGCTCCCAAACATTGAGAGTTATATTATACACTTCATTTTGCTTCGCGTAACTTCTCACATATTCATAGATATGCCTGCCAACGCCCTTGCCCCGTGCCTTCTCATCGACACATATATCGTCCAGGTATAAAGTCTTGATACCGACCAGCGAATGACCATGCTTTACTTCGTATACCGCAAAGCAATATCCGAGAAGCTCACTGGAATTCTCGTCTTCAAAACAGACAAAGACCGGAGTTACATCAGATCTGATGACAGACTCCAGTTCTTCAGCTGTATATTTTGTCTTATCGTGGATAAACAGATCAGGTCTGATATCCGCATGGACATTATTCACCTGATATAAAAGCCTTAAGATCTCCGGGATATCCTTGACTACTGCTCTTCTTATAAACATCAAGTCTTATCCGAGGTAGTGGAACCACTTTGAATCGGGTTCTGACTTAAGAATGGACTCGATATCACTATGCTTAATACCTTTTGCAAGGATCGCATTACCGGAAAGCTTAACGGGCTCATAGGGAGCAAAGACGGACATGAGCTTATCAGCACCCCCGTCAAGCCTTACGACGATATCGCAAACGATATCTTCGTAGGATGCGATGTCAGCAGCCTCTTCGCTCCAGAGTCTGTTCTCTGAAGGAACGCCGCCTGTAACAGCAGCTTCTAAGATATCTGCGCAAACTGCGGAAGCCGTGGGGAGCTTACCCGCGCCCTGACCATAGTACATTGACTCGCCGAGGCAGTTACCTTCAACGACGATCGCATTGAATACGCCTGATACCGAAGATAAGAGGTTCTTAGAGGATACATAGTGAGGAGCTACATAAACTGAAGGCTTGCCCTCGCTCTTGCCGAAAAATGCGATGAGCTTTAATGTGCAGCCTATCTCATTCTCGAACTTAATATCGTCTAATGTAAGCCTC
>JAIKWA010000036.1 GCA_024685135.1 Saccharofermentans sp.
TGCTAAAATCGCCGTAATAAAATATGTTTAATAATTCAATAAAGATAACAAAGGAGTGATAACGATGGCCGGACTTAAGGAATTCAAAGAGAAGATGAAGAGCGACAGCGCATTTGCCGAAGCAGTAAGCAAGTGCCGCATTCCCGATGAGATAATCGAATTCGCCGAGAAGAACGGTTTCTCCTTCACGGCTGAAGATATCGAAGAGCTCACCGATGTATCAGCCGAAGACATCGCACGTGTAAGCGGCGGCGTAAGGGCGCTCGTATCAGCAAGCAACCAGATAGCAGGACGCAGACCTTAAATACTTGTCCTTTTGCAGCAGGTAGTAAGATCTAAGCTTATCAGGGGCCGGACTTATTGGTTCGGCTCTTTGCAGTATAATTAAAGATATTTTATTTTTGGATCTGGAGTATTTTCCGTGATATACAGGCAATTGGCATTGATGTTGACAGATAGATGCACTGCTGAGTGCAGTTTCTGCGGTCTGTCATGCGGGCCTTCATGTCACGGCCTGATGGACATGAGTCTTGCGAAGAAAGCGATAGATGAAGCTTCCATCATGGGAACATTTGAGCGCATCGGTCTTACCGGAGGCGAAGCCTTCTTATATCCCGAACTTATAAAAGAGATATTGGAGTATGCCAGGGCTAAGGGCTTTGAGCAAAGGACTGTCGCAACCAACGGTTTTTGGGGACAGTGGAGCGATGAGAAGACAGATGAAGTAATAGGGAGCTTAAGCTCTCTCGTCTCTTTTGTATCTATAAGCCACGATGCATTCCACGCGGAATATGTAAAGACCGAGTATGTATGGAGAGCGATTGAAGCTTTGGAAAGACATTCCATACCTTATTCGATCAGCATAGCTGATGTATTTGGCGACAAGGGCGCAGGGGAGTTCCTTGCAAGCCTGGACGATAAGGCATTCTACAAACAGTATTCCATCTACCCGTTGTCTGCCGTAGGAAGAGCAGAGTCTCTTTCTGACAGTATGTTTGTCCGCTACCAAAACAAAGAAGATACCGTATGTTATCCCGAGGGCATAGTATCCGTTAACTGGGACGGGGATGTATATCCCTGCTGCGCGCCCGGGATCTTCGCGACGGAGTTTAAGCTCGGTAATCTTAAAGATTCTTCTCTTCCTTACCTTCTTACAAAGACAAGGTGCATGAGATATATAAATGTAATGGCAGACCCTGTAAGGTTCAGGCGTTTGCTCGAGTATGCGACAGACGTACTCGGTATAGACCTTCCTGATAAGGCGGTCAGCGGATGCGAGCTGTGTTATAAGATATTCAGCAATCCCGGCATAACGGACAATATAGCCTCCTTCATGGACGATCAGTATCACGATCTTTTAATGAGCAGGCTTCTTGGGGAGGAGAGATAATGGATCTTAAGACCGTGACCTTCTTCCTTACTGATAAGTGCAATGCGGCATGCGATGTATGCTGCTTTAAGTGCAATCCGCAAAATGACTTCGTGATGGATATGGATGTCATTAAGCGTTATATAGACGAAGCCGCCGATATGGGCACGGTAGAGCTTATCTGCTTTACAGGCGGCGAATGCATGCTCTATCCGGAGCTTATAAAGGAAGCTGCAAGTTATGCCAAGACCAGATACGGTTTGCCCTCGAGCCTGGTATCCAACGGCTTTTGGGCTTTAGACTTGGGGCGCGGATCAGAGCTCATGCAAGAGCTTAAGGAAGCAGGGCTTTCTACTGTCCGTATATCTGCAGATAACTACCATCAGGAATTTGTTCCCGTATCGTCAGTAAAGAATGCTATTAGCATCCTTGCTAAATTAGGTATGCTGTCTGAAGTAACCATAATGGATACCAAGAGCAGGGCTAATATTAAGAGCATGTTAGCAAGGCTTCGCCCCGAGATCTATTTTGCTCCCAAGGTGACATACTATACTTTGCATCTTCCGGGGATAGTTAAGGACAAGATGCCCTGCGAAGAGCTTGAGATGCCGGTAATGTGGGATGCGGCCTATTGCATGGATTCCGGATCGGTGCAGTTATATACTGATGGATATATGTATAACTGCTGCTCGCAATTCTCTTTTGAGATACCGCATATGCGCGTGGGGAAGATAGGAGAGACGACTCTTGCTCAGGCGCTTAATAAGATCAATCGTGATCCTATATTGGACCTTTTACGCCGAGATAGTGTAACATGGTTTGCAAGGAAGGCAAAAGAATCGGGTTACCCCGTAAGGGAGCGGTATACGACAAGCTGCGAACTGTGCCGTGATATATTGTGTAATGAGGAACTGATGGCAAAGCTCTATCCGCTTGCCGAAGAAGAAGTAAGGAGACTTCGCATGGAGCGATTCATGTCAATATAAGAAGGAAGAATTACTATGAGTGACGAACCGCAGGTAAAAAGAAGTATTTTCGATATAAACAGTGAGGACCGAGTAAGATCGCCTGAGCGTCTTGACGACTATATCCGCGTGACGACGCCCGGCACATGGATAATCGCGGTAGCGCTCACTTTGGTCCTCGCATCTTTCGTGGTCTGGGGCTTTATCGGCAAGATCCCGATCTACCATTCGGCAAGATCGGTCGGCATGCGTCTCGGATACGACCCTGCCATAGCGGATCTGTCCAATGCGGACGACTTTATAGTAGAAGGCGTGCTGTGCTTTGTCGAGGCTTCGGAGGTCTCCTCGAGACAGCTTCAGGATAAGAGAGTAAACATAGTATTCAGGGACGGTACGAGAGTAGACGGAACTGCGATGCTTCTGGATACCACGCCCGAAGGGGACGACGAGATCGCATCCCTTCTCGAGTATTACAGCGTAAACAGCGATTGGGTCTTCTCCGTGCTCGGTGAAGGCACATACCGCTATCCGGTCTATGTCGAGCTCGACGAGCCCCTGGATTACCTCTATTGGGGCGAGACCGCGGAAGCTGCGATCATAATTGATGAAGTGCAGCCCATCTATTTCCTTTTGGGCAGTGGTGACTGATGTGAGCAGTAAGAAGGACAGACCCAACAAAGCAGTCAAGGTACCTGTGATACCTCAGATGGAAGCACTCGAATGCGGTGCTGCCTGCCTTGACATGATCCTTGCTTATTACGGTAAATGGGTGCCGCTCGAAGAAGTGAGGAGGGATTGTGGAGTATCCCGTGACGGCAGCAACGCGGCTAATGTCGCAAGGGCTGCAGCAGGCTACGGGCTCAAGGTCAAGGCCAAGTCCTACGGCACTAAGCTCATAAGGGCGAAGGCAAGTTATCCCTGCATCATATGGTGGAACTATAACCACTTTGTAGTGCTTGACGGCTTTAAGAAGGATAAGGCGATACTTAACGATCCTGCAAGGGGAAGAGTGCTGGTATCTGCCGAGGAATTCGATTCTTCCTATTGCAATCTCTGTTTGGAATTTCAGCCCGGCGAGAGCTTTGAACGCGGCGGTAAGCGCAAGAGCGTTCTTGGATTCTTTGCAGGTAAGATAAAGGGCAACGGCGCAGGACTCACGCTCATAATGCTGACGGCAGGTCTGTCTGTTGCAGCAGGCGTATTCATACCGGTATTCTCGAGAGTCTTCTCTGACAACATATTGTCCGGCGAGAACCCCGAATGGCTCGAAGGGTTCCTCGTTATATTTGCGGCCATGATATTCTTCCAGTTCGCTGTAAATGTCTTAAACCGCATCGCGGTAACCAGAGTATCGGGCAAGATGGCAGTCACCTCGAATGTATCGTTCATGCAGCATCTGCTTAAGATGCCCCTCGATTTCTTCTCGCAGCGAATGGCAGGAGATCTGGCTTCGCGCCAGGCAGAGAACGATATCGTTGCGAAGGTCTTAGCAGGTCAGCTCGCGCCCACATCGATACAGATCGTTCTTCTGGTGTTCTATCTCGTGGTAATGCTCAGATACAGCATCCCTCTTTCCATCGTAGGTATCGTAACCGTTATAGTTAACCTCATAATCTCGCACATAATAGCAAACAAGAGAATGGAGATATCCCGAATACAGATGCGCGACGAAGGTAAGCTCACCGCTACCACGATGTCGGGCATCGACATGATAGAGACCATCAAGGCAGCAGGCGCAGAGAGCGGCTTCTACGAGAGATGGTCGGGATACCACGCTGCGGCAAACAGGAGCAGCGTCGCCTTTGCAAAGGTGGATCAGCTCTTGGGACCTCTGCCTTCGCTCATACAGCAGCTGTCTACCGTCGTAGTGCTCTCTCTGGGCGCGAGGCTCATCGTTCAAGGTCACATGACCGCAGGTATCTTCCTCGCATTCCAGGGAATGCTCACGGCCTTCTTAAACCCTGTAAATCTCCTTCTCGGAGCAGGCGAGCAGATCCAGCAGATGCGCTCTTCCATGGAGAGGATAGACGATGTCATGAACTATCCCGAAGACTCTCAGTTCGAAGCAGAGGGCAAGGGCGACATAACCAGTGCACGCAAGCTCACGGGCGCCATCGAGATAGATAATATTACCTTTGGATATTCTTCTCTTGCTGAGCCACTTATAAAGGATTTCTCGCTTACGGTAAGACCCGGTGAGCGCATCGCTTTTGTAGGAAGCTCAGGCTCCGGCAAGTCCACGATATCCAAGCTCATAGCAGGTCTTTACGAGCCTTGGGAAGGCTCTATCAGATTTGACGGCAAGACGCGCCGCGAGATCCCGAGAGATATCTTCTCCGGTTCTTTATCCGTTGTGGATCAGGACGTCGTAATGTTTGCCGACACGATCGAAAACAATATCAGCATGTGGGACGAGACCATAGAAGATTACGACATGATCCTCGCCGCACGCGACGCAGACATCTACGAAGACATCATGAAGAACAAGGGTGGCTTCAAGTATAAGCTCGAGGAGAGCGGCCGTAATATCTCGGGCGGTCAGAGACAGCGTCTTGAGATCGCAAGAGTGCTCGCATCAGACCCGAGCATAGTAATAATGGACGAAGCGACGAGCGCTCTGGACGCAAAGACCGAGCACCAGGTAGCCGAGGCCATCCGCGCACGTAACATCACCACATTTATTGTTGCTCACAGGCTGTCAACAATACGCGACTGCGACAAGATCCTTGTTTTCGATAACGGCAAGGTCGTAGAGAGCGGCACGCATGACGAGCTCATAAAGGCCGGCGGATTGTACAAAGAACTTGTTACAACGGAATAAGGAGCTAAGGATGGCAGCATCGATATTTGAACAACAGTTAAGAGAGAGAAGGAGAAGAGACGAGCAGGCTTTGAAGCGCTCCATGATCGATGTCGCGGATTCTCTCGCAGGCAAGAGCCACTACCACTTAGACGAACGTCCGCAGGAGAAGATGCGTCTCGAGCTCGAGAAGATCTGTGCATACTTCAGGGTAAGTATCCCCAAGGACATTCCCGAGACGGAAGAGATAGAAGCTCTCATAGAATATGTAACGGGACCTTCCGGCGTAATGCACAGGAGAGTGCAGATAGAAGGCGACTGGTACAGGAACGGCGATGGCCCTCTTCTTGCGGTTACAAAAGAGGACGGAAGACTCGTAGCCCTGATCCCCAACACAGTATCAGGCTACCACTACACGGACGAGACCGGCGCTAAGGTAAAGGTTACAAAGAGCAAGGCAGCTTTGTTCGAGAGCAAGGCCGTATGCTTCTACCGCCCTCTGCCTCAAGAGCCGATGGAAGGCAAGGACCTGATAAAGTTCCTCCTGGGAAGCATACCTAAATCTGACTATCTCCTGATCTTCGCGGCAACGATCTTAGTCGCTCTCATAGGTCTTATAATCCCGTTTGCAACGCAGATCATATTCTCGCAGATAATCCCGACAGGCACTCTTCTTCTGGTAGGCTCCATCAGCATCCTGCTGGTATCTGCGGCTATCGCATCCTATCTGATGTCCGTCGTAAGGACCGGCCTTCTTGACCGCATCCGCCAGAAGATGGATATCCTCCTGGAGAACGCGGTAATGGGAAGGATAATCCACCTGTCTCCGAAGTTCTTCCAGGGCAAGAGCTCAGGCGGTCTGTCACAGAGCCTGGTATCTTTAAGATCGCTTCCGACGGTCATAACGGACGCAGTCCTCGGACCTCTTCTTACGGCAGCCCTGTCCATCGTCTACATAATCCAGATCGCAATGATCGCGCCGAGCCTCGCGCTCCCCGCATTCTTAATATTCCTTTTGCAGGCAGTGATAATCTACTTCTCCATGAAGCAGAAGATGCAGCTCGTACAAAAGGAGCTTGAAGCAGATATAGAGACACAGGGCATAGTCTATCCGGCGATAACGGGTATACAGCGCATCAGATTAAGCGGCAGCGAGAAGCGCATGACCGCACGCTGGGCACAGGCATATAAGAACAAGTCCGGCGCGGCCTTCAGGATAGTATTCCCCTCTACGATACAAAATGAGATCGTAACCGCGGTCACTTTGTTAGGTACTCTCTGGGTCTACTATGCAGGCGCAAGGAGCAACATTGAAGTATCGCAGTTTGCGGCCTTCTTATCCGCCTTCGGCGTTGCTACTGCAAACCTTCTGACCTTCTCTCAGAGCGGGCAGATCCTCGCATACTTAAAGCCTATCCTGGACATGATCGCCCCCGTCCTTGAAGCAGTCCCCGAGATCAGCACGGGCAAGCGTTTTGCAGGCAAGATGAGAGGCGGCATAGAGATCAACCACGTATCCTTCCGCTACTTTGAGGGCCAGCCCCTCGTATTAGACGATCTGACATTGTCCGTTAAACCCGGCGAATATGTTGCGATAGTAGGTAAGAGCGGCTGCGGCAAATCTACTCTCATGCGCCTTCTCATGGGCTTCGAAAAGCCTGAGATCGGCACGGTAAGCTACGACAATATCGACATTGAAGAGATAGACCCCATATCCCTCAGAAAGAATATCGGTTCGGTCCTTCAAAGCGGCCAGCTCTTTGCAGGTGATATCTTCTCCAATATAACGATATCTGCTCCGGGTCTTACTCTTAAGCAGGCCTGGGAAGCAGCCGAGATGGCAGGCGTTGCAGAGACGATAAAGCAGATGCCCATGGGCATGAACACCCTCATAAGCGAAGGCTCGGGCGGAATATCAGGCGGCCAGAAGCAGAGGCTCCTCATCGCAAGAGCGATAGCACCCAAGCCTAAGATCCTGATGTTCGACGAGGCGACGAGCGCATTAGATAACATCACTCAGAAGCAGATATCGGACGCTCTCGAATCGCTTAAGTGCACGCGTATCGTTGTCGCACACCGCTTATCCACAATAAAGAACTGCGACAGGATAATCGTTATAGACGGCGGCAAGATAATCGAGGACGGCACCTACGATTCTCTCATCGAGAAGAACGGTGTATTTGCGGATCTCGTGGCAAGGCAGCGTATCTGATGAACGGCAGAGCGGTAATAGAATATTTAGCAGGTATCTACCAGCAGCTATACTTAGCTCCCGGCGAAGAAGGCGCGGCTTTATATCCTGACATCGTAAAGAAGGGTAAGCCCGCTCCCGCAAAATCCTTGGAGCATTTTAAGTGCACTCCTCAAGACGAGCTTGTCTTAGAGAGCACTCCCGCAGGCGAAGTTACCGTTATAACCCTTTGCGACAGAGGGGATTTTGAGACATTCCTTCAGATAATAGGGGAGAAGTGCCAAAAGACAGAGATACCCAAGACTCAAGGTGCGGTCATTTTCGACGGCGTCATCAACCATGTAAAGATAAAAGAGCACGAGCAGGCTTTCTACAGGAAGGCCAAAGAAGAGGGAAGAGCAGTCACTTTTTTCGATTACCTCGATGCGCGCAAGGAGTTTTTGTCTGACAAGAGAAACTACACGGACGCCCTTATCGTCTTATCCAAAGGACCGTACAGCGCAGTCCCGGGTGAGAAGGCCGGTATGGAAGAAGATGAATGGATCTTAAAGTCAGATGCGATAAGAAGGTACCACGAGTGCACGCATTTTGTTTGCAGAAGGCTCTATCGGGAATTAATAGACAAGATCTACGATGAGATAGTAGCTGACGCGGTAGGGCTCTATGCGGCATTCGGCAAATACGACACAGATCTTGCAGGCTTGCTCTTGGGAGTATCCCCGGAAGGATATAAAGAGGGCAGGCTCATAAACTATGTGGGCAGCAACGAAGACATAGATGCCGTAGCAAGGGATGTCTATAAGAAGATCCTTGAGATAGCAGATATTGTTGGCAAGAATGATTTCGCTTCTCCTTACGATCTGGCTATCTATATGGAAGAAGTAAAGAAGGAAAAGCAAGCCTAAGCGCTCTTACCTGTGTTAAACTTATACCCATGGATATCAGGAAGACAGCAGATAAGCTTATTAAAGAGCATTCTTTAAGTCTCGAAGAATACGAGGCTCTTATCACATGTGAAGATATAGAGATCAAAGAGTATATAAGAGATGCTGCAGTGGCATTAAGGCAGAGGATATACGGCAATAAGGTGTATGTCAGAGGCCTTATAGAAGTCAGCAGTTTCTGCAAGAACGACTGCCTCTATTGCGGCATCAGGAAGAGTAATAAGTGCGCTCAGAGATACAGGCTCGGCAAGGAGGATATCTTATCTTGCTGCGCTTCCGGGTATGAGCTGGGCTTTAGGACATTCGTTATGCAGGGCGGCGAGGATGCTTACTACACTGATGAGATCCTTACAGATATCGTAAGTGAGATAAAGAGAATATATCCCGATTGCGCGGTCACCTTATCTCTTGGCGAGAGGAGCTTTGAAAGCTACAAGAAACTGTTCGACAGCGGAGCTGACAGATATCTTCTTCGTCACGAGACGGCTGACAGAGAGCACTATGCAAAGCTCCATCCGTCTTATCAGAGCTTCGACGAGCGCATGAGATGCCTTAAGGACTTGAAGCAGATCGGCTATCAGGTCGGCTGCGGCTTTATGGTGGGCTCGCCCTATCAGACGGCAAAACATATTGCAAAGGACCTCAAATTCATAGAGGAGTTCAAACCTGCCATGTGCGGCATAGGACCCTTCATAACGCATAAGGACACACCCTTTAAGGATGAAGCAAACGGCAGCAGCGAGCTGACCTTATATCTCCTGTCCGTAATAAGGCTGATCCTTCCTGCTGTCTTATTGCCCGCAACGACGGCATTAGGCACCGCCGAGATGTCCGGCAGGGAGAAGGGCATCTTATCAGGCGCCAATGTAATAATGCCGAACCTCTCACCCGACGATGCCAGAGAGAAATA
>JAIKWA010000095.1 GCA_024685135.1 Saccharofermentans sp.
TATTCGCACCAGCCTCCCGGAGGATTCCACAGGCCGTCGTGGTCTCTTACGAGGAGCACTTCTTCTTTGCCGTTGAAGATCATGGCGCGTGTCTCGACCTTGGGCGTCTGATAACCGTCCTTGCCCTCCAAAAGCTCGCGGGATAACTCTAAAGGGATATCGCTTCCCAGGGACACGATCTCCTGAGCGCACTTTAAGATGTTATCGTAGTGCTCTTTATCAAACTTGTTCCTGGTGTAGTACCTGCCTGCAGCAGCGCTTGCCATTATCGAATGCGCAAGCTCCGTGATGCTCTTATACCTTGCTTCGTCCATGTTTACTCGACGGTTACGCTCTTTGCGAGATTACGCGGCTTGTCGACATCGAGACCTCTTGCGCAGGATACATAGTATCCGAGGAGCTGGAGGGGGATTATCGCAAGGGAAGCGGTGAAGAGCTCGTCTATCTTGGGTACATAGACCACGAAGTCTGCAGAGTCTTCTATCGCGTAGTTGCCGAAGTTTGTAAGAGCCATGAGGTATGCGCCTCTCGTCTTTGTCTCAACGAGGTTGGATAAAGTCTTATCGTACAAGTCGCTTTGTGTGAGCACGCCTATAACGAAGGTGCCGTCTTCGATGAGGCTTATCGTGCCGTGTTTGAGCTCGCCTGCTGCGTAAGCTTCGGAGTGGATATATGAGATCTCCTTCATCTTGAGTGATGCTTCGAGACAGATCGCATAGTCTATGCCTCTGCCGATGTAGAAGATGTCCTTCTCTGCTGCGAGCTTGGAGGCAAACCACTGTATCCTCTCCTTGTCGTCTAAGACCTTGGTGATCTTCTCGGGTATCGTCATGACCTCTGATAAGAGCCTTGCGGTAGTCTCTTCGTCAGCTACGCCTCTTACGCTTGCCATTGCAATTGCAAGAACATAAGCAGCTGCGAGCTGTGCGCTGTATGCCTTGGTCGTTGCGACCGAGATCTCGGGGCCTGCTAAGGTATAGAGGACATGGTCTGCTTCTCTTGCGATGGAAGAACCGACGACATTTACGAGAGCGAGCGTCCTGATGCCGCCCTCCTTGCACTTACGAAGAGCTGCAAGTGAATCTGCGGTCTCTCCTGACTGGCTGATTATGATGACCAGAGAATTCGGATCCGGCATGATGTCTCTATATCTGAACTCTGATGAGAGCTCGCATCTTACGGGGATCTTTGCGTGCTTTTCGAAGATATACTGAGCTGCAACACCTACATGGTTTGCGGAGCCGCAGGCAACGATGTAGATCTGTGAGATCTTCTTGATGATCTCGTCCGTGATGCCTGTCTCTGAGATATCTGCCTTGAAGCCTTCGCCCTCGGGCTTAACGAGAGAATTAAGAGTATCGGATACTGCCTTGGGCTGCTCGTGGATCTCCTTCATCATGAAGTGCTCGAAGCCGCCCTTCTCTGCGGACTTGGCATCCCAGTCGATGACTGCAGGAGTCTTCTCCACTGTATCGCCGTCCAGGTTATAGAAGGTAGCCTTGCCTGCTTCAAGGCAAGCCATCTCGAGGTCGTTTATGTAGTAAACATTACGTGTGTACTTGAGGAGTGCGGGAACATCTGATGCCACATAGCAAGCGTCGCCCTCAACGCCTATGATCATCGGGGAGTCCT
Source organism: Saccharofermentans sp. (assembly GCA_024685135.1). Taxonomy (GTDB): domain Bacteria; phylum Bacillota; class Clostridia; order Saccharofermentanales; family Saccharofermentanaceae; genus Saccharofermentans. The sequence goes on from JAIKWA010000095.1 coordinate 1,633, forward strand.
TACGCGCTACGAAGATCTTGCCTGGGAAATCCTTGAACATTACCGCGAGTGCATAAGAGCCTCTTACACGTACCATGGTCTTGGCGAGAGCCTCGATAGGATCGTGTGTATACTTCTTGAAGTAATAGTCTATAGTCTTAATGGCAACTTCGGTGTCGGTATCTGAGTAGAACTTATATCCCTTGCGGATCATCTTCTCTCTTAACTGCTGGTAGTTCTCGATGATGCCGTTATGTACGCCTACAACGTTGTAGTCATCTGTTATATGCGGATGAGCGTTATTCTCGGAGGGCTCACCGTGTGTTGCCCATCTTGTGTGGCCGATACCGCAGGTACCCTTGACCTGCTTGCCGCCGTCCGTCTTCTCTGATAAGACCTTGAGCCTGCCCTTGGCCTTTATGACCGCCGGCTCCTTGTCACCGTCTCTTACGGCGATGCCTGCCGAGTCGTAGCCTCTGTATTCGAGCTTGGCCAGACCGTCAAGTAAGATGGGTGCTGCTTTCCTGTTTCCTGTGTAACCTACAATTCCGCACATAGATGTTTCCTCCATTAGTGGATGATTCGCTATTTTACCATATAAATGGTCACAAAAAATTAACGACATATGTCGAAAATATCTATTGTTTATTCGCTCCGCATAGTTTAGAGTATTGTCGAATAAAATTTAAGGGGAGAAAAAAGCATGCTTGAATTGCAGAATATATGCTTCAGAGCAGACGACAAAGACATCCTGACCGATGTAAATCTTAAGATAGATGACAAGTTTGTCGCCATCACGGGACCTAACGGCAGCGGTAAATCCACGCTCCTTAAGGTCATAATGGGAATCAACGAGCCCACATCGGGCAGAGTAATCTTCGACGGGGAAGACATTACTGACCTTCCCGTAAACGAGAGAGCAAAAAGAGGACTGAGCTTTGCGTTCCAGCAGCCGGTCAAGTTCAAGGGATTAAGAGTAAGAGACCTTCTTACCATCGCATCGGGCTCCAAGATGGATCTCGACAGAGACTGTTCCTTCCTCAAGGCGGTAGGCCTTTGTCCGAGAGATTACATCGACAGAGAGATCAACGACACCTTGTCGGGCGGTGAGATGAAGAGGATCGAGATCGCCATGGCGGCAGCCAAGGGCGGCAAGATGAGCCTTTTCGACGAGCCTGAGGCAGGTATCGATCTGTGGAGCTTTAACAGCCTCATCGATGTCTTCGAGAACTTAAGAGAGAAGACGGACGGCAACATCCTTATAATCTCGCACCAGGAGAGGATCTTAGAGATCGCGGACAAGATCGTCTACCTCAAGGACGGTAAGGTCGCAAGATACGACACCGCAGAGGTCATAATGGATGAGTTCGGCATGCGCAGAGGCAGAGGCTGCAAGTGCGCACACGGCATGGAAGGAGAGAGCTGCAATGGATGATATTCAGAAGAGGATACTTAAGGAAGTAGCCGAACTCGACGCTCTTCCCGTAGGTGCATTCAACATAAGAGCAAACGGCGAGAGTGCCGCAAGAAACACAACGGCAAATATCGACATCGTCACCAAGGAAGATAAGCCCGGCATCGATATCATAATCAAGGACGGTACGAAGAACGAGTCCTGCCATATCCCTGTCATCATCAGCAAGACAGGTCTTAAGGAGTGCGTATATAACGACTTCTTCATTGGAGATAACTGCGATGTAACCATCGTTGCAGGCTGCGGCATCAGCAACTGCGGAAGCCACGACAGTGCGCACGACGGCATACATTCCTTCCATGTAGGCAAGAACTCCAAGGTCAAGTATATCGAGCGCCACTACGGTGAGGGAACGGGTACGGGCAAGCGCTTCATGAACCCGACGACAGAAGTAGAGCTCGGCGAAGGTTCGACTATGGATATGGATACTTCACAGATAGCAGGCATCAACGATACATACCGTATAACCAAGGCCGATATCAGCAAGGATGCGATGCTCATAATCCACGATAAGATCCTGACAAACGAGGATCAGACGGCAAAGGCAGAGCTTATCTGCAATCTTGACGGTGAGAACTCCAGAGCCGATATCGTAAGCCGTGGCGTTGCCAAGGGTGATTCCGTTCAGGATGTCATCATCGATATCTCCGGCAACAACAAGTGCTACGGACACGCAGAGTGCGACTCCATCATCATGGACAGGGGCGTTATCGTTGCGACACCTAAGCTCAAGGCTTCATGTGTCGATGCTTCCCTCGTTCACGAGGCAGCCATAGGTAAGATCGCAGGTGAACAGATCACAAAGCTCATGACCTTGGGCCTTACCGAGCAGGAAGCTGAAGCTAAGATAATCGAGGGATTCCTCAGATAATGTCACGCATAGGTCTGGTCCTCGAAGGGGGCGGGATGAAGTGCGCTTACGGCGCGGGCGTCCTGGATTGCTTCCTCGAGGGTGATATCGATTTCGACTATTGTATAGGCGTTTCAGCCGGTGCCGCTAACGGTGCCGGTTTTGTCGCAAAGCAGCACGGCAGATCGAAGAGGTTCTATACCGAGCATCCGCAAAACCCCGACTATTTCGGCGTCAAGGCCGTGATCAACGAGGGTGGTCTTTTCGGGCTCGAATATATCTATGCGACCTTGAGCAACGAGGACGGAGAAGACCCCTTGGATTACGATACCTTCGCGAGCAATCCCTGCGATTACGAGGCTGTCGTGACCGATGCGGTCACGGGCGAAGCGGTCTACCTTCCCAAGGACAGCATGAGGCGCAACGACTACAGACCTGTCATGGCATCGTCCTGTCTTCCCGCTCTGTGCAAACCGATAATGTTCAGGGGCAGATATTTCTACGACGGCGGCGTGTCCGATGCGATACCCTGCAAAAGGGCCTTCGATATGGGGTGCGACAAGATAGTCGTGGTCTTATCCAAGCCGAGGGACTTTGTAAAGGAGCCCGAAAAGCACAAGCCCATCTATACCCGCGCTCTCAAAGACTATCCGAAGATGGCAGAGGCTCTGGACAAAAGGCATCTGATGTATCGGGAATGCCAGAGGCAGATGTTCAGCTACGAAGCCGCAGGCAAGGCGTTCATCTTTGCGATATCAAGACCTGCAAGGCTCTCCACATACAATATGGATGCCAAGGTATCGGAGGATCTATACGACCTCGGCAGACGCGATTATGCAACAGAATGTGCGCGTCTCCGCGCTTTCCTTGAGGCTTGATTAAAAAGCTGATATCTGTGTTAAAATTGATTTAGAATTTTTAAACAGATCCAAGGGGGGAACATGCCATGGGACTTAATTTCAGGAAATCCATCACACTCTTTAAGGGCGTCAAGCTCAATCTGAGTAAGTCGGGACCGAGTCTGTCCTTCGGCAAGTCAGGTCTCAGACAGTCGATAAACCTCAAGGGTCAGTCAAGGACCACGGTGGGTATCCCCGGAACAGGCATCTACTATACAAAGACAGCTAATGTTAAGAACCTCTTAGGTGACAAGGACAAAAAGAAGAAGGATACCAAGACCGACAAGAAGGCTGCTGCTGCAGCTGCTGCAACGGCAAAGGAAGATCCGAACAAGGAAGCAAACGAGCAGCTCATCGCCGAATACGAAGCCGGCATAGAGGCACTCAAGTCCATCCACAAGATGAGCGACGGCTATATCGATTGGGAGACAATTAAGAACGGCGCGGTAACCGGCGAGCTTGCTGAGCTCAAGCCTTTTGCTGAGAGCATCTTGGCAGGCGATATCGATTCCTACTTCAAGGTTATAGAAGAGATTGCACCCTTTGACGATCTTTTGGACTTCGGTTCATCCTTTGAAGTCGGAACAGACGATCCTTCGATCCTCGAAGTCGAGTTCAATGTTAAGTCTGCTGACGTGCTTCCCACCACGGTATTAAGCCTCAAGAAGGACGGCTCCATCTCCGAGAAGGATATGACAAAGACTGCATATTACGATCTTATGCACGACTATGTATCGAGCACGATCTTAAGAGTTGCAAGAGATACATTCGCTCTCCTGCCCGTAAAGACAGTCCTCATCCACGCTCAGGATGCAGTGATCAACCCTGCTACAGGCAACGAGGAGGAGATCACGCTCGTATCTGCTAAGATCAAGCGCGACGCTCTTGCCACCATCAACTTCGAGAGGATCGATCCTTCTGATTGCCTTAACTCCTTCGAGTGCAAAGAGAAGTTCAGAAAGACAGAAGGCTACGCTCCGATAGACAGGATCTTGCCCTGATTTATTTCCTTTTTGTAAACATACGGATAACAATCGTCAAAAACAAATATCTTTGTTTGAATTGTTATGCTGTAACAAAGTAAAATTACAGTGTAGCGGTATGATCGCTAACAACAGGGTGGGGTACATCATAAATGCAGAAGCGTAAGCGGATCGCTTTTCTCGTCGGACAGATCGACGAATACTATCAGACCGATGTCATATCGGGCTTTGAGAAGTATGCTTTTGAACGTGATTACGATATATGTGTTTTCGCCATGTATCAGAAGTACCAATCCAGTGCGGCACGAGAGATCGGTGAGACATCTATATTCTCCATGATCCCCTACGAGCAGTTTGACGGCGTCGTCATGATGCTCGATACATTGCAGACTCCGGGCCTTGCAGATAACCTGGAGGCGATAATCAAGGAGAAGGCAAAGTGCCCCGTACTCTCGGTAGATAAGTTATCCGAGAACTTCACATCGGTTATCCCCAACCACTATACGGCGGTCAAGGAAGAGATCCGCCATCTCATAGAAGATCACCACTATACGGATATCGCATATCTTACAGGTAAGGCATGGCACCCCTATTCACAGTCACGTCTCAAGGCCTTCAAGGATTGTATGGCCGAGCATGGTCTTGAAGTACCTGACAACAGAGTCTTCTACGGGGATTTCTGGTATACAAGCGGCGAGAATCTAGGCGACAGGCTCGTAAGGAGCGGCGATAAGATGCCTCAGGCGATAGCGTGCGCCAACGACTGTATGGCGATAGGCCTTGCAAAATCTCTTGCAGCAAACGGATATAAGATCCCCGAAGACATAGCGGTAATAGGCTACGATTCCACAGAAGAAGGAAGAATGTCCCCCGTGCCTATTACCTCCGTATTCCTCCCGGCCGAAGAATTCGGAAGACATGCGGCAGAGACTATAGACGCTCTCATCGAGGGACGCGAGACCCGGCCTTTTGAATGCCCTGTCAAGATGTTCAAGGGCAATTCCTGCGGATGCAGCTCGGAGGATGCGATCGCGCGCAAGGAGCTTCGCAGCACCTGGGATACGGACATCTCGAGCAACAGTGTATATTCGACCTTCAACTACATAGATGAAGACCTCCTGATCCAGGAGAGCTACGAGAATCTCATGGAGACGATCTTCGCTTATGTATACCAGATAAGAGAATTCGAGAGCTTCAGCATCTGTTTGAACGAGGATTGGGAGCATTACAATATCCCCGCAGATAAGGGCCATCTGGGCGACCAGCTTAACAAGGATATCCTGGAGGATACCGACAGGTTCTTCTCGGATAAGATCCTCGAAGCCATGAGCTGCAGACCTGAGAAGCTCAATGCCGATAAGATCAATGCCGATGCTTACTTTGACAGAAGCGAGCTGCTTCCGAGACTTAACGAGGACAGAGAGCGTCCTGAAGTATTCATCTTCTCGCCTCTGTACTTCGAGGATGCAAGCTTCGGTTATGCCTGCATATCCTACAGTGAGCCCGGTGCCTACAGCGAAGCATACAGGATCTGGCTCAAGTCCATAATGCGCGGTCTCGAGTATTTCAGAAGACAGGACAACTTAAGATGTGCCAACAGGAAGCTCGAATCGGGCATGGTCCGTGACGCGCTTACCGGTCTTTATAACTACAGAGGACTCACTCAGCGGTCTCCTGCTATACTCTCGGATTTCAAGAAGAGTAAGGACATAGAGATCTGCGTTCTTGCGGTAGATATCAAGAACCTTGCAAAGATAAATTCAAATGACGGCAGAGAAGCCGGTGATAAGGCGATAGTGAGGCTCAGCGAGATCATGAAGCACTGCTACGAAGAAGGTGAGGTATTCTCCTTCGGAAGCGGTGAGCAGGCCGGTATCTCTTTTATAAGCGGAGATGTGGGCGAATGCATGTCTGCCAAGATCAAGCAGATAAGAGACTATATAGCCGAATATAACGACGAATCCGGTCTGTCCAAGGTGGATATCTACTACGGTTATGCAACCGGCAAGCCCGCTGACGATGCAGAGCTCGCAAGGCTCGTCAATTTTGCACTCTCGAAGAAGAATGCACAGAAGGCAAGCCTTAACTCGGTAAACGACGACGGCAACGACAACTGGCAGGACGAAGCGATAATCGTCAACGACATCCTGGACAAGAACAAGATCAACTACCACTTCCAGCCGATAGTAGATGCGCACACGGGTGAGATCTTTGCATACGAAGCACTAATGAGAGTAGATGTAACACCTTATATCAATCCTCCGGTAGTGCTCAAATATGCCGAATCATTCCACAGACTCTACGATGTTGAGAATGCAACCTTTACCAATGTCCTCAACATAATCGACAGCAGGGCCAGGAACTTCAAGGAGGATGCAAAGATCTTCATTAACTCCATCCCGGGCCAGCACTTGAAGGACGAGGATATCGCAAGACTCGACAACATAATGTCCAAGCACAGCAAGGACATCGTCGTTGAGCTTACAGAAGAATCCGAACTGGACGACAGGGAATTAAACCAGCTCAAGGATAAATATGCCCGCATGGGTGTGGAGACGGCGATAGACGACTACGGCACGGGTTATTCGAATGTCACTAACCTCCTGCGCTATATGCCTAAATATGTTAAGGTCGACAGATCCCTTCTCTCGGAGATCCAGAATTCTCCGCAGAAGCAGCACCTCGTCAAGGACATAATCACCTTTGCACACGATAACGACATCATCGTTCTTGCAGAGGGCGTCGAGACGGAAGAAGAGCTTGCCTGCGTCATCCACTTAGGTGTTGACCTTATCCAGGGTTACTATACTGCACGTCCTGCAGCTGAAGTAAAGGATCAGATCGACGCCAAGGTCAAAGCTGAGATCATCAAGTACAACAGGCTCGAAGAAGAGTTAAAGAATAAGTACATATTCTATGCGGGAAGAGATGCACGTATTTCAACTTCCATACTCGCACAGAAGGAATATCAGACAATAAAGATCGTCAACGGTCAGGTTACTTATAGAGACGTCTCCATAGTAGGTGCACCGGGACAGGTTCCTACCATGTGCATAGATGTAGAAGACGGCTACAGCGGACAGATCACATTAGAGAATGTCCACCTCTCCGGCAGGAAGAGACCTGCAGCGATAAACATCGGCAGCGGATGCGATGTCGTCCTCGTACTCAAGGGTGAGAACTTTTTAGAAGCAGGCGGCATCAAGGTAGCACCTGACGCAAGTCTTCTCATAGAAGGCGACGGCAATCTCCAGATCCAGGTTACCCAGTCTACCGGCTTCTGTATCGGTAACGAAGCAGATTCCAAGCACGGCAGGATCATATTCCAGCAAGACGGTACGATAGACCTGAATCTCAACTGCGCCAAGGGTATCGCTATCGGTGCGGGCCTCGGAGGCGACATCGATATCTTGAAGGGTAAATACATCTTCAATTTAAGCGGTCAGGAGTGTGTCGGAATCGGCTCTGTATCCGGCGATATCAGACCGGTCATCAAGAACTGCTCGATCGAGATGAACAGCACGGCTCTCATCTTTGTCGGTATCGGTTCCGTAAGGGGCAAGACCGAGATCATCATGGAAGATCTGGCATTTGAAGGTAATTTTACCAACAACGAAGTCGTCTGCTTCGGTACGAGATTTGCAGAGTTTACAACAGTTACCGTCACCAGGGCAAACATAATAGTCAAGATGCTCTGCAGCAGCGGCGCGGTAGCAGGATCCTTCGTCGCAAAGGATACGGTAATAAGGTTCAATTACCTTGCCATGTCCGTCGATCTCAGCGGTAAGAGTGCAGCTATCTACAGAGGCATGGATAAGAATGTCAGCATCAATGTGACCAGTTCACATATAGAAGGCAACGTCAAGACGGAACTCAAGGTTCCCGAAGGCGCAAAGCGTATGGACTTCCATGTAACCGAGAGCAGCACAAGGCTCTATATCAACGGCGAACTCTTAAGAGAAGATTTCTGATCAGATATCGAGATCAAGATAGATAGGGCAGTGATCTGAGCCCATGACATCACTCATCATGTTAGATTCTTTTACCTTTGGAAGAAGACCTTCTGTTGCAAAGAAGTAGTCTATTCTCCAGCCTACATTCCTCTCCCTTGCGCGGGTCTTGTAAGACCACCACGAATAGCACTCGGGCTTATCGGGGTATAACATGCGGAATGTATCGGTAAGACCTGCCGATGCAAAGTGATCCATATATACTCTTTCTTCCGGCAAAAAGCCTGATATCTTTGAATTAGCCTTGGGGTTAGACAGATCGATCTCCTTATGTGCGGTATTTACATCGCCACAGCATATGACCTCTCTGCCTTGAGCTTCAAGTTCCTTTACCTGCTCTAAGAAGCAATCGTAGAATCTTAATTTGAACTTAACGAAGTCATCTCCTCTGCCTCCGTTGGGGAAGTAGATGTTATATAAGATGAAGTCGCCGTAGTCAGCTCTTATTACTCTGCCTTCGTGGTCGAACTCCTCGACGCCGAGACCGAAGATAACCTCCTCAGGTTCTTTCTTTGTATATAAAGCAGTACCGGAATATCCTTTGCGCTCAGCGCTGTAGAAGTAGCTCTTGTAACCGGCTATGGACTTGATATCCTCAGTCAGCTGATCTTCCTGAGCCTTGATCTCCTGTATGCCTATAACATCCGCATCCATCGATGCAACTATATCTGCAAAACCCTTGCCTGCGATCGCTCTTATTCCGTTTACGTTCCAGCTTACTAATCTCATATAAGTCCTCGCTTATCTTATTCTTCTACAATAATAACTTAAATAGCTGCAAATTTATCCTCAATATCTGAAGTTGTCAGTTAAAATGCAAAAGTCTGACAGTTACTCTGACAGGATCTTAGAGTATTGCTTAGAGTTTAAGGGGAAACTCTAATATTTATTCTAAACTTTTTTGGTTACGCGCTTCCTGCCGGAGGTGATAGCGCCATTTTGGCAGACTAAGACGCAGAGGTGACAGCCGACGCACTTTTGAGGGTTCAATCTTACATGGCGATCTTCGTTCATGGAAAGAGCCTGATGGCCGCCGTCTGCACAGGATATGACGCAGCGCCCGCAACCGATGCAGTTGTCCCTTTTGAACTTGGGATAGATTATGGTGTCACGCTCTAAGACATCCGTTGTGCTGCTGACGGAATCGAGAGCCGCACCTCTTATCTGCTTTATGTCTGTTAAAGCTTTGTCCTTCATGTAGAGGGCAAGACCTTGTTTGAGGTCGTCTATTATGCGGTAGCCGTATTGCATTACCGCCGTGGTTACCTGAACTGAGCCTGCTCCAAGGAGGATGTATTCAAGAGCGTCAGACCAGGTCTCGATACCGCCCATCGCGCTTATGTGCTTGCCCTTAAGGTTCGGGTTATGCCCGAGCTCGTCGATGAAGCGCAGGGCAATAGGCTTTACCGCATTGCCGCTGTAGCCGCCAACAGCAGACATGCCGTGCACTGCAGGTGAAGAGATGTATGTGTGCGGATTGATGTCTGTCAGGCTCTTTATCGTATTGATCGCCGCTATGCCGTTTGCGCCGCCTCTTATGGCAGCTTCCGCTGCAGGGCTCATGGTGGCGACATTAGGTGTGAGCTTTGCAAGGATCGGGATATTTGTTCCTCTTCTTGCTGCTCTTGTAAACCGCTCTACAAGTTCAGGTACCTGACCTATGTCAGAGCCGAGTCCGCCTTCCATCATGTTAGGGCAGGAGAAGTTGAGCTCGATGGCATCTGCACCGTTTTGTTCGCAGAGCCTTGAGAGCTCCTCCCACTCCCCGTCATCCTGACCCATTATCGATGCCAGTATGAGCTTGGTCGGATGCTTGGCCTTGAGCCTTCTGAATATCTCCATGTTCTCTTCGACGCTGTGGTCTGAGAGCTGCTCTATGTTCTTGAACCCGATAAGGCTGCCGTCACTGCCGGTTACGGCAGAAAACCTCGGAGAGGCTTCGTGGATATCGAGAGTGCAGATGGTCTTGAAGGCAGCACCTGCCCATCCCGCTTCGAAGGCCCGGTCGCACATATCGTAGGTGCTCGCTATTACAGAAGAAGACAAAAGGAAAGGACTGTCTATCGGTATCCCGCAGAAGGTGGTGGCAAGTATGCTCTCATCTACAGCTTCGGCTGATTCTATCGAAGGCTTTACCTCGTCATTTAATCTGGTTATGAGTTCTTTGATCTTGACCTTGCCGGGTCTTACGCAGGCTCTCTCGCAGGGCGCATCGCAACCTATGCAGGGGCTCTCTTCGGGAAGGATATGGCAGGCTCCCTGTTCGTTGTCGAACCAGATGCTCCTTAAGATCTTTGCAGGATCCGTCTTCGTGCAACTCCCGGTGCAGGGCGCTTTATAGCAGAGCGCGCAATCTATCATGTCCCGACGCTTGATGTGCTTTACGAACATAGGCTTGCCTCCTTATACGGAAGTATAACCTCATTATACAAGACGCCTTATTAAAATGTTGTTAAGGTGTAGTAAAATGACTATGGAAGATCTGCATGAGTTTAAGAGAAGAGATTATGGGCATAACGGTATTTGCATTAGGTGGCACGATCGGATCTAAGGTCTGCTGTGACAACATTATAAGACTTGGCGATACTTCATCTCTTTTTGATGAGGATGTTAATGTCGTAAGCCCTTTTACCTATTCGTCGGAAGATGCGGATATCTACACCTACCAAAGAGCCCTGAGATCCATTTACGAATACTGCACCGGGCATAAGCCTTCGGGGATAGTTATCCTGCATGGTACGGACACCATGGCATATTTTGCCCAGGTGGCATATAGAGTATTGAGGCTTCTTGATATTCCCGTCGCGATAACCGGCAGCTTATTGCCGCCTGATGTAGAAGGCTCCGATGCAAAGGCGAACGTTGCCGCTGCAATGGAGTATGTAAGATCCGGCGTGGCCGGTGTCGTTGTAACCGGTAAGGGGATAGATGGATATGTTCCTGCATACAAGCTGATGCAGGCATCGCCCGACGGAAGCTACGGGATATATGAGGGAGCAGTTTGTCCTTCCGTTTCTTATAGCATCCTTACCAGGGAGACTTTCTCTGAGATCGTTGTTGTATCTGATGTGCCGGGCTCTAAAAAGCTCCTAGCTTCAGTGCCGTCAGGAAGTATAGTGCTTATCCGGGCTTTCCATTCAGGTACATGCCCTTCTGACATAACAGATTATCTGCCAAGCGGCGTGAGAGCTTATATTGCTCCCATTTATAGCAGCGATGTAGTATACGAGAGCAGCTCCAAGGTATTGGCAAATGGCGTTAAGCCTTTATATAACATGCCCTTTGAAGGTGCATGGGCGGAGGTAATGGTCAATGAGTAAACCGCCTAGAGTTTTTAAGAACAAAGACAAGCCCGACGATAAGAGCTTCGGCGGATCGCAGATGTGGTTCAAGGATGCGATATTGCAAAACAGCGGCTGCGGTGTCGTTGCAGGTTGCGATGCGGTATTAAGGCTCCTCGGGGAAGAAGAGTTTTCGAGAGAAGACTATATGGATAAGCTCATGTACTCTTCCGGGTTTATAAAGCCTTTTGTATTGCCGTTCATGAAGGGCAAGCCGAGGATGATATTCGGCAAGGAATTCGTGGGCTCCATAGGTGTATCCAGGGGCAGGTTCAAAAGAGGAATAAAGCGCCTTGCCAAAGATAAGGGCCTCGAGCTCGATATCAGGGGCATGGGCCTTAAGAAGGGAATGACGGAGCTTCCCAAGGCTCTTGGCAAGGGGCTTCCCGTCGCCATGATAGTAATCGCCCCCTTCGATAATGTAGAGGTTAAGATGGCACACAGGACTGAGACCATAAGCTATCACTGGATGACCTTAACGGGTATGGACAGTGAGTCTTTGGAGGTCTCGACATGGGGATACAAGGCTACGATAGCCCTAAGTGAGTTCAAAAAGCCCCTTGCCACAGCATCGTTTTTCGTAATAGACAAAAAGGCTTGAGATTTAATGCCTGCCTATGTTCTGCCATATCTGTAACTTGACTATTACAGGTCTGTGTGAGATACTTTGATAATCAAAAACTTTGACAGTCAAACTATTTAGCGCAAAGCAGGAGAATATTGATGACAGGCAGAATAATCGGACTCGGTTCCTATCTCCCGGAGAAGATCGTCACAAATGACGATCT
>JAIKWA010000107.1 GCA_024685135.1 Saccharofermentans sp.
TTTTCTGATATAATGCGAGCATAAACAGAATGGAGATTAGGATCAATGAGAAAAGGCGTTATCTTCGACATGGACGGCACCCTCTGGGATTCTGCCGCAAATGTCGCAAAGGCCTGGACAGTTAAGGTTCAGGAAGCAGGATACAAGGATAAGGTGATCACCAGGGAAGACATTCAGCGCAACATGGGAAAGCCCATGGACCTTATAGCTGACGATCTGTTTACTTTTACCGCTAAGGGAGCAGAGCGTGACGCTCTCCGCAGATCCTGCGAAGAATACGAGAACGAATATCTGAGAGTAAACGGCGGCGAGCTCTATAACGGTGTTTTCGACACCCTCTTTAACCTCAAGGCGATGGGATACCATGTATATATCGTAAGCAATTGTCAGGCAGGCTATATAGAAGCCTTCCTCGAATTCTACGGAGTTCCTTACGGCAAGGGGACTGACCTCGTAGAAGACATCGAATGCTATGGCAATAACCTCCTGCAAAAAGACGAGAACATAAAGCTTATAGCAGAGCGTAACAACTTAGATGCCGCCTGCTATGTAGGAGATATACAAAGTGACTACGACGCTACAGCCAAGGCCGGTCTGCCCTTTATCCATGCAAGATACGGCTTCGGCACCATCAATTGCGAGACAGCGGTAATAGATTCCATAAGCGACCTTATTAAGGTCGTTCCTGAAGTATTAGGCGAAGCGTAAAGGAAGGAGAACACCATGTCCAAAGACGAGATCTCAATACCTCCGATCTTAAAGATCGAGAAGGGCGTAACAGCTAACATCGGCCGCTATCTTAAGGATGCGGGATTTACCCAGGTGGTTATCTTATTCGGCAACGGTCTTACATCGATGTTCGGCGATACCGTATTCGGCTCCTTTGCAGATGCGGGCATCACGGTCTTGCACCAGCAGGAGATGGACACGGTCGACATAAACGACATAATGGACCTCGCCTTCACCCTGCCCAACAAGACTCAGGCAGTCATAGGAATGGGCGGCGGCAAAGTCATTGACGCAGCTAAATATATCGGATATATCCTGCGCATCCCCTTCATAAGCGTGCCCACGAGCTCGTCTTCTGACGGTTTCTCAAGCTCATCGGCATCACTCATTGTAAAAGGACACAGAAAGTCCCTGCCTGCCAAGATGGCTTACGGCATATTGGTCGATACTGATGTAATAAGAAGTGCACCCGTCAGATTCCTCTATTCCGGCATAGGCGATATGGTCGCCAAGATCTCTTCGACATACGACTGGCAACACGAGGAAGATCTGGGATACGACGAAGTAAACGACTTCGCCTTCATGGTAGCAAAGAAGGCAGTCAACTCCTTTGTAAGGACCCCCTTCGAATCAATAGAAGAGGACCTCTTCTTAAAAGAGCTCTTAGACTCACTTGCAATGAGCGGTGTCGCAAACGAGATCGCAGGCTCCTCTGCCCCGACGAGCGGCAGTGAGCACCTCATATCACACGCTCTGGATTCATTCCTCGAGCGTCCCCAGCTCCACGGCGTACAGGTAGGCATAGCGACTTACATCATGTGCAAGATCTGTGACCACCGCTGGAAGAGAGTAGATACCTTCTATACCAAGACAGGTTTCTGGGACTACTGCGCTACATTGGACCTTAAGGCTGAAGACTATTGCAAGGCGATAGATATGGCGCCTTCCATTAAGCCTTACCGTCACACATATCTCCACGAAGAGAAGTACAGGGAAATGGCAAAGTCTCTCATAGGGACAGACGAGAAGCTTAAGGCGATACTGAAGTAAAGACTATGGGCAAACTGACAGACATCATATTCAAGGATGCATCCGGCGCTAACGAGTCCAACCGCGTCTCGTATATCGTCAGGATCAATTCGCTCATGATGTGCTGTTACTTCATAATCTGGATAGCAGTATTCGGCATCTCGGGCAAGTTTGTAAGCAGCGGCATGTGCCTTCTCGGCCTTGCTGCATATGCCTTCTCCACCCGCCTTACATACAAGGGATATAACACGGCAGCACTTGGCATATACAGTTTTGTCACGATCCTGTGGATGCTCCTGTTTGTCATACAATGGGGCTGGGATTGCGGTATCCAGCACTTCGTATTCGTGCTTCTGGTCTTAGCCTTTGTAGGCACTTACCGTTCCTTTAAGGAGAAGCTCTTACTGAGCGCCGGAGTGTTCCTCATAAGGATGCTCTTATACATCTACCACATAGGACACGAGCCTGTAGAAGTGCTCTCAAAGCCCATCTCCATCACCTTCCAGATAATCAATATCGCATCGGTATTCTTCTCTCTTATAGTTATCCTCAGTATCTTTACGAGAGATAAGCTCGCGACCGAAGCAAAGCTCGCACAGTACAACCGCCAGCTCAAGAAAGTAGCTGAGCACGACCATCTGACAGGCCTTCTCAACAGAAGGAGCGGCATGGAAGAGACCATAGGCAGGATCATGAGAGGTGGCTTTACCACGGGTCTTTGTGTCGCGATCGGCGATATAGACCACTTTAAGCATGTAAACGACACCTATGGTCACGAGGCAGGAGACGAAGTGCTTAAGAGCCTCGCAAAGCTCTTCGAGGAATATATGTCAAACTACGGCATCGCGGTAAGATGGGGCGGCGAGGAATTTGTCTTCGTTTTCGACGACATCAACTTAGACGATGCCTTCGTCGCATTAGACAGCTTAAGGCACAAGATATCAGGGCTCGAGATATACTGGAAGGATATTAAGATCCCTGTCACCATGACCTTCGGTGTTACCGACGTCAATGTCAACACAGCATCCACAGACGATATCGAGAAGCATATCGAGCAGGCAATAGACGAAGCGGATAAGAAGCTCTATATTGGCAAAGAGAGCGGCAGGAATAAAGTCGTTATCTGATTTCCCGATGTAGGAAAGAATGTTTCTATTTGTCAGGAATAGAACAGATATCCACATGGGGCATCGTTATCTTTACCGCAGGTACAACCTCGGTTATAACAAGAGCAGGAAGAAGGGATTTTTGTATACAAGGCTCCCGGAACGGAAGACATCGCAAACTCCGCTAGCGAGGTCAAGACCGCACGGGCGATGCAAAGGTCGAATTCGGAGCATCTCCTGATCAGCCCCAGATAGCGGTCAGCATCGGAATTATCTGCTTCTTACGGCTCATTACGCCCGGAAGGAAGAGCTCGTTCTCATTTGGCTCAGCCGAGAATGCATACCTTATGGTATCGTCGCTTCCTATGTAGAAAAGATAAGATCCTTCAATAAGCACATCCGTGAGCATGAGGAGTATCATGTCGTACCCGTTCTTCTTTTTGAGCATCTCCATGGTCTCGAGGAACTCTTCTTTGCGCTCACGCATAGACTTTGCATCTACGCATATTATCTGGCTTACTCCCAGGGTCTGCCCTGCTATATGGAATTCCTTGAAGTCAGTCTTTATAAGGCGCTCGGGCGAGCTGTCAGCAGA
>JAIKWA010000108.1 GCA_024685135.1 Saccharofermentans sp.
TATTCCTTTCTCTGCATAGATAACCGGGTATTCGGCATCGGGAGTTATCGCAAATCTCGGGATCTCGCCCTTTGCGGCATAGCATTCAACGCATGAGCATGTCCTCTCTTCGTCCGTACCCAATATGAGCCTTACTCTGGAATTAAGAGCATATCCTTCCTTTAACAGTCTTCTCATTGCAAAGTAAGAAGAGCATGCGGGTCCCTTATCGTCAACGATGCCTCTTGCATATACCTTGCCGTCTTCTTTTACGGTGAGGGTAAAAGGATCTGACTCCCAGCCCGTACCTACGGGAACGACATCGAGGTGGCATACTATGCCAAGAAGATCCTTAGAGTCCCGGGGGCCTATCTCGCAATATCCGACCTTGTTATCTATTATCCCTGTCCTGAAGCCTTCTTTGGAAGCTTCACCAAGGAAGAACTGCAAAGCCTCGAAGGGCTTTTTGCCGTAGGGCATATCGCCATCCGGCAAAGAGCCGACACTTTGAATTGCAATAAGTTTTGTGAGAAAATCCATTTCATAAGCTGAAAGAGCCATATCTTTATACCTGCCTTGTAATCTTAATGTAACCATTTAATCACAAAGCGGTTGTTGATGTTAAAAATCAGATTATCCTTTGACAATATGCACAAAAAGAAGCGTGTTCTGTTGTGGAATTAGTACAGGTGCCCCCTTTGTGGAATTCAGGAAAGATTAGTACTATAAGGCTGTCCAAGGGAGAGAGACTTCCGGACAAAAGAAACTTTAAATACCACAAAGGAGGTATTACAAAATGAAAGCTTTTTATCTTGATAACGTTGATGTTGCAACACTTATGAAGGCACTCGATGACTGCAAGGGCAGCGTAATACTTCTTACGGATGAAGGTGACCGCTTCAACCTTAAGAGTAAGCTCAGCCAGATTACAGGTATTATGAAGCTCATTGAGGGCGGAATCGTATGCAACGCAAAGATCTCCTGCTCTGATCCTGACGATGAGGCAATGCTTTTCAGACTTAACCTTTTCGGCAAGATCGACGATGATGCAGAAGCTAATGCTTAAGCATCCATCGTAATTACTTAGACGAACAGATTCAGGGGTAAAATGAGTTAGGGCCGGCTTTCAACAGCCGGCTCTTTTACTTGCTTCAATTTTCTTACAATTATTAATAATAAATATAAAAATATGGCGTTGCCATTGTGTTATAATTCATTGGTAAAATAATGCACACTGGAGATAAATTTGCGTAGATACTATTACAATGCCCGTGACGTGGCAGCATACTTCAAGTATTTCTCGGTTCCGAGCTACCTTGAAGTCTCATATATGCAGTACATATTTAACCTCGGGAAGAGAGTTCTTGCCGAGCCTTTGACGCGAGATTTCGAGCGCTTTAAGAGTGAGATCTACAGGGAGCTTTACTTCCTGTGGTCAAATGGTTTCGACAGCGAGACCTCTGATATATCCTGCATGACGGCAGACGGACAGATGTCCTTGATCTTAGATCAGGAATGCATCAATCTTGAATCCTACATGAAGCTCATATGCCTTCATCTGGTATTCTCGAGCAATCTTCCGTACATCAACCTCAATTTTGCAGGACTTATGTACACCTTGGGTATCGATTGCGATATCGAAGAATACGAAGCAAATGTCGCTAAGATCGCTGAGCCTTTGCAGCTCACCATAACAGACTGCTTCGGTAACGATTTTGATCTGAGTCTGGGCATCCCTGACGAGCTTTTGCGCGTATCGCTGTCACCTGAATTCAGGAGCAGCCTTGCAGGCAATAACTTCAAGGAGACATTAAGACTCGAAGAGCTGGAGATGATCAAGGAGCTCAAGGCCACTTCAATGAAGATCTTCGGCCAGTTCCCTCAGCTCAAGAAGCATTCTACGGCAAAGAGCGGTAAAACTGCCGATAAGAATGTGACCGGGAAGGCTCAGCCCAAGGGCGCTCCTGACAAGAACAAGTAAACACTGGAGGAAGCATGGATAAGATTTATAAGTTAGGTCTGGATATCGGATCTACAACCATTAAGGTTGTTCTCTTAGATGGTGAGGATATTGTCTATAGCGATTACAGAAGGCACCATTCTGATGTCTCGGGACTTTTGAATGTTCTCTTTAACGAGCTGAGCGAGAAGTTCCCCGGTATCACTGTAGATACATGCATTACGGGTTCAGGCGGACTTTCCGTTGCTACATGGCTCGGACTTAAGTTTACCCAGGAAGTAATGGCTGAGACTACCGCCATCAAGAAATACCATCCCGAGACGGATGTAATAATCGAGCTCGGTGGTGAGGATGCCAAGATCACATATATGCATCCTGTATTGGAGCAGAGAATGAACGGTACATGCGCAGGCGGTACCGGTGCATTCATCGATCAGATGGCTGCTCTTCTTCAGACTGATGCCGATGGCCTTAACAGCTTCGCAAAGGACTACAGATCCCTTTACACGATCGCTTCAAGATGCGGCGTTTTCGCTAAGTCAGACCTTCAGCCTCTCATCAACGAGGGTGCTGCCAAGGAAGACCTCGCAGCTTCCATCTATCAGTCCGTTGTAAACCAGACAATATCGGGACTTGCATGCGGCAGACCCATCAAGGGTAATGTTGCTTTCTTAGGCGGTCCTTTGTACTTCAATTCAGAGCTCAGGAATGCCTTCGAGAGAACCTTGAAGGATAAGGCTGATTCCTTCTGGATGCCTGACGATGCTCAGATCTATGTAGGTTTAGGCGCAGCGCTTTCTGCTGACGGCACCAATCCCATAAGACTTGACGAGCTCCTTGTAAAGCTTAAGAACAGGGACGGCTTTGTACCTGACATCATAAGGATCGATCCTATCTTCTCAAGTGAGGAAGATAAGAAGGAATTCGACTTAAGACACAGCAAGGATGAGATCCCGGTATTAGATCTTAAAGACCAGAAGGGCGCTATGTATCTCGGTATCGATGCAGGCTCAACAACTACCAAGGCTGTAGTAATGAACTCCGAAGGTCAGCTCGTTTATACATACTATGCGAGCAACAAGGGTAACCCCGTTATGTCTGCGGTTACTATCCTCAAGGACATCTATTCCAAGATGCCCGCAGACTGCCATATCGCATATTCCTGCGTAACAGGTTACGGCGAGAACATCATCAAGGCCGCTTTGGGTATCGACATCGGAGAGATCGAGACTATGGCTCACTTCCAGTCCGCCAAGTTCTTCTGCCCGGATGTAGACTTCATCATCGATATCGGCGGACAGGACATGAAGTGCATGAAGATCCGTAACGGCGTAATCGATTCGATCATGTTAAACGAAGCATGCTCATCAGGTTGCGGCTCCTTCATCCAGACCTTCGCTCAGTCGCTTGACCTTACAACACCTGAATTTGCCCAGGCTGCTTTATCTTCCAAGAAGCCTGTAGATCTCGGTACGAGATGTACGGTATTCATGAACTCAAAGGTTAAGCAGGCACAGAAGGAGGGTGCAACTGTAGGTGATATCTCTGCAGGCCTCTCATATTCAGTTGTAAGAAACGCACTTTATAAAGTAATCAAGATCAGAGATACCGAGCAGCTCGGTAAGAATATCGTCGTTCAGGGCGGTACTTTCTTAAACGATGCCATCTTAAGATGCTTCGAGCTCGTATCCAAGAGAAATGTCATAAGACCTAATGTTGCAGGTCTCATGGGTGCCTTCGGTGCGGCTCTCATCGCTCAGAAGAGATGCCCCGCCAATAAGATAAATGATGCAGGCAATTATCATTCAGGTGTCCTTGGACCTGATGAACTCGATTCGTTTAAGATGACCACGGAGAATACCCAGTGCCCCGGCTGCACAAACCACTGCCGTCTCACTATCGCTACATTCTCAAACGGTCAGAAGTTCGTATCGGGTAACAGATGCGAGAGAGGCGAGGATATCGCTTTGGGCCTTGAACCTTCAGATTCCACGGCCTTGAAGCTTCCCAATATCTTCAAGTATAAGTACGAGAGGACCTTTGCATATAAGCCTCTTGCCAAGGAAGATGCCCCCAGAGGCGAGATCGGTATCCCGAGAGTATTAAACCAGTACGAGGACTATCCCTTCTGGTTTACCGTGCTTACCAAGCTCGGCTTCAGAGTACTCATCTCTGCAAGATCTTCACATAAGCTCTACGAGTCCGGTATGGAGACGATCCCTTCCGAATCCGTATGCTATCCTGCAAAGCTCGCACACGGTCACATCGAGAACCTCATAAGCCGCGGCATCAAGACTATCTTCTATCCCGACGTTCCTTATGAGCACAACGAGAACGAGGGCGCCAACAACCACTTCAATTGTCCTATCGTATGCTCTTATCCTGAAGTTATCAGGAACAATGTCGAGAACCTTATCGAAAAGGATATCAACTACATCAATCCGTTCATGCCTTTGGATAATCTCGATGCTGTAGCAGCAAATCTCGTTAAGTGCTTCGATTTCTGCGCTGTTACGCTCAGCGAAGCAAAGGCTGCAGTTGAAGCAGGTGCCGAAGAATACGGCAAGTATAAAGACGACATAAGAGAGGAAGGTGACAGGGTCATCAAGGAAATGGATGAGAAGGGCTTAAAGGGAGTAGTCCTTGCAGGCCGTCCTTATCACATCGATCCCGAGATCAACCACGGTATCCCCGAGATGATCAACTCCCTTGGTCTTGCTGTGCTTACGGAAGACTCCGTTGCAAGGCCCGGTATGCTCAAGCGTCCTATCAGAGTTATAGACCAGTGGATGTATCACACAAGACTCTACGAAGCAGCTGCTTTTGTAATAAGCAAGCCTAATCTTGAACTCGTTCAGCTCACATCCTTCGGCTGCGGTCTTGATGCCGTTACATCAGATCAGGTTCAGGAGATCTTGGAATCTTCAGGCAAGCTCTATACCTTGCTCAAGATCGACGAGGTATCCAATCTCGGTGCCGCAAGGATCAGAATGAGATCTCTGGTAGTCGCGATGAACGAGAGAGAAGATGCAGACGAGGATACGGCAAGGAAGCTCGAGGAACTGAGACAGAAGGCTGACTATACGACTGAGAGAGTCGAGTTTACCAAGGAGAACAAGAAGACACATACTATCCTTGCTCCCCAGATGGCTCCTATCCAGTTCGAGTTTGTCGAAGCGATATTCCACAGACACGATTATAAGCTCAAGCTCCTTAAGCAGGCTTCAAGAGAAGATATCGAATGCGGTCTTAAGTATGTAAATAACGACGCTTGCTTCCCGACCATAATCGTAGTAGGCCAGATGATCAATGCGATCTTGAAGGGCGATCTCGATCCCGATAACACCACTCTTGCCATCACTCAGACAGGCGGCGGCTGCCGTGCTACAAACTATGTAGCATTCCTCAGGAAGGCATTAAGAGAAGCAGGTTATCCTCAGATCCCGGTAATCACGATATCGGCTCAGCGCTTTGAGAAGAACTCGGGTTTTGATTATTCTCCTTCATTTATCTTAGATGCCATCAAGGCTTTGTGCCTCGGTGATATGGTAACAACAATGCTTTTACGCGTTCGTCCTTATGAGGCGGTTGAAGGTTCTGCAAATGCCCTCTATTCCTACATCAACAGGATCGGAAGACATCTTCTTAACCCCAAGAGCAAGAACGATAATCTCACTGAGAGATACGATGTACTCATGCCTAACAGCTACTTCTCCAAGTCTCCCGAACAGAAGAAGAAGATAAGAGACTGCCTTGCAGAGATCGGCGTTGATATGGAGAATCCTCCCAAGATCACGAAGTACAAGGCATTCATCAAGTTTGCAGTAGAGAAGTTTAACGCACTTCCTCTCAAGGATATCCCGAGAAAGCCCCGTGTCGGTCTCGTTGGCGAGATCCTGGTAAAGTTCCAGCCTGATGCCAATAACAATGCTATAGATGTTATCGAAGCAGAAGGTTGCGAGGGCGTTCTCCCCGGCGTATTGGACTTCTTCTTATACTGCGCATATAACCCGATCTGGCAGGCAGAGAACCTCGGCAGGAGCAATAAGACAGCTTATGCCATGAAGCAGGCGATAAGATTCCTCGAGACTCTGAGGAAGCCTATCAACAGGGAATTTGCAAAGACAAACGGCAAGTTCATGCTCTCAGAGAAGATCCAGGAACTCGCAGAGAAGTCTTCGACAGTCCTTTCCTGCGGTAACTCCTGCGGTGAGGGATGGTTCCTTACTGCGGAGATGATAGAGCTCATCCAGGACGGTGTTCCGAACATCATCTGCGCTCAGCCTTTTGCATGTCTTCCTAACCATGTAACAGGTAAGGGTATGATCAAGGAATTAAGAAGACAGTATCCCAATTCCAACATCATCCCGATAGACTATGATCCGGGCGCATCCGAAGCAAACCAGCTCAACAGGATCAAGCTCATGATCTCAACTGCACATGCAGTGCACGATAAGGAATTAGCAGAGAATGCCTAAACTTTTACTTGTAGACGGTAACTCGATAATAAACAGAGCCTTCTATGCCGTAATTGGCAGGGCTCCCATGACTGCGCCTGACGGAACTCCGACAGGTGCGGTAAACGGTTTCTTCAATTCCGTCTTATCGGTAATAGACAGCTTCGAGCCCACAAATGTCTGCGTTCTTTTCGATAGAAGAGAGCCTACATTCAGACACAAGATGAGTGCGGAGTATAAGGCAAACCGTCACGGCATGCCTGACGAACTCGCTTGTCAGATGCCTGTCGTAAAAGAGATCCTCGATCTTGCAGGCATCAAGAGAATGGAGCTTGCAGGATATGAAGCTGACGATCTTATCGGTACTTTATCGAGGCAGGGCGAGGAAGCCGGCATGGAGGTCTATATCTTCAGCGGTGACCACGACGACTACCAGCTCATATCAGATAAAGTATCCGTAATAATGCCTCAGTCAGGCAAGGGCAAAGAGCCAAGGATCTTAATAGACCGTAATAAGTTTGTAGAAGACTATGGCGTTGATCCTTCCGTATTCGTACAGGTAAAGGCTCTTATGGGCGATAACTCGGATAACATCAAGGGCGTAGATAAAGTAGGCGAGAAGACTGCATTCAAGCTCATCAGGGAATACGGATCGGCAATGAACGTATACGACAACAGGGATAAGCTTACTCCCGCTCTCAAGGCGAGATTCGAAGAGTCCAAAGACTTAATAGATCTCAATATTAAACTCTGCACGATAGACAGAGAGTCTCCGGTACCTTACGGCGCGGAGGATACGGCATACGATCCGGCTCTTTCGCAGGAAGAGCTTACGGCGCTTACTGATAAGCTCTTATCTCTGGGCCTTAAGAAGATAACTGCAAAGTTCGGTATCAAGGAAGCCAGAATGAGCGATAACGCGGTAAATACCGAAGAGTTAGACCCGTTTGTAGTGCAGAGTCTTACATACTTAAACGGACTTATAAGCAATGGCGTTGAATTTAAAGATATAAGCGGATTAAGCTTTGATAGCAAGGATAGAGTAAATTACGGACTGCGCTTTGTTAAGGTAAACGCAGCTGCATTTGTATTGGTCTTGGACTTTGCAGATAAGGCATTCTATAAACTTACGCCTGCTCAGGCCAAGGAAGCATTTGCCAAGGCTTCAGACCTGATGGTATGCGGCTTTAAGTATAAAGAGAATTCCAAGCTGATACCGTTCTCCTTTAAGAGCATAACCTCAGTCTTCGATACTGAGGTCGCAGGATCTGTAACCAACAAGATAGAGGGCAAGTCTGATTTCGACAGGCTCTTTTATGCTGTATGCAAGATCCCTTATCCCGTTGAGGATAAGAAGGAGAATGTTCAGCTCTCATTGTTTGACGAGGCACCTGATGAGTCATCTGCTCTTAAGGATGAAGCCATAAGGCTCTTTGCAGATCTTATGGTAGCCAAGGTCTTAGAGAAAGAGATCGATGCAGATCCCAAGATCAGCAAGCTCCTTTATGAGATAGAGTTCCCTCTGGTAGTGACTTTAGATGCCATCGAGAGAGTCGGTATGCATGTCTCATATGAGAGGCTCAATGTTCTTCATACGGAATATTCGATGCGTCTTGAGGACTTGAGCGCAAGGATATACGACCTTACGGGAATCGAGTTTAATATCAATTCTCCCAAGCAGCTGTCGGACGTATTGTTCAGCGAGGATAAGCTCAACCTTCCTCATGGCAAGAAGAGCAAGACAGGAGCTTATTCAACGAGCATAGATGAGCTTAAGAAACTTATATATAAACACCCTGTTATAAAGTTCATAATCGATTACAGGGAGCTGTCCAAGCTCGATTCAACATATGCCGCAGGTCTTGTAAGATCTATAGGCGACGACGGCAGGATACATACTACATTTACTCAGGCAATGACCAACACGGGAAGGCTCTCATCGACAGAGCCCAACCTTCAGAATATTCCGGTCAGGACTACCGAAGGCTCAAGGCTCAGAGCGGCTTTTACCGCACCTGAAGGAAGAGTATTGGTAGACAGCGACTATTCGCAGATCGAATTAAGGCTCCTTGCTGCCATGAGCGGCGATGAGGTAATGAGCGAAGCCTTCATAAACGGTGAAGATATCCATAAGAGAACAGCCGCCAAGATCTACGGAGTAGACGAAGAGCATGTAACGAGCAAGATGAGGTCAAGCGCTAAGACCGTCAACTTCAGCATCATCTACGGTATCTCAGACTATGGTCTTGCAACGGATCTTAATATCGGATACCAGGAGGCATCTGATCTTATAAAGGAATATTCTGCTCAGTTCCCGGGCATAATGAACTACCTCGATTCGCTCAAGAAGAAGGGCGAAGAGGAAGGCTATGTAGAGACATTGTACGGCAGGAGGAGATATCTTACCGAGCTTAAGTCCCAGAATCGGAACTTAAGGAACTTCGGTCTTCGCGCTGCGATGAACATGCCTATCCAGGGCACGGCTGCAGACATCATAAAGATCGCCATGAACAAGGTCTATAAGGCCTTGAAGGACAAGTATCCTTCGGCAAAACTCGTTATGCAGGTACACGACGAACTTATAGTCGAATGCGATGAAGCGGATGCAAACGGAGTATCCGAACTTCTTAAGAGCGAGATGGAATCGGCTGTAACTTTGAGCGTTCCTCTTGAAGCAGAATGCAATATCGGAAAGGACTGGCTGAGCGCCAAATAATATGTTTGTACTCGGAATTACAGGCGGTATAGGAAGCGGTAAGAGCACGGTAAGCAAGATCTTGGAAGACAGAGGTCTTCTGGTGCTCGATGCTGATGAGATCTCAAGACAGGTTACTGCGCAAAACGGTAAGGCAGTACCTGTTATAGCTGAGCTCTTCGGACCAAGAGCAGTGTCAGCAGACGGCTCAATGAACCGCAAATATGTATCAAATATCGTTTTCGAAGATAAGCAGGGACTTGATATGCTCAGTACCATCGTCCATAAATATGTCTTCGAAGAGATGGAGGAAAGACTTACCAAAGAACGCGAGAAGGGAACAAAGTGCGTTGTATTGGACGTGCCGATCCCGGTAAACAAATTCGTGGATCTTTGTAATCAGATATGGGTCGTCACATGCGATCTCGAGGTGAGACTTGCAAGGCTTGAGAAGCGCGGAATGTCCAAGGAAGAAGCTATGCGCAGGATCGAGATGCAGATGAGCGACGACGAATATTGTTCTCTGGGTGATTTCTCCATAGACAATTCCTGGGATCTTGACGAGTTGAATAACAGAGTGGATAAGCTCATCAAGGAGCAGCTTCACGAGAGAGGTATCCGCATATGAACCCGTTAGCCATAACGATCTCTTCCATATTCTGCGCAATTGCACTGATAACGCTTCTGGTGCTTATATTCGGCAATACACCTCTTAAGAAGCATAACTTCAGATCTTACTTTATCGCATCTTCGAGCGTATATCTGTCAGGCACGATAATGATACTTATCTTTGCCTTATCGATGCCCAAACTTCCTACTGTCTTTGTTGTAATATCAGAGACGATGATCACATTTGTGTTTGCATTCACATTTGTTGTCTTGTACCGCATGTCCAAGCAGGTAGTAGAGCTTCACGAAGCGATACTTGAAGCAAAGAAAAACGATGGATCCGAAGAAGACTCTTAAGACAATACTGTTTACCGTAATCGCCCTTATACTGGCGGTGGTAATATATTTGGGTTCATCCAATCTCGTAATCCTTCTTACGACCAAAGATCAGTTATCGGATCTTGAGACTTGCGAGGTAGAGGATAATGAAGCCTTCGATTGTATCCTCGTATTGGGTTGCGGAGTCTATTCCGACGGAACGCCTTCTCCTTTCTTAAGAGACAGGCTTGAGACAGCAGTATCCCTTTATGAGTCAGGCGCATCCGATCAGATCCTTGTATCAGGAGACCATATAGATCCCGACTACAATGAGACCGGTGTCATGAAGGACTACTGCATCGCCAGGGGAGTTCCGGAAGATGCAGTTTTAGTAGACGATCTGGGGCTTTCCACATACGAATCCATGTATCGTGCCAAGAACACATTCGATATCGGATCAGCAGTTATAGTTACTCAGGAATACCATCTTGCAAGAGCGGTATTCTGCGCAAACAGTGTGGAGCTCAAGTGCAGGGGAGTCAAGGCTATAAATTCCGGGTATACAGTTGCCGCATATAACTATGTAAGAGAATGCTTTGCGAGGAGCAAAGACTTTATCTTCTGTATATTCGGACTTGATCCCGGTGAGCCCGTCAAGAACGAAGCAGGAGATACCGTAATGGCGGCCGTACTTTACGGAATAATGTGGGCCTTGGCATATTCCGTATATCTGATCTTAGGCCTCAGGTTCTTTGCGGGTAACTTCCTTAACTGTTATCCGAAGCGCATAAGGAATAAGACAGGTAAGAAGGCAAATGCCTTAGGACTTGCTTATAAGACGGCAGGTCTTGTGATCCTTTACCTTTTGCTTATAGTATTTGCGGTTAAGCATTTTGAGATAAGACCCGTATCTTTTCTTACGGTAATAATATTTGCCGCGATAGTATCACTTACATGGAATATAACTGAACTTACCCTGATAGATCTGATCTTAAGATATCTCATCAATCCCAAATGGCTCAGGATAACTCACGATGCCGAAGACTATAGAGATCTTAAGTTCTATATTAAGAGGTTTCTTATAGGTTTAGGCTTTACGGTAGCCTCCGCTCTTGCCTTTGGAAGCCTTGCTTACTTCATCCTGAATGTCGCCATCTGGTCCTGATCTGTGGTAAAGTTTATATAACCCACAAGAAAGGCGGAGCAATATGGAAGGTGCAAAGAGACTGCCTGCATATATAAGAGGTCTATTTACCATCTTTGCCGGTTTCTTCTTTATCGTATTCCCGGATGCCGTATCAAGTTCAATAGGACTTATATTCGGTATCGTTCTTCTTGTCATGGGTATAGCGGGCGCCGTTAATTATGTTATCACCATAAACCAGCTTAAGCGCGAGAACACATACGGTAAGACTGCAGGGGCTGAGATCATCCTTGTTTATTCTGTCATTGCAGCGATAATCGGCCTTGTCTTTATGCTTAGACCGAATCTTCTTTTGCAGATAGCATCTCTTATAGCAGGTCTGTTCTTTATCGTTGACGGTATAGTTAAGATCCGTGAGATGACGCTTATGCCTAAGCTTAAGAGCTTTTACTGGTGGGTGCTCATCCTGTTATCCCTTGCGGTATTTGTGGCAGGTTTGTTCCTTTTGATCTATCCGTTCAGCGGCATGCGCATCATAATCATCTTCATCGGCCTTGCCTTCATCGCAAGCGGTATCGAGACAATTGCATTAAGCTTCAAGAATAAAGCCGCAACTTGATAAGTTACGGCTTTGGTTTAATTCGATCTCAGTTAAACTATCTTTTCGTTTCTGATTTTGTATTTAGTTTAAATTCTTTTTTCTTCTAAGTTTCAGGTTTATACGTTAAATCTGAATAAGACGACATCTCCGTCCTTCATGACATATTCCTTACCTTCGGATCTTACGAGACCCTTCTCCTTAGCTGCGTTGTAAGAACCGCAAGCCATGAGATCATCGTAGGATACAACCTCGGCTCTGATGAAACCTCTTTCGAAGTCTGAGTGGATCTTACCGGCAGCCTGAGGTGCCTTTGTTCCGTTGGTGATAGTCCAGGCTCTTACTTCCTTGGGACCTGCAGTGAGGTAGGAGATAAGACCTAAGAGCTTGTAGGAAGCTTTGATCATCTTATCGAGACCTGCGCTCGTGATACCGAGATCATCCAGGAACATCTGACGGTCTTCCTCTTCGAGCTGGCCTAATTCATCCTCGATCTTTGCTGAGATAACAACGACCTCTGCGTTCTCTTTGGACGCGATATCCTTAACGATGTTTACATACTCGATGTCGGGATCCTTGATATCGTCCTCTGCGATGTTTGCACAGTAGAGAACAGGCTTCATTGAGATGAGCTGAAGATCTCTTGTATATTCGAGCTCGTCGTCTGTGAACTCAAGTGTTCTTGCAGCCTTCTCTTCCGTAAGGCACTCGTAGATCTTCTCGTATACTGCAAGCTCAGCAGCATAAGCCTTGTCGCCGCCCTTCATGAGCTTCTTTGTACGCTCGATCCTCTTCTCCATTATCTCGATGTCTGAGAGGATAAGCTCGATGTCGATAGTCTCGATATCACCCTTAGGATCAGCATGTCCGTTAACGTGAACGACATCAGGATCGTCGAAGCATCTTACAACGTGAACGATGGCATCGCATTCTCTGATGTTAGACAGGAACTTGTTGCCGAGGCCTTCGCCCTTGCTCGCGCCCTTAACTAAGCCTGCGATATCTACGAACTCAACTACAGCGGGAGTGTATTTCTCGGGATTGTACATCTCTGCAAGCTTATCGAGCCTCTCGTCGGGTACCGATACGACACCTACATTAGGTTCGATGGTGCAGAAGGGGTAGTTTGCCATTTCTGCTCCGGCCTTTGTTATTGCGTTGAAGAGTGTGCTCTTACCTACATTGGGGAGACCTACTATTCCGAGTTTCATATGTATTACCTCTTATATCTAATATTAAGCTATTGCATTATAGCCTATTTTAAAAAAATGTGTTGATAAAAAGGAAGAAGAGCAAAGAATTTGCAGGTTTTTGTCGGTTTTTGTCGCATTTTAAGGGGCCTTGCCGAGTGTATCCTTTTGCTAAGGAGGCACAATATGGCAAAAGCAGGCAGATTATCCAAGGTTTATTCGTGTTTTACGGAAGGCAGCGTAGCTGTCATGTCAGAGATAGAAGTATCGGTTATGCCGGGCATTCCGACCTTCTCGGTTATTGGTCTTTGCGATTCTTCTATAAGGGAAGCGAGGGGCAGAGTGCTTACGGCAATAAGGGCATCGGGCTTTACCTGTCCCAAGGGGCACATAACCATAAGTATTAGTCCCGCATATATGCGTAAGTCAGGTTCGGGCTTTGACCTTGCTATGGCGATGGGAATACTATTCGCTTCAGGTCAGATCCCAGAGCCCACCGGCAAAGCTTATTTTGAAGGGGAATTAGGCTTAGACGGCAAGCTGTACGGAACTCCGAATGCCGTTACAAGATTAGGTTTGTCGGCAAGGTCGGACTTCGATTACAGGATCATACCTTATCAGGAGGAAGCAGGAGCCAAGTGCACGCAATTAAGCTGCATGACGGCAAAGAGCTTAAGGGATGCAGCTTCCCTTTTCGGCAGCGGCACTTACTTTCCGACATGCTATACGATAGATGAGAAACTGGATGAAATGCCCGAAGAAGAATACCCGGACATATCCTGCCTTAAGGGACAGGAGAAATGCAAAAGGGCGATACTTATAGCCGCCGCAGGCTTCCACAACCTTCTTTTGCTCGGATCTCCGGGCTCGGGCAAGACATTGGCAGGCAGGATAATTGCAGGGCTCTTGCCGCCTTTGGAAGACGAAGAGATCCCCATATGCTTTGCGGTAAGAGATACCTCATCTGATATTAGGGGACTTAAGTATTCGAGGGTAAGACCTTACAGGACGATAGGGCCTCAGATAAGCCTTACGGGTCTTATGGGAAGTGCTACAGGTCTTAAGCCGGGCGAGCTTCAGCTTGCCAACAGGGGAGTCTTATTTGCAGATGAGATATGCGAATACAAATCAGAGATAGTGCAGGCTATGCGTAAGCCCTTGGAGGATAGGGAAGCCGTATTGTTCAAGAACGGGATAAGCTTCAAGTATCCTGCGGATTTTATCTTTGTCGGCGCAGGTAACCCCTGCAGATGCGGCCTGTTCTACGAGAAGGGCGGAAGGTGCAGATGTACGGCTACTTCAAGGAGGAATTATCTCGCAAATATATCGGGACCTTTTTTGGAGAGGATAGACCTGTTCAGTGAGATGAGATCTATATCCCGGAGCGATATGGAGATGATATACACGGGCGCGGGTCTTAAGGCGCAAAGCCCGGAGTGGAGGGAGAGGATAAGAGAGGTCTGGCAAATGCAGAAGTCGCGTTATAAGGAGTTTGGAGGAGGGTTTAACGCAACAGTTAGATCTGAAGATCTGCCTGATCTTATGCGTATACCCTTCGATGTCGTATCCTACGCGACAGAGCTTGCAGGAAGCGGGCTGTTCTCTGCAAGGGCGTTTACCAAGATCTTGAGATGTGCAAGGACTATAGCAGATCTGGATCAAAGGGCAGACGTTGCGGTAGACGATATATCAGAGGCCTGTATGTTCAGACCGAAGGAGATTTGAAAATGGACGATCCTAATGTAATGGCTGATCTTATATATGTTGCGATCAGGGTTACCACCAAAGTTGATTACAGAACAGTAAAGAAACTTCTAACTTCAGGCGTGATATCGAGCTATAGGGACTTATCTGATTTTGGAAGGTTCAAAGACCTTTCCGGGTTCGGGATAGAGAAGGGAAGCTCGCTTGCAGATAAGATAGAGAGCTTTGTGAGCAAGGAGAGCGTTATCAAGAAGGTCGCTTCTAACTATTATGAGATAATGCAGAAGAATAACATATATACGGTATCCTCCTTAGATAAGGACTATCCTTATAACTTCAGGATGCAATCGGGGATGCCGCAGGTTTTCTTTGCAAGGGGCAGAAGGGAACTGCTAACGCATCTGAACACTTGCGGGAGCGCTTGCTGCGTAGGCTCGAGGGAAGCTTCCAAGTATGCTCTTTATGCAGCTGACAGGTTTTCTTCCGAGCTAAGCAAACAGGGGATAACCATAGTCTCGGGCATGGCCCTCGGTACTGACAGGAGTGCTCACTATGGCGCCATAGATAAACCGGGTGGTACTATCGCGGTCCTTGCAGGCGGATGCGAGAGAATATATCCGCCTGAGAACAAAGATCTATATGAGGAGCTATGCGTAAAAGGCCTCGTTATATCCGAGATGCCTCCGGGGATGCAGGTCTTAAGGCAGTATTTCCCTTCGAGGAACAGGCTTATCGCAGGCCTTTCAGATTGCTGTATGATCATGGAGGCAGGTGATATATCAGGCACCTTACATACGGCTTCCTTTGCTGCAAGCCAGGGCAAAGATGTCTTTGTGCTCCCCAACAGCATCTACTACGACAATGCCAAGGGCGGAATGAAGCTCTTAGCTGACGGAGCATCAGTCCTTTTAAGCCCAGACAACGTTATAGACGATGTTATGCAGGCAATACTATACAGGAGGCTTGAATGTCCGGAGCTGTTTGCCGATACCGCTATGCCCGTATCTTCCGCTTTCAGAGGATCTGAGATCTTAAGGTGCCGCAAGAAGGCCGATCTTGAGCCTGAAGCTATGTCAGATGACGAATGGAAGGTGATAATTAAGGATGAACTCACCATGGGCCCCAAGAACATAGATGAGCTCTGCCGCGTTATCGCGCTGCCTTTTTATAGAATATCCAGACTTATTGTGTCCATGCAGTGTTCCGGGATTATAAATGACGAGAACGGAAAATTTACTTTGACAATTGTATAATGATGAATTATATATATAAGGCGATTACAAAAAGTTAGGCAAAGGAATTGATCATGGGCAAAAAATTAGTAATAGTTGAGTCTCCCGCCAAGTCTAAGACTATCGGAAGATATTTAGGTTCTGATTACCAGATAACGGCTTCTCTCGGACATATAAGAGACCTGCCTTCAGGTAATCTGGGAGTTGATGTAAATAAGAATTTCAAACCTCTCTATATAACCATGAAGGGTAAGGAGAAGGTTGTAAGAGATCTTAAGAAGCTCGCTGAATCAGCAGACGAGATCTACCTCGCAACGGACCCTGACCGCGAGGGTGAAGCAATTGCATGGCATCTTGCCAAGGTACTTAAGATCGATCCTGATTCCAATTGCAGGATCACATTCAACGAGATCACAAAGAAGGCTGTCCAGGAAGCTATCGCTAACCCCAAGCCCATCAACATGAATCTTGCCAATGCTCAGCAGGCAAGAAGGATATTAGACAGACTGGTAGGTTACCAGTTGTCACCTCTCCTCTGGAAGAAGATCCGTAAGGGCCTTTCTGCAGGAAGAGTTCAGTCCGTCGCAACAAAGATCGTAATGGACAGAGATGCCGAGATAGATGCTTTTAAGCCTGAAGAATACTGGCTCGTTAAGGCTCTTCTCACACCAAACCTCAAATCAGACAAGTTCCTCATGAGCTACTACGGCACACTTGAGGGCGATAAGGCAGTTAAGAACAAGCTCACATGCGAAGCAGACTGCAATGCGGTCCTGTCCGAAGTAAAGGGACAGCCCTTCAGTGTCGCATCCGTTAAGCGCGGCACAAGGGAGCGTAAGCCTTATCCGCCGTTCACGACATCCACATTGCAGCAGGAAGCATCCAGAAGACTCGGCTTCTCATCTAAGAAGACCATGTCCGTTGCCCAGCAGCTCTACGAAGGTGTCGAAATCTCAGGCTCCGGCCAGACAGCTCTCGTATCCTATATCAGAACAGACTCCGTAAGAATCTCAGATGAGGCTTACGCAGCTGCAAAGGAGCTTATCTTAAACCGCTTCGGTAAGGAGTACTTATCTTCTTACAGAAGGATCTATAAGAATAAGAATACGGCTCAGGACGCACACGAAGCTATAAGACCTACACACTTCGATCTCGATCCTATGTCCATAAGGTCATCCCTTTCTTCTGATCAGTTCAAGCTCTATTCTCTTATCTGGGACCGTTTCCTCGCTACACAGATGGCATCTGCAAAGGTAGATACGGTATCCGTTGAAGCTCATTGCGGAAGACAGGTATTCAGGACAACAGGTGAGACCGTTAAGTTCAAGGGTTTCCTCGTTCTCTATGCTGATGTTGCAGAAGATAACACCAAAGAAGAGGAGCAAAGCCCCAAGGTCAAGCTCCCTGAGCTTACAGAAGGCCAGGAGCTCAAGAACCTCGATGTAACAGGCGAGCAGAAGTTTACCACTCCTCCTCCGCACTATACTGAAGCTACGCTCATCAAGGCAATGGAAGAGAACGGTATCGGCAGACCTTCTACATATGCGCCTACCATCTCAACCATCTTAGACAGACAGTATATCGAGAAGGAAGGCAGGACCATCAAGATCACTGATCTGGGCAAGCTCGTAACCAATATGTTAAGCGACAACTTCTCCGAGATCGTAGATGTTAAGTTTACGGCCGGTATGGAAGCATCCCTCGATAAGGTCGAGGAAGGCGGCGAAGAGTGGGAGAATATCTTAAGTGATTTCTATCCCGAATTCGATAAGCAGCTCAAGGCAGCTCAGGATTCCATCGCAAAGATCGAGATCGTTCCCGAGAAGACGGGCGAGATGTGCCCGCTGTGCGGTAAGGAGCTCGTTATCAAGGACGGAAGATACGGTAAGTTCATCGCTTGCTCAAACTTCCCGACATGTAATTTCACCAAGAACATCGAAGTCCAGGCTAAGGGTAAGTGCCCTAAGTGCGGCAGCGGTCTTATCTCTCACAGATCCAAGAAGTACAGAGGTAAGGTCTTCTATACCTGCGACAAGAAGGGCTCTGATCCCGAGTGTGATTTCATCTCATGGGATCTTCCCGTTGAAGGCAAGTTCTGCTCTGAGTGCGGCGCTTATATGGTGCTCAAGCACTACGGCAAGAAGGCTTATCCCAAGTGCTCCAACAAGGATTGCATAACAAACAAGAGGAAGAAGTCTGATGCCTGATAGTACGATAAATGTTATTGGTGCAGGTCTTGCAGGAAGCGAAGCTGCAAATCTCATAGCTTCCTTCGGCATCAAGGTTAATCTCTACGAGATGAAACCTAAGAATTTCTCTCCTGCACATCATTCCGAGAATTTCGGAGAGCTCGTATGCAGCAACTCTTTAAGAGCAGCTGCATTATCTAATGCCATCGGTCTTCTTAAGGAAGAGCTCAGAAGGCTCGATTCTCTCATAATGAAGGCTGCCGATAACTCAAGCGTTCCCGCAGGCGGCGCGCTTGCAGTAGACAGAGAAGAGTTCTCGGGATATATAACATCTGCTATCAGGAACAATCCCCTGATCAATGTAATTGCAGAAGAGGTAACTGATATCCCTGAGGGTATTACCGTTATCGCAACAGGTCCTCTTACAGACGGCAAGCTCTATGAGAAGATAAGAGAGCTCACAGGCGCAGACGACCTTCATTTCTTCGATGCCGCAGCACCTATAGTCACATACGATTCCATCGATATGACCAAGGCGTTCAAGGCTTCGAGATACGGTAAGGGCGGAGATGACTATATCAATTGCCCCATGAACAAGGAAGAGTATATAGCGTTCAGGAACGAGCTCGTCACTGCCGAGCAGGCTGAGGTCAAGGGCTTTGACAAGGAGATCGTTTTCGAAGGCTGTATGCCCATTGAGGTCATGGCAAGAAGGGGAGAGGATACGATGAGATTCGGTCCTCTTAAGCCCGTAGGTCTCATAGACCCCAGGACAGGCAAGGAGCCTTATGCATGTCTTCAGCTCCGTCAGGATGACAGGGGCAAGACCATGTATAACTTGGTAGGCTTCCAGACCAGGCTCAAGTGGCCTGAACAGAAGCGTGTATTCGGTATGATACCCGGACTTGAGAATGCCGAGTATTACAGGATGGGAGTAATGCACCGCAATACATATCTCAATTCTCCCAAGTGCCTTACTTCAAGGTACTCTTTAAGAAGCAATGAGGATATCTTCTTTGCAGGACAGATCACGGGCGTTGAGGGTTATATCGAATCAACGGCATCCGGATTCCTTGCAGGCCTTTATGCTTCGCTCAGATGTTTGGGCCTCGAGCTTGAGAAGGCCCCGGATGCGGAGACAGTAATAGGAGCGATGGCTCTTTATGTCTCTGACAGCAACCTCAAGAAATTCGTCCCCATGAACGCCAACTTCGGTATCTGCCAGCCTGTACCGGGTAAGTTCAGAGGCAAGACCGGCAAGAAGGACAGGAATGAAGCCTTCGCCGCGAGATCTCTTGAGCAGATCACTGCTTTGGCGGGTGATATCGACAGATTAAGGAGTAAGTAATGTCTTTATTCAAGAAGAAAGAGAAAGCTGATGTAGATTATGTTGAAGTAGAGCACGGTCCGGTCTTTACGTTCTTCAGCTCGCTTTGGACGCACATCCTGAAGATCATGAGCACAAATATGCTCTTTGTTATCTTCAATATTCCCTCTATGATCATCGCATATATTTATACGCTTATATTCATGCCGCGTATAAGCCCTATGCTCGAGGTTAATAACTTCGTTCAGTACTGGGTAAGTCAGGGAGTATACGGCAATGCTTCATTAGGTAATGAGCTTACTGCTGAAGATGCAGCATACCAGGTCTATTTCTTCCTTGTAGTATTCTTCGTAATGGCTTTTGTATCCACATGTCTTATCTGTATCGGTCCATTCCAGACAGGCTTCCATCAGATATACAGGAACTTAAGAAGACAGGAGTTCGTATCTGTCTTAGAGGACTTTAAGACAGGCGTTAAGAAGAACTGGAAGCAGGGCACAGTTGCCATGCTGGTATCTCTGGCCGTTACAGCCATAGTACTTTTTGCTCTCGGCTTCTATATGAACATGGGCGGCAAGGCCGGTTGGTTATTATCTACTTTGCTCATAGTATTCTTAGTCTTCTTTGCTTTTGTTCAGAACGTCGTATATCAGGTTATCGTATCAAGGGAACTGAAGCTTAATCTTATCTATAAGAATGCTTTCCTCTTCTTTATCTTGAGCTTTGGACCGAGCATGGCTATGATACTCCTCAACATAATCGTGTTTATCGTTATCCCGTTCGTACTCTTGATGTATACGTCTTACCTTACGGTAGGTCTTTACGTATTCCTATACTTCTTTATCGTAATTGGCGCCATGCATTATCTCAATGCATACTATACGGGCTCTCTGCTCCACAGGTTTATGCCGGGCGTTAAGGAAGATGACAGTGAAAGTGAACAGGCCCCTATATCAGATGATGAGCTGACAGATGATTGATTTTACGCTATTAACAGACAGGATGTCCGAGCTGATTGGCACTGCCGGAGTGCTGTTTGTTATTGCGGTCTTATCTTTCTTCTATATCGCTGTACTCATCCTTATCAACGTCATCAAGTACAAGAAGAAGATCGATGCT
Organism: Saccharofermentans sp.; assembly: GCA_024685135.1. Lineage (GTDB taxonomy): Bacteria > Bacillota > Clostridia > Saccharofermentanales > Saccharofermentanaceae > Saccharofermentans. Next base: position 20,522 of record JAIKWA010000108.1, read on the forward strand.
AAGGGCGACGATTTCCTTCTTCCCGAGATCTCATATTTCCTCGAGACAGGAAAGAGGGAGAAGCAGGAGGATGCCTTCTATATCTCTCCTATGACAGACTATGTCGATAACGGTCTTATAGCTTGCGTATCTGACGGCATGGGCGGTCTTCCTGACGGCGAGGTCGTATCGAAGTTTACCACGCATTCCTTGAAGGAGAGTTATCCGTATAGCTTTGAAGATCCCGAATCCACAGTAGAAGTGATAAAGGATATCTCAGATAAGGTCTATGAGAAGTATAAGCTCGGCAGCGGCGCTACTTTGGTCCTCGTGCATATCAAGGATAACCACATGCATTTCTTCAGTTTGGGAGACAGTAACATCATCCTCATAAGGGACGGCAAAGCTACTCTTTTGAACCAGAAGCAGAACTATGTATCGGCAATAATCCAGAAGATGGCTGAAGGCAATATGACCACAAGAGATGCTTATACCGATAACAGGGCCAGGGGACTTATAAACTTCTTAGGCAATTACGATTGCAAGGTCTTATATTCCAAGAGTCCGATGCGTATCTATGAAGATGACATCATAATCGTATCTTCAGACGGTGTTACCGATACCATCCCTCTCGAGAAGCTCTATAAATATGTCAATCCGCAGACCAGCGCAAGGACCTCGGCAGAGCGTCTTAAATACGCTGTGCGCAATAAGAAGAATAAGAGGCAGGATAACTACACAGGTATCGTGATCAAGATGGAGCGTTCGTTTATATGATCGAGTACTATCAGTTCAAACATAACGGCGGCCGTGATGAATATAAGGATGCGATCTTCCTGTCGATCGTGCCCTCGATGACTTTTGCCGTATTGTACGGCTCGGGCATGGAAGATGGAGCAGGTGAAGCGCTTAATGTGCTAAGCAAAGTCTTTGCCGGCGATGAGGTTCAGCTCGAATTCGATAAGCTCGATAAACTCGTTTTTGACAGGATGCCCAAGGATGCCCAGTATATGCTCCTTAGGATAAAGAATGAATCCGTAGAGTGCAGCAAATACGGGGGAGTATCCGCCAAGATCGTTATGGGCGGTGAGATGAGGCTTCTTCCTAACGGATATTTCGGGCTTAACGCAGGTGACCGTATCGTCTGCGGAACGGATAACTTCATAGGTAATCTGAGCGATGAAGCGATAATCGCCGATGCTCTTGTTGCCGAGAACAGCTCTGAATGGATGAACTATATGGTCAGAAGGATCTCCGACATAAATGAGCTCACCTGCGGTAACCTTACGGCCCTGACTCTTAAGGTCAAGGCTTAATTGCCGTAATAAGTCTTATAGTAGCTTTCCTTGAAATCACCTAAGCTGTCGTCAGCTATAGCCTGCCTTACACGCTCCATAAGCTTTAACAGGTAGTAGATGTTGTGGTATGTGCAAAGCCTTAAGCCAAACATCTCGTTTGCTTTGATAAGGTGTCTTACATAGCTTGCCGAATAGTTCTTGCAGGCATAGCAATCGCACTCGGGATCCATCGGACCGTAGTCTTCGGCAAAGCACTTGTCTCTGATGATCCTCTTGCCGTGGTCGGTCAAGATGGTGCCGTGTCTTCCCATTCTCGTGGGGAGCACGCAGTCGAACATATCAACGCCTCTTAAAGAACCCTCAATGAGGTAATCGGGGGTGCCGACGCCCATCAGATACCTCGGCTTGTCCTCGGGCATAAGGGGAACAGTGCAGTCTATCATCTTGAGGAACAGGTCCTTGGGCTCGCCTACGGATATTCCGCCGATCGCAAAGCCCGGGAGGTCAAAAGATGTTATCTGCTCCGCACTTATCTTCCTTAAGTCCTCGTACATAGATCCCTGTATTATTCCGAAAAGAGCCTGATCCTCAGTCCTCTTATGGCTTGCTATACAGCGCTCGAGCCATCTTGTCGTTCTTCCAAGAGACCTTGCGGCATAGTCGTGATCACAAGGGTAGGGGCAGCATTCATCGAAAGCCATCATGATATCAGAGCCCAGATCGTTTTGGATCTCCATGGACTTCTCGGGTGTGAGAAGAAGCTTTCTGCCGTCTATATGTGATCTAAACTTAACGCCTTCCTCTGTTATATCCTTGGGACGGGCGAGTGAGAATACCTGGAATCCGCCGCTGTCTGTAAGGACTGCGCCCTTCCAGTTCATGAACTTATGAAGCCCGCCGGCATTCCTTACTATAGGTGAGCCGGGTCTGAGCCAGAGGTGATATGTATTAGACAGGATTATCCCTGCTCCCATGCCTGCTACTTCCTCGGGACTCATGCCCTTGACGGAAGCCTGGGTTCCGACAGGCATAAAGGCCGGTGTCATGAATGAACCGTGAGGCGTGTGGACTCTTCCGAGTCTTGCTCCGGTCTGCTTGCATGTGTGTATGTGTTCGTAGTAGACAGGGAATTCAGACATATCATTTCCTTCCGCTATTTAAGTCTGTGATAAACATCGCGTCGCCGAAGGAGAAGAAACGGTATCTCTCATCGACGGCATGCTTATAGGCATTAAGTACGTTCTCTCTTCCTGCAAGTGCAGATACGAGCATTATAAGTGTTGATTCGGGAAGATGGAAATTCGTAATGAGAGAATCGACGCATTTGAATTCATAACCCGGGTATATGAAGATGTTGGTATAGCCTGAATGAGGGTTCATCTCGGGATCTGACATGGCAACGGACTCTAATGTTCTCGTTGAAGTAGTACCTACGGAGATTATCCTCCTGCCTTCGGCTCTTGCTCTCCTTATTATCTTCGAAGCATCTTCGGGGAAGTCGTACCACTCGGAGTGCATCTCGTGATCTTCTATCGAATCAGCCTTGACCGGTCTAAAGGTACCGAGGCCCACATGCAGGGTGAGCTCTGCTATCTCAACGCCCATATCGGAGATCTTCTTCAAGAGTTCATCCGTAAAGTGAAGACCTGCAGTAGGTGCTGCAGCAGAGCCCGTAGTCTTGGAATATACCGTCTGATATCTCTCGGGGTTATCCAGCTTCTCGTGGATATAAGGAGGGAGGGGGACAGTACCTGCCTTATCGAGGACTTCCTCCCAGATGCCTGAGAACTCAAAATTGATTATACGGTTACCGTTCTCGAGGACACCTTCGCAGGTGGCTTCGAGCTCGTCTTTTAAGAAAACGAAACGTCTTCCTTCCTTGACCTTCTTGCCGGGACGGGCAAGGGTCTCCCAATGCGTATCGTCCAATCGCTTGAGGAGAAGAAGCTCAACAGGGCTTGAAGTATCGGCCCTGACACCGAGAAGCCTTGCGGGGATGACTCTCGTGTTATTGATCACGAGTACATCACCTTTAGTAAGATAGTTTGTTATATCCGTAAAGTGTCCGTCTATAGTCTCGCCTGTATTCTTGTCCAATATGAGGAGCCTTGAAGCAGACCTGTCTTCAAGGGGCACTTGAGCTATGAGTTCTTCCGGAAGATCGTAGTAAAAATCGTGAGTCTTCATGTTTTGCCTTCATATATTTGTTTTGGTAACAGATTTTAACATATAAAGGTACAGCTTAGGGCTTTTGGGTGGGTTTCAAAGTTAACGGAAAACTTTAGTGTCTTAAATAAATAATTGAGCAATTGACGAATAATGTTTATAATATGCGCGTAATTACATTAAGGAGATTAAACACTATGGCTGAAATTCCCTACAAGATCTATCTTTCCGAGAGTGAGATCCCTTCCGCTTGGTACAATGTCCGTGCTGACATGAAGCAAAAGCCTGCTCCGCTTCTTAACCCCGGTACAGGTGAAGCGCTCAAGGCAAGTGACCTTTATCCTATCTTCTGCGAGGAGCTTTCCAACCAGGAAGTAGATAACGATACAAAGTGGTTCGACATCCCGGGAGAGATCCTTGATTTCTATAAGATGTACAGACCTTCTCCGCTCGTAAGAGCATATTGTCTCGAGAAGGAGCTCGGTACACCTGCTCACATCTACTACAAGTTCGAGGGTAACAACACATCAGGTTCCCACAAGCTCAACTCAGCTATCGCTCAGGCATATTATGCCAAGAAGCAGGGCCTCAAGGGTGTTACCACAGAGACAGGTGCAGGTCAGTGGGGTACAGCCCTTTCAATGGCAACAGCATACTTCGGTCTCGATTGCCAGGTTTACATGGTTAAGGTTTCATATGAGCAGAAGCCTTTCCGCCGCGAGGTCATGAGGACTTACGGTGCTTCCGTTACACCTTCTCCTTCAATGAATACCAATATCGGCCGCAAGATCAACGAGGAGTTCCCCGGTACAAACGGTTCACTCGGTTGCGCTATCTCTGAGGCTGTTGAAGCTGCAACAACTCAGGAAGGCTACAGATATGTATTGGGTTCAGTACTCAATCAGGTATTGCTCCATCAGTCCGTTATCGGTCTTGAGACCAAGGCAGCACTCGATAAGTACGGCATCAAGGCTGACATGATCATCGGCTGCGCAGGCGGCGGATCCAACTTAGGCGGTCTTATCTCTCCCTTCGCAGGCGAGATGTTAAGAGGCGAAGCTAAGTACGACATCATTGCGGTTGAGCCTGCTTCATGTCCTTCACTTACAAGAGGAAGCTATGTATATGACTTCTGCGATACAGGTAAGGTTTGTCCTCTGGCTAAGATGTACACATTGGGTTCAGGCTTCATGCCCGCTGCTAACCACGCAGGCGGTCTCAGATATCACGGCATGAGTTCCATCGTATCCGAGCTCTATGACGAAGGCCTTATCAGAGCTACTTCCGTAAAGCAGACAGATGTATTCGACGCAGCAGTCAAGTTTGCAAGAGTCGAAGGTATCCTTCCTGCACCTGAGAGTTCACACGCCATCAAGGTTGCTATCGACGAGGCTCTTAAGTGCAAGGAGACAGGCGAAGCAAAGAACATCGTATTCGGTCTTACCGGTACAGGCTACTTCGACCTCGTTGCATACGAGAAGTACAACGACAAGGTTATGGACGATTACATCCCCACAGATGACGAGATCGCTAAGTCTCTTGCCAATTGTCCGAAGATTTAATAAAAATAAATTATATTTAATCGAAAAGACCGCTATGATGAGCGGTCTTTTTGATATAATGTTCTTATTCTTTTCGAGGTTATGTGTAAGGTTATGACTTTCAGGTTCAAAGGGGCATTGATTTTAACTTTGCTCAGCGCGCTTCTAATAGCAGTTTGCAGCTGCAATAATGCTCCCGGTCAGGAATCAGAGCATACTACGATGGTACTCGATACCGTAAGCGAGACCGAGATAACAGAGGCTGAACCTTCTGAAGCATCAGGATCGACAGAACCTGCATCGCCTACACCTTCACCTACGCCCAAGACAGTATTAGTATCCTTTACGGGCGACGTAACTCTCACACAGCATGTACATTCCACAGCAAGCAATAACTTCGATTCCGTCGTAAACGGCGATATGGATTATTGTTTCCAGAACTGCAAAGAGATATTTGAAAATGACGACATGACTCTCGTAAATCTCGAGTGCGCGGTAACGGATAACACATCACATGCAGATAAGCAGTTTGTATTCGGCATGAATCCCGAAGATCTCGAGATGCTTACAAGGGCTTCTGTTGAATGCGTAAATCTTGCAAACAACCACACAAGGGATTTCCTTGAGGAAGGTCTTACCGAGACCAAGGAGAACCTTGAAGAATACGGCATAGTCTGGAGCGATCAGAACGATGCTGCTATCTATGAGACGGCTAACGGCGTAAGGATAGGCATGTTCGGGCTTGCAAATAACTCTTCGATAGACAAGGGCCTTACTGCGATAAGCTATCTTCAGGAAGAGGGCGCGAACATAATTATCGCATCCTGCCACTGGGGAGTTGAGGGCACCTATACACAGACCTCGGCCCAGACAAGTCAGGCTCACAGGCTCATAGATGCGGGAGCTGACATCGTTATCGGAAGCCACCCCCACAGACTCCAGCCCATAGAGGTCTATAACGGCAAATATATATGCTATTCCTTATCGAACTTTTGTTTTGGTGGAAATATATCATTAAGTGACCCCGATTCGGTTATAATTCAATGCGAATTTCTTATGGACTCAGAGGGCACTTCTTGCGTAGACTATAAACTGAACGTAATTCCTTATTCGCAGACTTCAACAAGGCCCGGCAACGACTTCTGTCCCAAGCCGTACGAATGGGGAACTACCGAATATTACAGGGTTCTTAAGCGACTCGGATGGTCGCAGGAAGATGAATAATCTATTTTCGAAAAGAGGGCAAAAATGGCAGGTAAGGTATTGGTAGTCATGGGATCCGATTCGGATTTCCCGATCTTGGAAAAAGCTTTCGATATGATGGACAAGTTCGGTGTCGAGTATGAGGTAAGAGTAGCATCTGCCCACAGGACACCCGACCGTGCGATAAAGCTCGCAAGAGAAGCAGAGGATAACGGCTTCGGCGTTATCATCGGTGCAGCCGGTCTTGCAGCACACCTGTCAGGCGTACTTGCCGCTAACACTATCCTTCCGGTTATCGGAATCCCCTGTAAGGGCGG
>JAIKWA010000121.1 GCA_024685135.1 Saccharofermentans sp.
AGGACCCCAAGTCAGCAGCTCAGATCTCAATAGATAAGGCCAACTCCCTTAAGGCCAAAGCTGAAAGAGCTGAGGTTAAGGCACAGGAGGCTCGTAATCAGGTAACAAAGACTGAAGAGGCACATGCTGCCGCACTCAAGAACATAGAAGACCTCAAGGTTCAGGTCCAGGCTGCCGGCGAAGAGACAAAAGCCTTTGCAAAGGCTGCCCAGGACGCAAGACAGCTTGCCGTTGAAGCAGAAGCTGCTTACAAGGAAGCAGTGGCAAAAGCCGAGCAGGAAGAGCAGGTCGCAGAGGCTAAGAAGAAGGAAGAAGAGGCTCTCTTGGGCAAGCTCGGTTCTGCAGAGAAGTCACTCGTAGCATGTGAGAAGGCTGAAGAGCGTGCCAAGGTTTCCGTAGTCAAGGCAGAGGAAGAGGCCGCTGCAGCTTTGGATGAAGCTAACAAGGCAGAAGAGGCTGCTGCACAGGCAAGGAAGGAAGCTGAGGAAGCTGCCATAAGGAAGGCTGAAGAGGAAGCACGTCAGGCTGCCATCAAGGCCGAAGAAGAGGCTAGACTTGCTGCCAAGAAGGCAGAAGAGAGAGCCGAGGCTGCACGCAAGAAGTTAGAAGAAGCGATCGCTGCTGCCAAGAAGGCAGAAGAGGAAGCCGCTCTCGCAGCTCAGCAGGCTGAAGAAGAAGCACGCATCGCAGAAGAGAAGGCAAGAGCAGCTGAAGAGCTCAAGAATCAGGCTCCCAAGACTGTTGAAACTCCCGCTGCTCCGGTAGAGACTCCTGCAGAAGCGCCTGCAGAAGCACCCGCTGAAGCACCCGCCGAAGTACCTGAAGTAACAGAAGAAACGGATGATATGATCGTTCCTCCCGTAGACTGATGCGCGAACAAAACAGACTTAAAGAAAACTCAGAAGCAAACAGGCTGATACCATTGGTTATCTGCCTGTTTGTTACATTTATCGGCATTGCCGTCCGTCTCCCCTTCTTAGGGTTCGTATCTGACGACGGCTGGGACTATCTTATCCCCTGGTACGAAGAGATCCTCGCCAACGGAGGGCTTAAAGGCATAGGGACAACCGTAGGTAACTATAACCTCGCATATCAGTTCCTGATAGCCTGCTTTACCTTATTCCCAATAAGTCCCATAACCGCTTATAAGATCTTATCCATAATATTCGACTATACCCTGGGCCTTTCAACGGGCTATCTGGTATATACGATAACAAGCAGCAAGCTCAAGGCATCCATAGCATATGCAGCTATAGTATTCTCCCCCGTGGTAATAATGGATTCTGCAGTATGGGCTCAGTGTGATTCCATCTACATCACTTTTGCCATTCTCGCCCTGACCTTTGCCCTCAAGGAGAAATATCCTCTTATGTGCATCTGCCTCGGTATGGCGCTCGCATTTAAGCTTCAGATATTCTTCTTATTCCCCTTCGTGGGCTTCCTTTATATGTTTAAGTTCAAGGCTAAGAAGAATAAGTTCCACTTATACTATCTGCTCCTTATCCCCCTCATGCTCTTCGTCTCTGCCATCCCTCATGTGATCGCAGGCGGAAGCTTCATGAACGCAATAACCTTCTATACCGCGCAGACAGACGAGTCCTATCTGCTCTACGAGAACTACCCGGGTTTCTGGGCTATATTCCTCAACGGTTATGTGTTCTCTCTCGGAGATATCGCAGGTTTCTACAAGATACAGATCGCTCTGTTTACTATCCTTACAGTCGGGCTTACGGGCTGCTATCTGTGCCGCAAGAAGACGCTTACATCCAAAGAGGATCTCCTGCGTCTTGCGCTTATCCTCACTTTTACTACGATCTTCTTCCTTCCCTGCATGCACGACCGCTACGCTTACTTCTATGAGACCATAGCACTCGTATATTGCTTTATAAACAAGAAGTCTCTGCCTCTTTATCTGGGACTCAGACTGACATCTTATTTCACCTATCTGTACTATCTGATAGGCCTGGACATCCTGCCCCTCACAGTACTTGCCATCGCAACGTTTGCGATCCTTATCGCATACTTCTTTATGATAAACAGCGAGATCAACGGCGAGAAGCCTTACATCATCTCAGTCCTTACAAGGTACTTCGCGGGAGATAAGAAGTGACGTGACAAAGGGCCTGTCCCCTTGTCACATGACAGAGACCGGCTCATCTGAGCCGGTCTCCGTTGTTTGTTTAGTTGTAAGGACTTTAGATTATTATCCCTGTACAAATGCTCTTGTATCATCAGATGTAACACCCTTGTAGTTGTCGGCGGGTGCTCCTGCTCCCTTAGGTACGAGCACGATCTGGATAGCTTCGAGTCTTGCAGATCTTCCTGCTGTTCCGGAAGATTCTCCGTTGCATGCCCATGACATCCAACCGATATCCTGTACGTGTGTTCTGTAATATACATCGTAGTGTTCAGCCATCTCGCCTGTGAGCTCGATCTGGATAGCTTCAAGTCTCTTAGACTTACCCTGGGTTCCGCTAAGCTCGCCGTTGGTTGTCCAGCCGGACTCCCAACCACTATCCTGGATGTGTGTCCTATACCTGATACCGCCTGCGTACTGTGTTCCGCCAATATAGATCTCTATGCCTTCAAGTCTCTTGCTCTGACCTGTTGTGCCTGACATAGCGCCGCCGGAAGACCATTCAGATTCCCAGCCTATATCCTGAGAGTGAACTCTGTAGTTAACAGTAGATGTGATGCTTGCATCGCGGGGAACGAGCCTTACCCGGAGCTGTTCGAGTCTTCTGGATTCACCTGTAGTACCTGCCATAGCGCCGTCTCTTACCCAGCCCTGTGCATCGCCGTAATCCTGAACGTGAGCTGCATACTCAACGGAATAGTGCTCTGCGAGTTCGCCTGTAAGACGGATCTCAACTGCTTCGATACGTCTTGACTGTCCTGTTGAGCCTGTAGGATTACCAGCCTCTGTCCAATCCAGCCAGCCCTTATCCTGAACATGTACTCTGTACTCGAGACTGCCGGCATAAGGAGAATTATTTGTGATGTCGAGCATGATCTGCTCGAGTCTCTTGCTCTGACCTGTTGTACCTAATGTAATAGTGCCGGTCGCCTGATCGATCTTCACAGGTGTATCGCCATCATCCTGAAGGTGTGAATCACCGGCGCTGATAACAGGTGCTTCCGTTGCCTTGACCTCAGCCCATACTGCATACAGTGTTGTATCAGCTGTAATTGTTATTGATGCTTTATCTGCATAAGCAACAGTTGTTGATCCGGAACTGGTTGCCCAGCCCTTGAACTCATAACCGTCTCTTGTGAATGTGTTTGCAGGGATCGGTGTTGCCGTGCCGGATGTAATATCGACAGCTGCCATTGTGCCCGAACCGCCATTGGCATCAAATGACAGTTTACAGGTCGCTTTAGCCCATACAGCATATAATGTCGTATCAGCTGTGAGTGTGATCTGACCGTCAGGTTGATAATCTGCTGTCGTTGAATCTGCACTGGTTGCCCAGCCCTTGAACTCATAACCGTCTCTGGTAAACTCATTATCCGGAAGATCGATGCTGACACCTGAAATATAATCACAAGGATCCATGGTACCGGTTCCGCCATTACCGTCAAATGCAAGCGTATATGTTGACAGTTCTTCGCCTGCTGCAAGATAAGCTGTTCTTGTTACGGTTCCACCTGCCGGAACATCCAAAGTCCATGACCATGCAAAACCGCTGTCACCTGTAAAACTCTCATCTATTCCATCAGCAAATTCGGAAGCGTAGCCAAGGTCACCCGCATATCTGGTAGTAAAATTGCCACCGCCTGGAATGAGGTAAAACTTATTAGTGCCGGATATCATTGACAATCCATTACCTGTAGATCTTACAGGAGCATTATCATTTTCACCAATCTGGCAGTCAGCTCTCGTTCCGATCTGAACAGTTTGATTGCTGGTACCGTTATTGGTTACAGAATATGTGACGATTACGGCTTTTCCGGTAGAATCGATGTCTGCAGTGATCGTGGCACTGACATCTCCTACGCTGAATGGGGTGCCGAATGCGAAACCATTTAAGGTATCGATCTGCGATCCACCGACCTTAAGAGTAGTTCTATATCCGCGTCCTACAAAACCTGTGACTTCAGGGTCAGCACTATAGTTATCACCATATGTTGTTTGGATCGCCGTTTTGTTGTTTAAGCCGTAAATGTTATAACCTCTAGGCGAAACACAATAACCGACATATTCGCTCTTATCATACTGCTTGACTTCGCCATCAGCGAAAACGCCGAAAGACATTGCTCCTGCGATCATCGCTGCCGTTGTACCGACAGCAAGAAGCCGTTTTAAAAGATTCTTTTTCTGTTTCATGGCAAATACCTCCTACTCCCCTTGTGTTTTTGGATATGTTTAGACTAACTGACGATATTACAATAGCATGAATCGATGACACATAATGTGAACAAATCAAAAAAATTTAATTAACCTTGTGTAACAGTTGATATTTAATACGCGAAAAGGCATTTCACGTACTGGATATATCACTTTTCCTGATTTGTTACATTTAAAATACGTGATTTCCCATTTCGCGTACAAAATATGTACTTTTGTCTTAAGAGCGCCCCGGGAAAGCAAAAGAACTGCCTCATAAGAGACAGTTCCTTTGATTGCTTGGATTAGCTTAGTTATCGAATTACTCGATGATAGTAGCTACTGTACCAGCGCCTACTGTGTGGCCACCCTCACGGATAGCGAACTTAAGGCCCTGCTCCATTGCGATAGGAGTGATGAGGTCAGCCTCGATCGTTACGTGGTCACCGGGCATGCACATGTCTGTGCCGTCAGGAAGCTTGATAACGCCTGTAACGTCTGTTGTTCTGAAGTAGAACTGAGGACGGTAACCTGTGAAGAATGCCTTGTGACGGCCACCCTCTTCCTTAGTAAGAACGTAAACCTGGCCTGTGAACTTTGTGTGAGGTGTTGTTGTGCCGGGCTTAGCGATAACCTGGCCTCTCTCAACTTCCTTACGGTCGATA